>JBIJDL010000042.1:0-22609 GCA_044344195.1 Candidatus Hydrogenedentales bacterium
GTCGAATATCTTGTCCATGACCGCCTGACGGTGGAGGGCCATGCGCGTCTCGAAGCTGGCCCGGGTTATCAGGTTGTGCATCTGGGCCTGATGCTCCAGCACCAGCATGGCGACGATATCGCTGTGCGGGGTCAGATAGTTCGCCGTGTTTACGCGGGGCGGCAGGGTCGGCTGGTTGGCTCCGGCCTCCACGTCGATGATCGCGTCGAATTGCGTCTCCGTGGCGATCTGATTGCCCCGATGCCGGGCATTGCCATGGGTCCCCGTGATGTACCAGCCGCCCCAGCGCTCCTCCATCCGCGTCGTGTGGTCCGTCAGGGCCGATCCCGCCTTCATGATGGGTTGTCCGTCCTGCGCCGGAAAGACCGACCGCACGATGTGCCCCGGCATGTTCCGCGTCATGCTGCCCCCGTGGCACTGAAGGCATTCGTGCCGCTGGCGCACAATCTCGGGCCGCGACCCTGCGCCGGGCGACAGGGTGTAGAATACCGTCCCCAGCTTCGGGTCGGCGGCGGAGATTTCCACTATATCGCTGTGCTGCACGGAGCCAATATAGACGTCGTCGTTAAAGTAGATGGCGCGGGGTGCGGCGGGGGAGATGTTGTTGATCTGGAGGGAAGTCTTGGAGAAGACCAGCACCTGGGAAGACTCGGGAATGCCCAGCAGTTTAAGCAGGGGCCGCAGGTAGCCGTGGGCATCTGGGCTGAGATCGACACCGCCCGACTCAAGGCTCGACCGGAGCCGCTCGACGGGATTATCCGGGGCGGTCTCGCTGTAGCTGATGGGCGGCGCCTCAAAGGCGTCCTGGGCAATCACAACTCTCGGTGCGACGCAGACGAGGAGGACGAGGTGTTTTAAAAGTGTATTCATAATATATATTATGCCAGCGATTCGCTTCGACAGTCCAGTTGTATCAAGGGACGCGTTCACCCAATGGAACAAATGGCGTTCCGCTCAGGTGGAGCAGATACAAGCCGCAGTTGGCCGTGCTTCGGCCACCTTCGAAGCTTTCGAAGTATCCCGTGTTCCAGAGCGCGGCCAGGGCGGCCTCCCAGTCCGCGTGGGATTCCTGCTCCACGGCGGCGATTTTCCGCAGGCCGACCAGAAGGGCATAGGGCGTGGGATGGGCACCCTCGCCGATATCCACACCCGGTCCGATTTGTGTCAGCTCCCAAGCCATATTGTCCAGCATGGCGATGGCCAAGTGACGCAAGTCAGCGGCCTCATCCGTATCGCCCCGGTCGCGGAAGGCGCAATAGGCCTCTGTCATGGCCCACGTGTTCATCGCCTGATACCAGAGGATGCTGTTGTGCCCGTCCCACATGCGTCCGGGGTGACGGGCCACCGGATTGAGTTCGGCAAAGGGCTGATGGGTCATACCGTCCACCAGACCATCCGCGTTGCGATCCATGAGCACGCCCGGCTTGAGGTTGCGCTCCAGCCGATCCAGCAGGGCATCTCGATAGGGCGCCTCTCCAGTGAGGGCATAGAGCTGAGCCAGGAGCCAGATATTCTTGGCCGTGTAATTATGGTTGCGCACGGCCGGCTCCCTCGCGCTCCACGCGGCCGCCAGCCGGGCCGAGGCTTCGAAGAGGCTGCGGTCTTCCGGTCCGGTCGTCTGCAACCACGCCTCTATCATCAGGGCGCCCGCCCAGCCGTGGTCATAGGCCGCGCCGCCATCAAAGGCCCGGGGCGTCACGGAAAAGTCCGCCACGACAAAGGACTCGCCCGCCCAGGTCCCTGCTGTATAGGTCGGGCAGAACTGGGGGAGCTTGCCACAGATTTGCTCCACCCGTTCTCGAACCACACCGCCTCGATAACAGGGATCGCTGCGCTCTGCAACTCCGGCGGCATACCCATATATGCCTGGATGAGTTACCAGTGGCTCCGGGGCGTGGGCAGGAGTGTATTGCGTTGCTTCAAGTTGTCGCGCGATCAAGGTGAGGACTTGATCCGGTGCGGAATAGCCCGCGAGGCGTGCATAGTAGCCCCCCAGCGCCGCAGCGGGCCACTCACGACCAATCGGGGGGCAATCTTCCGCGTAGGCAATCAGGCCCGGCAGATGCACCGTGTTCCAGACTGCCGCGATGTCATCAAGGGCGGGCGGCGTAGTGTCAGGTATCGCACGGGCAAATTCCACATCGGGACATCCGACACCGACCCCACGAGTCTCCCGGGCTGCCGAAATGGCCGCAACGCATTCCGCGACCGAGCCCTGATACATGGCGTCTTCAATGGCTGTCGCCTGCGCGAGGGTACCGTAGGGATTACCACAGCCCTTCGCCTCGCAACCGGAGATGATGAGGGCAATCAGGAGCAAGGCATAGACAGGGTTGAGGATGGGTCGTGTAATTAGTATAAACGCCATGGTTCGTTCACTCGGCCATGTAAGGGCCGCGCAGTGTAGTCCTGATTCTCCGCCACCGCCTCCGTCACCTGGCCTGTCTTTCCATCGATCTTCAGGTTCAGGTCTTCCTCTTCATCCAGATAGAACACATACCCGTCGTTCATCTCGTGGATGGTCTGGTCGCCATAAGGTACTTCCGCAGTCGGATCGGGGTTGTAGGGGTTGAAGGCGGAGTTGTCGTAGTGGGAGACGGTCCGGATCTTCGTGCCCTTGGGGAAGCGCTTCGTGCCGGGGGCGTACTGGTACGCGAGCTGCCAGTCGAAGCTGTAGTTGGGAATGGTGAGCAGGGTCTCGCTGTGGCCGTCGGGGTAGTCGGCGAAAAAGGTCATGTCTCGACCGCGGGTGTGCATGTGGGTGAAAAGGGCGATGACTGTCGCGTTGTGGGGGATGGTCTCCTCAGCGCTCATTCGGTAGAAGGGCTCGCCCGGGGGAATCGCTATGATCTCGGGGCGGATGCGCTGGTGATAGGTGCGCTTGGCGATGACCCCGTCCGCATAGCGGATGCCCACGCGCATCTGGTCGGTCTCGGGCTTGCCCGTCGTGACGTAATGGATCTGGATGGTGAGCACCGCGCCCTTTGGGATCACCATGCCCACCGGTCCCTCAAGATCCACCGGGTTGCCGCCGGGCACTTTGCCCGTGAGGAAGCCGTTTTGCTCATCGTAGGGCTGGCCGGGCAGGGTGTAAATCAAATTGGCATGGTGTACCACCTCGGGATTGCCCGGCAGGATTTCGAGTCCCTGGATCCACGTGTCCGCGGCAAATTGATAGGGGAGCGTGACGTAACGATAGGGGATGAAGCCTTCGGCGGGAATCTGTTCCACTTCGCTGACCGTCAGGACCAGATCGGGCTCACCGATGGCCCATTCGGAATCGGGGAAAACCGGCGGGGTGGGGGTAAGCGCTGGATCGCCCTCGGGCTTGCCGCCCGCCATCCACTGGAGGAGAAGCGTCTTCTCGGCTTCGGTGACGGTGCGCTCGTTGACAAAGGGACCATGTTTCCGCGCGCCATACCACGGGGGCATGCGCTCTTCCAGGACCACCTCGCGGATCATGTCCGCGCGCGCGGCGGCGTGGCGGTAGTCCTGCAGGGCAAAAGGCGCGGTCTGGCCCGGACGGTGACAGGCCACGCAATGGGTGTTCAGGATGGGGGCGATATGTTCGCTGTAGGTGATGGGAGCGGCGGGCTCGGGAACGGAGCGGACGGGAATCGCACTTCCGACTACGGGGCGCTCGGACTCCGCCACCGCCTCACCCGAGAGGATGGCTTCGAGTGCGGGCTCCACGCCCGTCCAGTCACCGCGATAGCGCAGGGTCTTGTCCTTGCCGTCGAGAATAACAAAAGTACCTAATTTCTCCACGCCCAGAGCGTTGGCGCAGGTCCCGTCGGGATCGCCCAGGAGGGTGAAGGGGAGTTCCTGTTCGATGCCGTGGAGTGCAATGGTGGGGATGGTGTCGGTGGGGGAGGGGTGGACCGCCGCGATCTCGACGCTGTTACCCTTCAGGGATTCGTGGAGCGACTTAAGGCGCGTATTCAAGTCTTCCCGGCCCGGGTCATCCGTGGCGGTGAAGGCAAAGACGAAGGCGACTCGCTCACCAAAGTCGTCCAGGGTTCGCGGCAGGAAGCGGATGTCTTTGAACGAAAGTTCTCCAACTGCTTCACCGGGCGAAAGCGCCGAGGCTGCAAGCGCCACCACCCAACCCAGCAGGACTACGAACATTCGTCTACGCATCACAGGTCTCCCGGCCAGACACGAGGCCACGTGACCGCCCCGGCGGCGGACTCTTGGCTATACTATAGCGAGCGTCCTGCCTGAAGTGCTACGTGATTCGATTTTGTCGATCATCGCGGTCACCTCCTAAATAGAGGCGCCTGCCGTCCCTGTTGACTCTGTCGTCCCTGAAACGTCCCATCGTGGAACCGGAGGGCCTGGGAAGGGCCGTTTCCAGTTTGACATCAAAACCCTTAATTTCGTATAGTTACGCCCTTAGCTCAATCTTTGGAACTGGGACGGGTGCACTTTGTCTGTTTCCGGACGGTCCCGGTTTTATTTTCTGTCGTCTAAATTTACATATTCGAGATCTAAAAGGAGTATAGCGTGAAGCGCACTTACCAGCCTTCGAACATCAAACGGAAGCGCACCCACGGTTTCCGTGCACGCATGGCCACCAAGAACGGTCGTCGTGTAATCAACAGTCGCCGCCGCAAGGGCCGGAAGAGCCTCACGGTTTAAATTGAATGTGATGATCCTGTAGTGCGGGACCAGACAGGCCAATCCAGCGACTTGACGCCGGGCCCCTCCGCAACTCCATCGGGCGGCCCCCGCGGCGCTTCAGCGTGCCGCGGCGGGAACAGCTTTCCGCCGGCGGATAGAATCCGGAAGAAATCTGAATACGGCGCGGTGTTTTCCGCCAGCCGGAAGGTCGCGGATCGCTATTTTGTCTGTTATCTGGCAACACAGGAGCAGCAAGGGACCAAGATGGGCCTTGCGGTATCCCGCAAGGTCGGCAAGGCCGTAACGCGCAATCGCGTGAAGCGGTATCTCCGCGAATTCTACCGTACCCACCGGCCACTATTATCGCCACCGTGTCACTTTGTGGTGGTGGCCCGGCCGGAGGCAGCGGGGCTGGACTACGCAACCTGTGTACAAACGATGAAGCGCTTGCTCCATCGCGGCGGCGTAATGGATGGTTAAGGTGCTGGTTGGCATGATCCGCCTCTACCAGCGCTGGCTGTCCCCCTGGCTTGGCCAGAATTGCCGATTCTATCCTTCCTGCTCCCAATATGCCGTCGAAGCACTTCGGGCTCATGGCGTCGTCTACGGACTCCTTCTGGGCGCCTGGCGCATCCTCCGATGCAACCCCTTCTGCAAGGGTGGGCACGATCCCGTGCCCGAGAAGCGCCATGGTCACTGAGGATTATCCGTCACAACACCGGCCCCCGCACGCGTTGCGCCCTATGCACGGCGCCTTGGGCCGAGGAGAAGCACTTTTATGATGCTGGGTGACAATCAGCGCGACAAAGACGCGCAGCGGAATAATTTTATATTCATTGTTCTGATGTCCGTTCTCGCAATAGCGACGTTCTATTTCATGCCGCCCACACCGCCGCAACAGGCACCTGTGGCCGGCCCGGTTCCCCCGGCGTCGAGTAGCGCCGCCGTGCCCGGACAACCAGAGGCCCCACCGGCCGCCACGGAAGAGACGGCTGCGGTCGTTCCGGCGGAAGGAGCACAGGCCCTCTCCGGCCTGCTCTACGATCCCGCCCAGGGGTCCGCGCAGGAAATTACCCTGTCCAATGCCAACGCTGACGGAACCTCGGGCCTCGATCTCGTCTTCACCGATGTGGGCGCCCGGCTCAAGCAGGGCACGGTTCATGTGGTCCATGGCGAAAAGCAGTCCCTCGTTCCGCTCTGGGGCGATGTTTCGGACAGCGAAGCGGTCTATCCGCTGGGCCTCGAATTCCAGGATGAGTATCTCGGCGATTACCTGAACAAGGTCCGCTGGACGCCCGAGAAAAGCGCCGACGGCCTCTCCCTCTCCTTCCAGGTGCAGCTTCCCGAGCCCTATTCCGCCACGGTGAAAAAAACCTTCACCCTTTCCTCCGCCGAGCATCCCAACGTGCTGGACGTATCGGTGACCTACACCAACAACGGCGCCGAGACCCGTCGCCTGGGCCTGGATACTGAACCGGCCTACTCCATGTATTGGGCGCCCAATGTGAACTCCGGCGATCAGGGCAACGCCATGTCTCACCAGGAGATCGTCTGGCGCGAAGGCGAAGAGAACATTCACTTTGCGACCAAAGATCTCGAGCGCCCCATCGACGGCACCTATTCTAAAGTCATGCTGGCCCCCAACTGGGTCGCCATCAAGAGCGCCTTCTTCATTGTCGCGATGAAGCCCGAGTATGAAGGGGCCCGTGGCTGGAGTCTGGGTGATCCCAATCACTTCCAGGTCGCCCTGAGCGTGCCCCGGACCGAAGTGGCGTCGGGCGGCGCGGATACCCGCGCCTTCAAGGTCTACCTGGGTCCCCTCCAGGGCGACAGCCTCGCCAAGGCCTGGCCCGGCCTCAAGACCTCCCTCGAATTCTTCACCATGTTCGGCATCATGGACACCTTCGCCAAGGGCATGCTCTGGCTGCTGAACTGGTTCTATGGCCTTAGCGCTCTAACCGCCAATTACGGCTTCGCCATCATCTTTCTCACCATCGTCGTGCGCACCGCCATGTTCCCTTTGACCCTCAAGGGCATGAAGAGCATGAAGAAAATGCAGAAGCTCGCGCCCGAGATGGAAGAGATGAAGAAAGAGATTGGCGACGACCAGCAGGAACTGCAAAAGCGCATGATGGAGCTCTATCGCGAGCGGGGTGTGAATCCCCTCGGCGGTTGCATGCCCATGCTCCTTCAGATGCCGGTCTTCATCGCGCTGTACCGGGTCTATGCGACAGCCTTCGAGTTCCGCGGCGCGCCCTTCCTGGGGTGGATCACCGACCTGTCCAAGCCGGACGCCCTGTTCACGCTGCCCTTCGTCATCCCCATGCCCTTCATGACCAACGGAATCGACTCTTTCAATCTGCTGCCCTTCCTCATGGGCGGCGCGATGGTCTTGAGCACCAAGCTCATGCCGACCTCCGGCCCTGTGCAGAATCCTCAGCAGAAGATGATAATGACCCTGATGCCCATCTTCTTCAGCGCCATCTGCTACAACATGGCCTCGGGCCTCAATTTGTATATTTTGACGAGCACCCTGCTCGGTATCTTGCAAAACTATTTTGTCCATGTGAGTGACGAAGAACTGAAAGCCAAGCCGGGGGCGGTGGCCAAGAAGAAAGCCCGCCCGAAGCATTTTTACGCGGCGGCGCAGGCGAGAAAACGGGAGATGGCGCGGGAAGAGCGCCGGGGAAAGAAAAAAGGTCCGCGGGGCAAGGAGTCCGGTAAGGACTGAGGACGTGTCCACTAACCATTCGGCGAGAGCGCGGCACAGCCGGAGTAACGAGGGCGGAGGCCCCGAAGGAGATAGAGAGCCATGAAAGCAGTGGAGGCCAGCGCGAAGACTCGCGAAGAAGCCATTCAGAGCGCGCTGAAGCAGTTGGGTGTCGAGATGTACGAAGTCGATAAGATCGAAATTATCGACGAGGGAAGCAAGGGAATTCTTGGATTTGGCGCGCGACCGGTCAAGGTCCGTCTCGTTGTCGAAAACATGCCCGACGAGCCCCAGCGCCCGGCGGCCGATGAGCGGCCCCGCCGCGAAGGAAATCGCCCGGAACGGGGTGAGCGTGGCCGCGGTGAACGCGGTGAGCGCGGGCCGAATCGGGAAAAGACCGAAGGCCGCGAGAAAAGTGAAGGCCGCGAGAAGACTGAAAGCCGTGATGGCCAGGGTGCACGGGAAAACCAGGGCGGCCGAGACAATCAGAATGGCCGCGGTGGGCGCGGCGACAAGCCGGCCGGCGAGCGCGGCAACCGCGAAAGCAACAGGCCCAAGACCGCCGAGGGCCAACCCTCTGGTGATCGTGAAGGTCAGCAACCTCGTGGCGAGCGGGGTGGACGCGGCCGTGGCCGGGGCGATCGCAGCGAGAAGCCGGGCGAGAATCAGCAGCCCCGTGGTGATCGCGAAGGACAGCGCAACCGTCCCGAACGCAAGGAAAACCGTGGCGAGCGTACGGAACGTCCGGAGCGCAAAGAGCGCCCGGAACGTAAAGAGCGCCCCGAGCGCAAGGAACGTCCGGAACGTAAGGAACGCCCCGTAGTCGCATTGGCCGACGGCGAAGTGACTTCGGATGAATTTGCGGAACAGCAGGAAAGCTCGGGTATCGACACGACCGCGCCCATCACCGATGAACAGGGTGTGGAAGCGGCGGCCCTGCTGGAAGAAATTATCGCGAAGATGGGCATCGCCGGTACGGCAGCCTTTGTTCGCTCCGAAGACGGCAGCGCGCGGATCAATGTGTCCTCCGAGGACAGCGCGATCCTGATCGGGCGCAAGGGCCGCAACCTGAGCGCCATGCAATACCTGATCAACCGCATGATCTCGCGCGGCGATACGAATGAGAATACCGAACGCATCGTCGTGGATGTGGAAGGCTATGTAGACCGCCGCCGCGAATCCCTGGAAGAACTGGCCCGCACCATGGCCAATCGGGCGAAAGAGACTCAGCGCAACATGCGCCTGAAGCCCCTTAGCCCCCAGGAACGGCGCATCATCCACCTGACCCTTCAGGCTGATGAAGAGATCAGAACCTTCAGCCTCGGCGAGTCCCTGTTCCGCAGCGTGGTCATCAGCCCGAAGAATGCGGTGCGCCCCGAGCGCGCCCCCCGTTCCAGCCGGGGTAACCGGGGCGGACGCCGTCGCGGTGGCCGTGGCCGTTCCGGGGGCGGCGAGTACGCCGGCCGGAGCGAAGGCGGCGATATCGATGTAGGCGCCCTGAGTGACTGACACCGGTGATACGATTGTTGCCATCTCCACCCCCCCCGGCGAAGGGGGGGTGGGGATTGTTCGTTTAAGCGGTTCTACCGCGATTGCGGTGGCCACCGCGATCTTCCGCTCCTCCAAAGGGCGAAGCCTGGAGGAGGCCGGTCGCGCCGTGTTTCACGGCCACATCCTCGGAGCCGACGGCGCGCCCCTCGATGAAGTGCTCTGCCACGTCATGCGCGCGCCCCACACGTACACCCGCGAGGATGTCGTCGAGATCAACGGCCACGGCGGCCCAGCGCCGCTGAATGCCATCATGGAAGCGGCCCTCGCCCAGGGGGCCCGCCTCGCCCGCTCCGGCGAGTTCACCCTGCGCGCCTTCATGAACGGGCGCATCGACCTGGTCCAGGCCGAGGCCGTCATCGACCAGATTCAGGCCCGCACCCGCGCCAACCTCCAGGCCGCGAATGCCTCGTCGAGCGGGGTTCTGTCCCGCACGCTTTATCACATGCGCGAAGTGTTGCTGGATCTCCTCGCCCGCATCGAGGCGGTCGTGGATTTCCCAGAAGACGATACTCCCGATCTAATCGATGAAGCTCTGATGGCACAGGCGGCCGAGGCCCACCGGCAAATGCTTGACCTGTTGCGCAAGAGCGAAGCAGGCCGCGTTTATCGCGATGGCGCCATCCTGGCCATCGCGGGCATCCCCAATGTGGGCAAGTCGAGCCTCTTCAACGCCCTGCTCCGGGACGCCCGGGCCATTGTCTCTGCCCAGGCCGGCACCACCCGGGATCGGCTCGAAGAGTACATCACCCTCTCCGGCGTGCCGGTCAAATTGATCGACACCGCCGGCGTTCGACACACCGACGATGATATTGAAAAGCAGGGGGTTCAGATAGCACGAGACGTGCAGAAGTCCGCTCAAGTGGCGCTGCTGGTGCTCGATGGATCGCGGGGAAGTAACGAAGAAGATCACAACCTTTTCCGCGAACTCGCGACGCTGGAGATTCCCGTCGTCCTCGCCCTGAATAAGTGCGATCTGGTAAGCGAGCCCCGGCTGCCCGATTGGGCAAGAGCCGCGACGGCCTGTCAATTCATCTCAGCGCTCACGGGGGACGGTATGGAAGAACTCGAATCAACCCTTGGGAAGATTCTTCTCGGCGGTGCCAACGTGGCCGCCGATGAGGCACTCGTGAATCGTCTCCACCAGCAGGACAGTCTGCGCCGCGCTGCGGAGTGTGTCGAGCGGTTTCTCGGAGGACAGGGGATGTCGCCGGAGTTTCTGGCGCTGGACCTACAGGAGGCGCTTCAAGCGCTGGGCGAAATCACGGGAGAGACGACACCGGACGATGTACTTGCCGCGATTTTCGGATCGTTTTGCATCGGGAAGTAGCGAAGCGTCTCGGTAAGACACAAAAAAAGAGGCCTGACACGACGAACCGTACCAGACCTCCGCGGAAGGAGAAACGCCACTTGTGGCGCTGACCAAACCAATTCTACCACAGGCTTCAGGAATCGGCAAGTGATCTTTGCGTTAGGCTCCGAAGTGGGAAAAGGTGTCAGGGGTTAGAATCCGCCATGAATGTCTGTAAGTAGCTATTAATCAGATTCGAACCGCCACAAAAAGACAAAAACAGATCTCTTGGCTAAAGCCGAATTACCGATGCATTCAGTCGCTCGGCAACCGTAACAACGTCTTCCCGACAGGTGAAAAGCAGGATCTGATTCTGCCCCACCAGTCCATTGATCAGCGTCATGGCCGATTCCAGACGCTCATCGTCGTAGTTCGCGAAGGGGTCGTCCAGCAACATGGGTACGGCTTCACCGTTCTCGCTCACACATTGAACGAAGGCCAGCCGCAGCGCGAGATAGATCTGGTCCACGGTGCCCTTGCTCAGGGATTTCTCCGGAGCTTCATTCACCTGATCCGTGGCGGGTACTCGAACCGCCACGCTCAAATCACGGGCGAGGAAAAGCTCGCTGTAGTTGCCACACGTGATCGCCGCCAGATACTCGCTGGCGATTCGAGCCAGCTTCGGGGCGATCTCCGCGTGCTTGTCATCAGCCACGGATTCCATGAGGGCCATGGCGTAGCTCGCCGCCTCGATTTCGGCTTCCATCGAGAGAATGCCGGATTCGATCAGGGCGATCTCTTCCTCCAGTTCGCCCAGTGAGCGACTGCGCACGCTCTGCTCCGTGAGCTCCACATGGAGCGCGTGTTCTTCCTGAATTTTGCGATCAATGCCGTCGTTCAGTCGCCCAATCTGCTCGCGCAGGGCCTCGGGCGTCGACTCGGGAGAAGGGCCGGCGGCACCGAATCGTGCCACCCGTTCCTGCAGGCCGAGGAGGGTGTGCTTGCCCAGCTTGTCGTGGAGCCGGCCTTCCAGGCGTTCCCGTTCTTGCCGGAGGGACTCAAACGCACGGGCGTCCACGCTCCGGAGGTTCCACGCCTCGACCGTGTCGACGCCCGCCTGATCCAGCAACGCGGCGAGGGTCCGCTCCGCCACTTCGAGCTCGGCACGTTCTTCGTCCATCTGCCGTTCGAGGTTGCGGAGGTTCTCGCTCAGCATGTCGTGGCGGCCCTGGAGCTCGCGGCTGTTTGCAATATTCTCGCGGAAGGCATTGATGAGGTCTTTGACCTCCGCATACTCGTCGAGGCCCGGCAGGCCATAGTCACGGACAAACTCGCGGGCCTCCAGTTCCAGGAGTGCGAGGTCGTCGGCCGTCTGGACGGCGAGCAGTTCGAGGCGTTTCAACTCAGCCTCGTGGCGCTCCAACACGGAGCGATTCGACGTGGACCGGCGCTTGGCTTCGCGATAGGCCTGATAGCGGGCGATGGCCCGGCCCGCGGCTTCCTGGACATCGCTCTCGCTCTGGATCGTTTCACCGGCCTTGGCGAAGGTTTCCTGGAAGCGGCTGAGCAACTGGGGGACCCGTTCCTCGGCCTCGGTGGCCTTTTCTTCCTGCCCCGCGAGTGCCGTGCTCCGGATCCGGAGTTCCATCTGCGTCGACTTGTACTGATCGTAGAGGGCTTCCAGTTCGCGCACGCTCTGGAGACTCGACTCCCGCAGCATATCGTCGATGCGTTCCAGGCTCTTGTCCCGCTCCACGGCGGCGACATTGGCCAGCTCCTGCTCCGCGATCCCGATATTGCGGGCGAGCCGCTTAAGGTGCCCCTGTTGGGAAAGGTGCATGGTCAGGAACATAATGCCAACGAGGAGGGTCACCACTGCGCCAATGGCGAGTTCCCCGTTGCCCGAGTAATAGTAATAGGCACCGATGGCGCAGCCGATCAGCAGGCTGATACCCCCAAGGGGCAGGAAGGCGTGAGATTCACCCTTCACCTCTTCGTAGGTGCCTTGAAGGGAGTGGAGATCGCTGGCGTGTTGGCTTCGCTGACTCTCATGGAGACGCACCTGCACCTGGTACTCCCGGGCGAGTTCCGAAAAGTCGGCACAGGGCTCGAAGAGGGCGTCATAGGGAGCGTTAAGCGCCTGGAGCGCCGCCACTTCCTTGCGAAGGGAGGTGCGCAGCGTACATTCCTCCTCACGGGCCCGGAGTGCCGCGGCAAAAGAACTGGCCAATTGCGTCAGCCATTCCACCGGGTCGGCGGATAGGCGGCTGAAATCGGGCAGTTCGGCCAGTTGCTGTTGCACCTCGTCCATGCGGTCTTTAGCGGCATTGACCAGGGTGCGGGCTTCGTCGATCCGCTGCGCCAACTGGTGCATGGTGGCCTGGGCCTGGTTGATCTGCTGCTCGAGCGCGGTTGGGAACTCGTTGGACTTGAGGGGGCGACCACTACCGGCTTCCTGCTCACCCGCCAGTTTCTGTTTCAATGCCGCGTGCTGCACCTGGGACTTTTCCCACTGGCGATGTGCGGCGGTAACACTGGCCTGTGCCGCCTGAACTTGGCTGTCCAGATCGAGGGGAAAGTCCTGCAGCGCGCCGAGGGCCTCACATTTCACGGTGATTGCGGTAATCTGCTCCTGCAGCAGCTCCACATCGCGCAGTCGTTCGATATCGTCCTGATGTTCATGGGCAGCGAGGGCGGCCTCAGCTTCGGCTTTTTCCCGCTGGAGCCCGGCACCGTCATCGAGCACGTTCTTCCGGGCTATGGCCAGGGCACGCAAGGTTTCCTGCTGCTCCCGCGCCTCCTGGTATTCTTTCTGCAACGTGGCAAGCTGCTGGCGGGCAGCCGGCAACGGCTTGTTCTTGGCATCGGGGCGTCCGATCATGGAAATACGCCGCGCGAGGGCGTCGAGCGCTCCCTCCACGGTGCCCGCGCCACCGCCGGAATCGGCGAGCGCGAGGATGGTTTCACGGATCTGATCGAGGGCCTCGCTGTCGCCAAGCTCGGTCAAGCTGGTATGGGTGATCGTGGCCGTGCTGTGGAACACGTCCTTCCCGAGGCCAAGGTGGCGGCGAGCGAAGTCGAGCTCGCGGTTGCGGAAACGGGTGAAGGTGTCCGTGACGTCTTTGTTCTCGACGCGGTCAAAAACCTGGATGGACTCGTGGTCCTTGTCGAAGTTTCGCACGATCTCGAAGAGGGTGCCATTGTCGAGTTCGTAGGTCAGGGAGCCGCCATAGGTACCGTTCCCATTCCAGGGGGTCCGGAGTACATTTGCGTCGTCGTAGTCGCGCTGGACTTCATTGCGTTTCTGACCGTAGAGCATGTCGGCCAGGAAAGCCCGGATGGTGGACTTTCCCTTTTCGTTGGGTCCGATGATGATCTGGAGTCCCGGAACGAATTCAATGGTTTCGCCACTGAAACGGCCATAGCCCGCCATAGTGATGGATCGGATTCTCAACGATAGTCTCCCGTCAGGCCCCTGATGGGCAGCGGTGTGGCGCGGTAGGCGCAAACGCCGAGATCGCGGCTGCGCAGGCGCTGCAGCCGAAGTCCGTGGTTGGGGGCATCACTTATTTCTTCGCTGATGCGTTGAACAAATGCCCCGAGGCTCGTGCGCTCCCCGGCAATGGTTTCATAGTCCTCGCCCACCTGGCAGGCCTCGCGCCACTGAAGGAAATGAACCTCTTCACCGAGGATATCCCGTATGCCATCCAGCTCATCGTAAATCTGGCGAAGCAAGGAGCCTTCCAGCGTAATGCGAATGAGTGGGCAGTCCCGAAGGGGCAGGATCAAGGCGCGTACGCCATCCAGCAATTCCTGGCCGCTGGTGAAGCGGCTGCAGTCCAGGGTGAGTGCCTGAAAACGCCCGGAAGAGAGCACAACCGGCGTCACGGTGGCGACCGATCCGGATTCGAGGTCTATTTCGAGGCAGGCATGGCTACCGGATGCGCCGGGGTAACAACTCTCCGGGGAACCGGGATACCAGACCGCTGTACCGATCAGGCCGGAGATTTCGGTGTGCGCGTGGAGTCCACCCAGTCCAAGGTAGGCCACGCCGCCAGGCAGCGTATGGGTCGACTCAAAAGTAGCCGTGCCCTCCCGTCCGCCATGGAGTACCGTCTGCTCCAGACCGTGGCCAATGGCGATGTGGATGCGACCATCCTGAGGAACTTCGAGTCCGTCCGGGAGATGGTCCACGGGGCTGCATGAATTCAGCCCGAACCCATGCACGGTAAGGGGGAGCCCCGGCAGGTCGACCCGGCGCCAGACGGGTTCGGTAAAGAGATGGACATTGGCCGTCCAGGCTTCGGTCAGGTAAGGCGAGCCGGGAACGGCAGGGTCGTGCCGTCCGGCGCAGAGGAAAACCGGGGTGGGGGCCAGCGCCCCGAAGGCCTCGCGCAGGGCATTGACGGTATTGCGCGTGACCCGTTCGTGCTCGAAGAGATCGCCGGTTATAAACACCGCATCGGCCTGGATATCGCGGGCGCGGTTCAGAATTCGCTGCAGCACCGCGTGAAGGTGGGCGCGATACTCATTGCCCAGTAAGGGCAGTAGTTCCATGGCGGAACAGGACTGGTCGAGATGTATATCGGCGGTGTGAATGAACTTCATTGGCGTGACGTGGCACCCGATCGGTTGGCATAGCCTGGAGATTTTCATCCCTAGTGTGGCAAATTCCAACGCAGGATCCAAGTATGGGCAGGAAAGCATGCAATTGCTGGCCTGGATGGCGGGCGGCGTGGGGGATGGGGCGTGTCGGGGCCGCCCGTGCGCGGCGTCATTGAAGCCGTTGGACCGGTCATGATGCAGGATACGCCGGCGGAGCGCGCTGGTGAAAACGGGGTTCTCCTGGGTGTTCCGCTGGCATGCCCCAAGGTAACGGGACACGAGAAAGGCGCTGAGCGTGCGCTCTGTGGGACCACGGCGCATACGATAGCGTTCCACGACGGCATCGGAGCGGGTCATTTGAAGCACCTGATGCATCGCATAGCCCATTTGGTAGTAGCGGACCCGCCCAGAGGCCAGGGAAGCGGGCTGCCATACATAGGAGCGATTATGGGCGACGACAAATTTCTCCCCCAACTTGTCCAACCTATGGACCCAGACGATTTTCCGCCCAGCTAACTCAGGGAAAGCGGGCCGGTGCAAGCCCTGAAATGGAAAGCAATTCCGGGGGAGTGGTACTATGCCCGACCGGAGGCGTTCATTGGTTCGCACGGGCGGCCACCGGCTCCGGCGCAACGGAACCGCACGATGAAGGTCAAAAAACGGAAACTGTCACCGTGGAACTGACGTCCCGACGATTCGGCATGGTCCCGCTGTTCGTACTGGCGGCGCTTTTCTCCCTGTTGGCGCCGCTATTCTGGACTCACGTGGAGGCCCCTCCCGGCGCGGTGACCGGCACCTTTGAAAACCAGGAAGTCTACGGTCGAATCCTGCCCACGGTGTCGTATGCGTCCAACCGTCTCCGGAGCGGGGCGTGGCCGCTCTGGTCGCCCCAGCAGTTCTGCGGCATTCCCTTCTTCGCCAATCCCGTGCACGGCATGCTCCAGCCGCTCAATCTCGTATTTCTCGTGACACCCGCCGTGACAAGCCTGGCGCTTCACGCCTTCGCCGGGCTCTTTCTCATGGCGCTCTTTACCGCCTTGCTGCTCCGGACGCTTGGCACGGCCTGGATTCCCGCCGCCATCGGCGGAATGGTCTACGCCTTTGGCGGGGCCAGCGTGTCCGCCATGTCCAGCCCCGAGATACTCGGAGTGCTCGTCTGGCCGCCCATAATGTATGGTATCGCCTTCCATTTCAGCGAGAAGCCCCGGAGGCTCCTAATCTTGCTGGGCGGCCTCGTCATCGCGCTGCTGCTCCTCGCTGGCGAACCCGTCTTTGGCGGGCTTCTCGCGCTGAGCGCGCTGGTTTATGGCCTCGTCCGCGCCCTGGCCCGACGCCGCTTCACGGGCGTTCAGGCCGGTGCCGCGCTCAAAGGCTTCGCCATGATGGCCGCCATCGGCCTCGCCCTTTCGGCGGTCCAATGGGTGCCATTTATGGCCTGGCTCACGACCCTGGCGCGCCCCGCTGAGGGGCTTTGGCCCGGCGGCTGGTCCGGGCATCTTCCCGCGCGTTTCAGCGAAGTTCCGGCGGCGTTGCTGATGCCGCGCACGGCCGCGCTTCCGGGGATGCTGTACTCCGGCGCCATCCCCCTGATGTTGATTCCCGCAGCCTTTCTCTACCGGCAGCGGCGCTTCGAGGTTCTCTACTTTTTCGCCAGCGCGGTGCTCTGGACCGGGATCGCCGTATGGGGTTCCGACGCCACGTCCGCCACCGATCCCTGGAAGGTACTCGTCTTTCCGGGGACCTTCGCGGTGGCATTGCTGACGGGTTTTGGCGCCGATCGCCTCCTACTGGCGGGCCGCGATCCACGTTCCCCCCTTATTTGGGGTTCCGTACTCCTTGCACTGGCCTTCGCGGGCGCCCTGCTCCTGATCGGTACGGCGGACACCCGCGGGCGTATCGCTCTGGCGGTACTCGCGCTGCTCCCCTTCTTTGTGCTCCGCGTGCGCTGGATCGGCATGGTTTGTGGCGCCTGTCTCGCCTTTCTGCTCTTCGTCGATCTGCGCGAAGCGAGCACGAACGTCTACCAGCACCCCTATGCCGGGGACGCTCAATGGCTCAACGATTGTCTGCCCGCGATTCGCGAAGCGGAGGCCCAGGCCTTGGGCGAGCGAATCCTCACATTGCCCGCCTCGCGTGAATCGGTGTTGCCCGCGAATATTGGATTCCTCCAGCCTGTGGAAAATGCCGGGGGCGCTTACTGGCCGCTGAACCGAGATCAGGCCCGCTGGTGGTCCCGCCTGGCACCCTACCTGAGTGTTTCGGCCCTGAGTGCGGAGCCCGATGCCGATGGCCCCTTTTACCCCCAGCTTCTCAACTACATGGGCGTGCGGGTCGTCGTAGGCGAGCGCAATCTCCCCTGGATGGACAAGGAAGAAACTCGAGAACGCCTCCGCCTGCGCTTTCTGCGTACCCTGGGGCGGCTCAGTCTTTGGAAAAACGAGTCGGCCCACGCGCGGCTGGCTTGGGTGCCCCAATGGGAGCCCGCCGCCGATATGGATGGCGCCATCGAGCGATTGGTTGACCCAGCCTTTCCTGGACGTTCCGTATGTGTTGTCACGGCGGAGGGCCGCGCCTACGATGCGCTGGTCTCCCAGTTACCGTCCGGCGCGTCCGACACGGGTGACGCCGCCACCGCCGACGCGCAATGCGCCATGGTGCGCGAGTCTCCCGAAGAGATGGAGATCACGGCGGACACCACCACGGCGGGGATTTTAATCCTGGCCGATACCTTTGCGCCCGGCTGGCACGCCTACGTCAACGGGGTTCGTGAACCGATCCTGAAGGTGAACGGCATGTTCCGGGGCGTCTATCTTCCCGCAGGCAAACACAGCGTAACCTTCACCTACGCCCCCTTGAGCGTTACGCTGGGGCTGCTCATCTCGGGACTCGCCCTGCTCGGTTGCCTTGCCTGGGCCGTCTTTACCGCCAGCCGGCAGATGTATGGGATTTTTACCCGACGAGGCAAGGGAGCCGCCCCCGTCATTACCCCCGCAGACTTTTCGGGGCACAAGGAATCGTGACCATGAATCAAAAAATTCGCGTCGGCTTCATCGGTGCGGGCGGCATAGCGCCCGGCCACTATCAGCGCCTCGTGGCCACGGGCCGTGCGGAGATCGTGGCGCTGACGGACCCGTCGGTGGAGTCGCTGGCGCGCTTTCGCGAGCGCTGCCCCGGCAGCGAAGGCATTCCCGTCCACACCACCTTCGAGGCGATGCTTGACGCGGAGAAACTTGACGCGGTGCTGGTGCTGAGCCCCCACGCGTTTCACGGCGAGCAGATTGCCGAGAGCCTCAAGCGCGGCCTCCATGTGCTCACGGAGAAACCCTTCGTGTGCGACAGCCATGAGGCCCAGTCCCTGATCGATTTCGCTCGGGAGACTGGGAAGGTGCTTTCCCTTTCTTACCAGCGGCACTATGACCCCGTTTTCCGCTATATGCGGTCGGCCATAGCCGAGGGGCAGCTCGGCGATATTCAGTTTGTCCAGTCTATGCAGGCGCAGGAGTGGCTGCGGCTCACCGAGGGTACCTGGCGCCAGGTCCACGCCCTCTCCGGTGGCGGCCAGTTGAACGATTCCGGCAGTCATGTGGTCGACATTATTCTCTGGGTGACCGGCTTGCAGGTGGCGGAGGTGTCGGCGCGGGGCGAGTATTTCGGCCGCGAGGTGGATGTAAATGGGGCCATCACGCTCACGTTTGAGAATGGCGCTCTGGGAAATCTTTCGATCATCGGCAACGCCCCTACGTGGCACGAGGACCATACCATTATCGGTACGAAGGGCGCCTTCTACCTGCGGCAGGACGGCACCCTCGTCCAACAGGATGCTTTGGGCGCATCGGTGCCCTACTCTCTGCCGGACTATTCGGAGAATCCTGACAGCAACTTTATCCGTTGCATTTGCGGCGAAGCCACGACCCAGTCTCCGCCCGAATGCGGTCTCCAAACCATCCGGGTGACCGAGGCCATCTGGAAATCCATGGCGACCGGCGGAGCGGTCAAGCTGGGTTGAAGAGGACTAGCCTTTGCCGGACCGCCATATACCGGTATACTTAATGCAGGACAAGGATGCGGTTTCCAGTGACCCAAAGGTCCCGGTCCAGAATAGCGCAAAAGGCAGCAGTACGGCATGAATGAGCCCAATATCATTTTGATCACTGCGGACGGCCTCCGCTGGGACAGCCTCGGGTGTTCAGGCAACCCCGATGTCCGCACGCCGAATATTGATGCCCTCGCGTCCCATGGCCTCCAGTTTACGCAGGCCTTTTCGGCAAGCCCCCATGCATGCTCGGGTGCCCATACCTTCCTCACCGGCGCAGTGCCAACCGCCTTCGACCCTGAATGGCCCGCCGCCAGCCTCGGCGTGGAACCCTTGCTGCTGCCCGATCGGCTGCGGGCCGCTGGCTACGTTACGGCGGCGGTGGGCGCCCTGGATTTGCCGGGTGAACGCCTGGAGGGATCTTTCGATTTTGTTGAGGCCCTGGGCTGCGAGGGGCAGTTGGACGCCTACCAGGCCTGGCTGGCGGCCGAGGGCCACGCGACACCGGATGATGAAGATGCGTCGGGATCGGCCCTGCTGCAGGAGGCCTTCCATCCAACCACCTGGGCCGGCAACGAGGCAGTGCGGCTGGCACGCTCCATTGCGGAACCCTTTTTCCTGTGGGTAAGTCTGCCCCGGCCCCGGTGGCCCCTGGATCCCCCGGTGCCGTGGAAGCATATGTATCGGCCCTCCCGGCTCCATTTGCCCGCAGGCACAGCGCTAAGTCCCGACGAGCCGGATCAATCGGTTGCGGATCCCCGTGATCAGGTCGGTCGTAGCGAGGCGGAGTTCCGACGCATCCTGACCGCCTGGTACGGCAGTATCAGCCACGTGGATCGCCAGATAGGGCGGCTCCTGGCCACCTTGACCGCCCGGGGGCGTACAAACAATGTCTTCGCGGTCACATCCGGACGGGGCGAATATCTGGGCTATCACGGTCTGCTGCATTCGGCCCCCGGCCCGCTGTACGAGCCGCTGGCCCACGTGCCCCTCATCATCGGCGGCGTGCCCAACCAGCGTCGCGGCGGAATAGATTCCGCCCTCGTGTCAACGGGTGACCTCGTTCCGACGTTGCTCGAAGTACTGCATTTGGATCCTCCCTCCGCCGGAGGCGCGCGCAGCCTGGCCGCCCACCTGCGCGAGGAGGGTCTTCCCCATCGCCGGGCCCTCGTCCTTTGTGGCGAGGAGGGTGGGGGCCTCCGCTCGGCCCGCTACAAGTGGCTGGTGGAGGGAAATGGCCGAGGGGAACGTCTCTTCGATTTGCAGGTGGATCCCCTGGAACGGCACAATCTCCATGGAGAGCGGCAGTCGCCGGCGATTCGCAAGATGTTGCTGGCGTCTCTGAGTTCCGGCACGGCCGAGTCACAACGTTAAGGCAGCCAACGCCCCGGCGGGGGCAGGAGTAGCAGTACCTATGTTTTCGTCCCTTTTCCTGGGCAGCCTGTGCATGCTGGCGTCCCTGACGGGTGAAGCCTCGTACCTCCAGGGCTATGAAGCCTACCGCGCGGCCGACTATGGTAAAGCGCTCAACGGTTTTCGGGCAACGGAAGGGGATCCGACGCTCGGGCCCTGGGCCACCGTGCGGATCGGAATGTGCCTGGCCCGGCAGAAGAATATCGCGGGAGCCGAAGCGGCCTACCGAAAGGTTATCGACGGCCCCGAAGGGCCTTGGCGGGCCATGGCCCGGGGGCATCTGGCGAAACTCGCCGCCGAGCGTCGGGACTATGCGGGGGTGATTACACAGCTAACCGGCTTCGAGCAGATCGCGCCAACACCCTGGTGGATGGAGAGCTATCTGTGGCAGTTCAGCGAAGCGGCCCTCGCGCGTCCCGAAGCGGCCGACCCGCGCCTCGACTTCCTCCGGGGCACCATCGAAAACACGAACTACATCAAGCAGCGCCTTGACGCGTCCCGCATGCTGATCAAGTCGCCCACGCGCCCGGATCAGACCCTGGCCCTGCTCGGACTGCTCCGCGCAAGTGCCTACACAGATTTGAAAGAAAGGCTTCCCCTGGCACCGGTAGCGCTGGACGGCCCCAGCGGCGCGATGCCCGTGTCGGTGCTCGCGGCCCAGCTTTACGATTCCGATCCAGGGAACGATTCAAGCGTCCTCGCCCTGCTGCGGGAACAGAAGGCGGATCCGGCGGCCCATTTCGTTGCGGCCTATGCAACACGCATCGCCACGCAGAAGAAGAACTATGTAGCGGCCGAGTTCCTGTGCAGTTTCCTCGTCGATATCGCGCCGGAAACACGGGATGCGGGGGAGACGGTCTGGTATCTCGGCGGCGTTCTGGAGAAGGAAGGCCGACTGGCCGATGCGGCGCGGGTCTATGAGATGCTGCCCTCCCAATGCAAGGACCATTTTCGTGCCGACGACGCGCTCTATCAACTGGGTCAGCTCTATTTGAACCAGGGAAACGCCGCCAAGGGGCTGGAGTATTTTGTCCGGCTCGGTCGGGAATATCCGGACAGCCGCTTCCGTTCCCAGGCCTACTACAAATGCGCCACCCATCCGGCCACGGCGTCGGATGGTGCGCTGTCCCGCCTCTACTACACGGCAGCCTCCGAAAACGGGCTTGGCTATTACTACGCCCATCGGGCGCTGGAACGCCTTAAGGAGGCCAAGGTGCCGACGGAGGCGTCTGATGTAAATCTTCGCGTGGACGGCGTGAATCCGGTGCTCCTGCCCTTTGGCAATCTACTGGAAGAACTACCGCCCCTGCCGGTGTCGATCACTGCGGACCCGGCTTTTCAGCGCCTCGACTTTTTTGCCCGGCATGGGCTGGAAGAGAGTGAGTGGGAAGTGGTGCCGATGCTGCAGGGGCTGGGCCAGCAGGCGGATCGGGAGATTCGACTGCGCGCGATCGCCGAAGCGGGTCTGGCCCATACCGCATTGCAGTTTGCCACCCATGAGGGCTGGGGCGTAGACGAGCAGGGGAAGCGAAGCCTGGCGCGGCTCCGGCTGGAGTATCCCCGGGCCTACTGGGATGAAGTGCAGGATATGGCGAAGCAGACCGGGCTGGATCCCTACTTTATCTTGTCCATCGCGCGACAGGAGAGCACCTTCCGACCGAATCTCACTTCGCGATCCGGGGCGAGCGGCGTCATGCAGCTCATGCCCGCAACCGCGAAATGGATGGCCGACGTAGACCCAAATATTGAGCCCGTCCACGTTGCCAATCTGGAGTCACCGGTAAATTCACTGCGCCTCGGTGCCTGGTATCTCCAGCGCATGGTGGAGCGGAGCAATGGGAATCTCATCGATGCCGCAGCCTCCTACAACGGCGGGCCGGGAAATCGGGACAAATGGCGGGCCAAGTACCGGAACCTGGATCTGGACGCCTTTGTGGAGGCTATTCCCATAGACGAGACACGGGATTATGTGCAGAAGGTGCTGGGCAACTACGCGGCCTATCGGTCCCTCTACCCCCCGGCATCCTGAGAGAAAAGGGCGACCTGGAACGAAAAGAAAGATCTCGCGGCGGGCTTCGGAAACTCCTATAATGTCACTCAGTGTTCCCGGTGCCTGGCACCGGGCCGCGGTTCCGTCCATTCATAATTTTTACAAGGAGAGAGAGAAATGTCAGACAGCAAGTTGAGTCGCCGCGCCTTTCTGGCGGCGACCACGACGACCGCGGTGACCATCGCCTCGGCCCAACCCAACACGGCCCAGGTCGTGCCCGGCAAGATTTCCCCCAATCAGAAGCTGAACGTGGCCGCTATCGGCGCAGGCGGCAAGGGCGGCGGCGATATCTACGCGTGCCGCGAAGAGAATGTTGTAGCCCTCTGCGATGTGGAC
>JBIJDL010000348.1:0-6979 GCA_044344195.1 Candidatus Hydrogenedentales bacterium
GTTGCACGGACAAAGCAGATACATTTTCACCGCACGATGAATTTAACGAAAAAGTGGCAGGTCGCAGACGCGCCGAAGGAGGGAATGCCACCTCTCCATATTTCCGCTCGCCTTTTAAGTGATTGCAAGGCGTACTTAATGCGATTGCCCCGCCACTCGCAGGGCCTCGCCTCAGGGCTCAGTGGCCGCTATCGCCGGACGTATGGAGCCACTGTTCCAGCGCGGCGGCCACTTCATTCGCCCGGACGGGTTTCGTGAGGTAGTCATTCATCCCCGCTTCCAGGCAGAGCTCCCGGTCGCCCTTCATGGCATGGGCCGTCATGGCAACCACGGAAACGTCGCGATTCCGGTTGGCTGCCCTGCCCTCCCGGATCATGCGGGTCGCTTGGAGCCCGTCCAGGTCCGGCATCTGGCAGTCCATGAAGACGAGGTCGTAGTCCGATTCTCCGAGGGCGCGCAGGGCCTCGTGGCCGCTGTCGACCGTTTCGGCGAGATAGCCCAGTTTCTCAAGTATCTTAGTCGCCACCATTCGGTTCGTGGCGTTGTCGTCCACCACCAGGATGCGCGCCTTCTTCTTGCGTGTTTCCGAAACGGTGTGGCGCGTCACCAGGGCAGGCGGGGTAGAGTCGGGCGGATCCTGGGGCTGGCCGAGTATCAGTCGGAGGCAGCCGTGTAATTGGCTCTCCCGAATCGGCTTTACCAGATACCCGGAGAAGCCCAGCGCACTGAGCTCGGCGGCATCGCCCTTTCTCCCCAGAAGCGCCATCGCGACCAGTTTGCAGTTCGAGTGCCCCGGCAGTCCGTGAACACGCGGGCACAAGCGGGAATCGTCTGTTTCCGGCAAGTCAATTTCGAAGAGCGCCGCGTCGAAGGGCTTTGCCGATTCCGCCGCGCCCTCGATCAACGCGAGCGCCTGTTCCCTATCGGAAGCGCACGCGTACTTGCATCCCCAACGATTCAAAAAGCTCTCTATTAGTTTTATGTTGGATCGATGTTGATCGACCACGAGAACGTGGTACCCCGCGAGTTCCGTCGCCCCCTGGGGTGCCGGACGGCATTCGGTCTGCTTCTCAAAATTGCCCGTGAACCAGAAGGTTGAGCCCGCTCCGACTTCGCTCTCGAGGCCGACCCGGCCGCCCATCAGTTCGGCAAGCTGCTTGGAGATCGCGAGACCGAGCCCGGTCCCGCCGTAGTTGCGCGTTGTAGACGCGTCGGCCTGGGTGAACGGGGAGAAAAGGAGCGCGCGCTTATCCTCGGGTATCCCGATACCGGAGTCACTCACTTCAAAGCGGATGGTGGCTGAAGTTTCTGATTCGCTTTCGAGGCGGGCGCGGATGATGATCTCGCCGTCATGGGTAAACTTCACCGCATTCCCGCCCAGATTCAGAACGATCTGGCGCAGCCGGCCCGGATCGCCCCGGAGGAACGAGGGCACCTCCGGGTCGACTTGACAGGTCAGTTGCAGCGCCTTTTCATGCGCCCTGAGGGCCAGCACTTCGATGGCATCCTCCAGGGTAAGACGGAGGTCGAAATCAATAATTTCGAGGTCGAGTTTGCGGGCCTCGATTTTCGAGAAGTCAAGTATGCCATCGATCAGTTCCAGCAGGGCCTGGGCACTGTTTCGGACGATCTCGGCGTACTGCCGCTGTTCCGAGGAGAGTGGAGAGTCCAGCAACACGTGCGTCATGCCGATCACGCCATTCATGGGGGTCCGTATTTCGTGGCTCATATTGGCGAGAAACTCGCTCTTGGCCAGATTGGCCATAGCCGCCTCCGCCGCGAGGGTGTTGGCATACGCGGTGGCTTCTTCCAGCTCCATGCGGAGTCGCACATCGGCCGTGATATCTTCGGTGATCATCATAATACCGGCCACTTCGCCGCCGCCGTCATACCAGGGCCGGACTTCCCACTTCAGAAATTGCTCTTCACCATCCCGTCCCCAATTGTCCTGGTCGTTCCGCTCCACCGCGCCGTCCAGGCAGCGTGCGTGAACTTCGCGCCAGCGGGGCGAAAGGTCGGGGAATACGTCGTAGTGAGAAAGGCCGATGATGTTCTGGCCCGTCAGGCCGTAGTCGAGGTACCACTGGTTGCTGACGGCCACGTAGCGGATGTCGCGGTCGAACATGGCGACCGCCGCCGGGGCATGTTCCACAAAGGCTTCCAGCCGCGCCTGCTCTTCCGCGGCTAGATGCTCCAGGCGCTTACGTTCCGAAATGTCGGAATGGGTCCCGATGACACGGAGGGGGCTGCCACTCGCGTTGCGTTCCACAATGCGGCCCCGGTCGAGTATCCACTTGTAGGTCCCGTCCTTGCAGCGCATTCGATGCTCATTGACGTAGGTGGGAGTTTCGTTTCTGAAATGGGCTTGCAGATCTTCCAGCGCGCCGGGCAGGTCGTCGGGATGTACCCGGGACTCCCACTCCATCAGGGTGGCGCCGATATCCCCATCGTCATAACCCAGCATCCGCTTCCACTGTGGGGAGAAATAGACAACCGTGGTTCGGGCGTCCCAATCCCACAGGCCGTCGCCCGCACCTTCAAGCGCAAATTGCCAACGTGCTTCGCTCTCACGCAGAGCGTTCTCCACGAGCTTCTGCGCGGTAACGTCCACCGCGATCCCGAGGAAGCCCGTGATGATTCCGTCATCGGATCGTATCGCGGTCACCACGAGCGAAACGGTCAGGGTGGTGCCGTCTTTGCGGACATAGGTCCACTCCCGCAATTCGGAGCCCTCGACACGGGCAATGGCGACGAAGACCTCGAAACCGGTCACTTCACGTCCGAGCTGCGCGCCTAACTCCCTTCCCCGCGATGCTATCTCTGCTTTCGAATGGATTGTGGCGGGCGTGCACTGGCCCACCATTTCTTCCTCGGTGTAGCCGAGCATGCGTTCGGCCCCCCGGTTGAACACTACAATTGTGCCGTCCGGTGTTGTCGAAATGATGGATACTTCCGAGGCCGCCTTGAGAATATCGCTCAACTGCTTCTGAGAGTGACGAAGATCTTCAGCGGCCCGCTTGTTCTTGGTGATGTCTACAATCTGGGAGATGAAATAGAGCGGTGTGCCCCGCTGGTCCCGTACCAGGGAAACGCTCAGGAGCGCCCATAGCAGGTGGCCCTCCCTGTGAACATAGCGCTTCTCCATCTGGTAGTTCTGAATCGTTCCCGCCAGCATCTGTCCCACAAAGTCGATGTCCGTGCTCAGGTCGTCGGGGTGGGTTATGTCTTGAAAGCCTTTCGATTGAAGCTCGGTCTCTGAGTAGCCCAGAAACTCGCAGGTCGCCCGGTTAACCCGGATCCAGCGGCCCTCGGGGGAGACGAGCGCCTTCCCGATGGGGGCGTATTCGAAGGCGCTCGTAAACTGCTCCTGGCTTTCCAGGAGTTCCGCAGTGCGGGTCTGCACCTCATTCTCCAGGTCAGCGCGGCGGCGAGAAAACATGAAGAAGAAAATCGAGATAACTATGGTTACAAACAGTCCCGCAAGGGCCACGATCCAGCTTGTCCTGAGGGGGTTCGCCGCGATGAATACAGGCCCGGGTTCAACTACGATGGAATAGGTTCGACCAAAAAAGAACAGTGGAAATGTTCGGGAGATAGCCCAGGGGTTGGATGAGTTGGCGTTTTCGTCTCCATTGCCGATATCGGTCAGGCGCTTCGCTTCGGCGCCCGGCTCCAATTGATACAGACTCACGTGGGTCGGCGAGTTACCCTGGTCGACAATCGATAGTGAGGATTGGAGCAGAGGCCCAAGACGAACCGCCGCGCCGACAAAACCCAGTGGAGGCGCAACGGGGTCGTGGTTTCGACGCACCGGGTGAAGGATCAACATGCCGTCCGCTTCATCTGGCGTCTGAATCAGCGCAAAAACTTCCGTGGCCGCAGGCAATCCGGTGTCGGCGGCGAGTTTCAGGGCCGAGTGACAAATCGGGTCCGAAGCGATATTGAAACCGATGACGGGGAGATTGTCCGTCTCGGGCGCGGCCGTAAGCACGGGATAGTACACGTCGGAATCGGGCGACCTCATGGGCTCACCGGACGGCCCCCATTCCCAAATCTCGAAATCAGCACCGAACATGCCGCGTCCGAGCGCTTCAACGGATTCACGTTCGGCGCGGCTCACACGGGGGATCCACTCCAACGCCTGTATCCCCTTGATGCGGACGATTGGTGCCGCGAAGTGATGGAATTCTTCCTGATCGACGTCGTCTGAGGATTCGTAGTGTCGCACCAAGGCGCCGACCTGGTTGTCCCGAAGATCCCGAAGCGCATCCGCCACATGGTCCGATTGGGCCTCGGCCAGGTGGGAGAAGGAGAGGTGGTGCGCCCGTGTTTCCGCTTCTTTCGCGGTGAGGGCGAGAAGAATCGTCACGCAGGTTCCAAGGGCAGCGGCCGTGGCCGTTTCGATGTGGCAGAGCCGACTTTGGGAGCCTGTGGGCACGCGGGCGCGCCAACGGAGCGACAAGTCACTGGCCACCACGATGAAGCCTAGAAAACCGAAGCAGAGCGCAACAAGCAGGTACTGGTCACGGATATCGACCCTTAACGCGTCGACTTCGACGTCCATGCCTACGACCATCAGCACCTGGCTGGTGCGCGGATCCAGCACGGGAGCGAAGGCGGATATGAAGGTGCCGTACTCGTCGGTATAGGGCCCCTGAACGAGTGGCAAGCCAGAACTGAAGATAGCGAGATTCGCGTCGGTAGCTTGCTGGTAGGGTTCACCCACGGTCGACGCCATATCACTAGCTGGCTCATAGGATTCTGGGCCAAATACGATCCGACCGTTCCGGAAGGCCTGGGTATAAATTCCCGCCACATCCAGTTGTGGCTTGAAACTCTGGAGATGACGCCGCAGGCGCGTGTATTCCGACCGATCAAGGTCTTCCCGAGTGAAGGAAAGCCGCTTAGCCAGCTCCGGTTCTATGGAGTGGGCCACAGACACCACGTCGGCTTCCAGGTTCACGCGAAGGTTCTGATCAATAATTCGGCCACGCCAGTCCGCAGCAAGTAGGCCGAGGAGAACAATTACGCTCAATGCGACGGGAAGCGCCCGGCCCCAGCCGTTGCCCAGCACGGAGTGGCCTCGCGCTATTCCAGGCGATGCGGGGCCGCGGTCGCCGCGGGTGCCGGCGGAGTCACGCGTCTCGTTGGTTGGGGCCATACCTTACACCGCCTCCAGGTCACTGCGGAACTTGAGCACATACACTATCAGGCAGCCCGCAGGGCCGAAACGCCGCGGGCTGTACTGAATTCTACAGGGGCAAGCTGAACTGAGCCCGCGCACGTGACCAGATAGCGAATCACTGCCCAACGCTTCAGGTGGGTGTGGCGCTATGGAAGCTCGCGAATACGGAGGTTCTTGAACTCCACAGGCGAACCCTCCGATTCAAGTGCAAGGAAGCCCGTGCTCGGTGTGCATCCCGTGCCGCCGGAGACTTCCTCGCCATTAACCCAAAGTCGGACTTCACCGTTGATGGCGCGAACATAGTAGTGGTTCCATTCGCCGACACCCTTGGACAGATTCTTCGAGGGAAAGCTGCGCTTCCCCTGCGGGGCGACGGGGGGGAAGGGAGTCATGTCGGAAACGCCCACGGGGAACACATCGCCGTTTGTCGTGAACCAGTCCGCCTTCTGACCAGACTTCTCAAACTCCGCCGTGTAGCCGTGGTCCAGCACCTGCACTTCGATGCCATGGGGCAAACTGCCTTTCGGCAGATCTTTCAGGGACTCCTCGGGAATCCAGAAGAACACGCCCGAGTTACCGGCCGATTTCAGGTGACGCCACTCCACGACCAACTCCAGGTTGGTGACTTTCTCCTTGGAACGAATCACGCCCACCGGACTGCCGGTGCACTTGAACATACCGTCTTCCCACTTCCACGTGTCATCGTCACAGTTTACGTTTACAAAATCCTCCAGCGTCCACTCCCGCCATCCGGGCCCCGTGCCGTCGATGAAGGCCTTGGGTAGCGCGGGAGGGGCGGCCTCGGCGGCTTCAGCCGGTGAAAGGCGCCCGCTTCCCGCCACGGAAGCGACTATGGCTGCCACGAACATGCCGGAAAGAGCCAGTTTGAGAGAAGGAGGAAGAGGGGACTTGAGGTTCATCGTTTTGCAGCCTTTGCATGGGTTGTCCTGGCCAGGTAGGTTGGCGCGGGTATGGCGTTAGTGTAACCCTGATACCCAACGCGTTCAAGCGACGCTGGCGTTCGGAATTGTCCCCATCGGTAAGGTGCATGTTGACGATGGATGGTGGGAGCGGTATGCTCATGTTGTTGGCGTCCCGTACCGGTCTACTCGACCAGTGAAAATCCCGACCCGGAGTGCCGACCATTAACCAGAGATGCCATTGAGGAGGCGCCCATGTCAGTCCGCGATGACCTGAGAATTCTCGTAGCCAATACCCCATTCATCGACACCCATGAACACCTCTGGGATGAGGTGACCCGGCTCGGGGACCGCCCCTATCCCGGGGGCCAGCCCGGACCCGCCCGCGACTTTTCTCTGCTGGCGACCCACTATGTCGATTCGGATTTGATGTCCGCGGGCATGACTGCGGAGGATATGACGCGGCTCAAGGCCCATGACACCGACCTCGGAGAAAAGTGGCGCATCTTCGCTCCAATTTACGCCCGATGCCGCCAGACGGGCTACCTGCGCAATCTGCGCGAAACCGTACGCATGCTCTATGGCGAGGAAGACCTGCGCGAGGACAACTATGGCGTCATCTCCGAGCGCATTGCCGCCCTGATCCAACCCGGCTACATGCGACGCGTGCTCAAGGATGTGGCGAAAGTGGAGCACTGCCAGGTCAACAGTTTTGAAGGCGTGGTCTTCAATGAAACGGCCCAACCTGACCTCCTCTGTCAGGATCTCAGTTTCGTCGCCCTGAGCACCGGTATGAACGCGGAAAACATGGCCCTGCTCTCTCAGGCCTCCGGGATCGAAGTGCGCACCCTGGCGGACTGGCATTCCGTCATCG
>JBIJDL010000349.1:0-6960 GCA_044344195.1 Candidatus Hydrogenedentales bacterium
CCGCCGGTTGAATTGAACTTCCCTCGGTCCAGCCAAATCAACGGACCCGTGGCCTCCTTCGCTACTTCACGACACGGGGCGACGCTGCCCCTACTCGGCGAGCATCGCACGTAGCCGGGATTCGAAATCCGCCGGCAGAGCGATGCCCCGATTGTGGAATTGAAGCGTGCGCCGGTCCCCCCCAGCATGGGCCAGGTGAATGTCGATGCGCTGGGCCGGAAGCAGGCCTTCGGCCCGCTCCGCCCACTCCACCACGCAGACGCCCTCGGAGTCGAAGATTTCTTCGTAGCCCAGGTCGGCCAGTTCGTCTGGCCCGCCCAGGCGATAGAGATCAAGGTGATACAGGGGCGCATCGCTGCCGTATTGATTCACCAGCGTAAACGTCGGGCTGTGCACCGGCGCGTGCTGGTCGAAGCAACGGGCCATGCCGCGCACCAGGCAGGTCTTACCGGCCGCCAGGTCGCCGTGGAGGGCGATCAGGGCACCCTTGGGCACGAGGCCCGCCAATAGAAAACCGACCTCTTCCGTCTGCTCGGGGGATCCGGTTTCGAAGCTGAACTCCACGGTCAGGCGGCCTCCAGACATTTCTTGTAGAGAGCAATGTACTCATTGCAGGAGCGCGTCCAGGAAAAATCCTGGGCCATTCCCCGGGCCCGAAGCTCGGCAAAGGCCTCCGGCCTTCCGTAGAGTTCGATGGCCTGCTCCATGCGCAGGAACAGGGAATGGGCCGTGAGCGGCACGAAGGAAAGTCCCGTAGCCGTGCCCCGCTTTTCATTCAGCGGAGTCAGATCCCAGACGGTGTCGGCGAGGCCGCCGCTCCGGCGCACGATGGGGATTACGCCGTAGGCGTAGCTGTAGAACTGGCTCAGGCCACAAGGCTCGTAACGGGAGGGCATCAGGAAAAAGTCGATGCCCGCCTGCATCTGATGGGCAATAGGAACGTTGAAATCCAGTCGCACTCGGACGTCTCCCGGACGCAGGGCTTCCAGTTCTTTCAGTTGGTGCTGGAGCCAGGGATCACCCGAACCCAGAATCATGACTTGCGCCGCGCCCGCAGGGAGAGCCCGGATGGCCTCCACCAGCAGGTCGATTCCCTTTTGCCACGCGAGGCGGCTTACAATTCCAAAGAGTGGCACATCGGCTTCGGGAAACCCGAATTCCCGCTGGATAAATGACTTGCAGACGGCTTTACCCGCCAGATTATTCCGATCGTAGTTGGCGGGCAGATGGGGATCGGTGGCCGGATCCCAGAGCTCGTAGTCGGCCCCATTGAGGATACCGCTCAATTCCCCCACGCGATTGCGCAGGATGCCGTCCAGACCCTCACCATATTCCTTGGTCTGAATCTCCCGTGCGTAGCGCGGGCTCACGGTCGAAATTCGGTCCGCCATCGTAATGGCGCCCTTCATGAGGTTCAGGTCGCCATGGTACTCCAAGCACTCGGGGTGGAAGAGTTCGGGATCAAAACCGGTGGTGACCATTTTGTCCGCGCCATAGCGCCCCTGGTAGGCCAGATTGTGGATCGTGTACAGGCACGGCGTACCGGCCCAGAACGGGTTCCGCGCGAACGAGGTCTTCAGATAGACCGGAATCGGCGCGGTCGTCCAGTCGTGGCAGTGGAGCAGGTCTGGTTTCCAGCCCGTCTGCGGAATAGCATCCAAGGCGGCCTGAGAGAAAAAGCAAAAGCGCTCCGCGTTATCATGGTACTCATGATTCCCGTCGCCATACGGGCGCGGGCGGTAGAAATAATGCCCGTGCTCGATCAGGTAGAGGGGAATGTCCGTTCCCGGGACCACGGTCTCCCACAGCGCACCATAGGCGGTGTGGGTGCCCATGTTGGCCAGGCACATACCCTTGCGCGCGGACTCCGGCAGTGCGGGCAGCGTGCCGTAGAACGGCATGATCAGGCGCACGTCGTGTCCCGCCTGCTTCAAGGCCTTGGGAAGGGCGGCGGCCACGTCGGCCAGGCCGCCGGTGCTCATCAGGGGCGCCACCTCGGCGGTGGCGAAGAGAATTCTAATTGGCGTAGTCACGTCGGGCCCTATCCATGGTCGGTTAAAGACGGGATCACTGTAGCAGATCCGGGCGGCGCGATGCATGGCGGGCGACCTTCTGAAATCGGGGGGCCGCCAACTATCCCGCGGGGTGTTTGATGCACTTTAAAGCGGCGTGATATCGTACGCAAAAGGCTTAAGGCCTTGAAATGCCTATCCACTGCAATCTGGAACTCCGCCCCATGCGAACGCACCCACTCTCTCACGCTGTCCTCTTCATGGCGCTACTCGCATCGGCGGGCGCGGCGGTCGCACAGCAGGCACCGCCTGCAAAGGGCTTCAACGAGCTCGGGGTCATGGCTTTCGGAGAAAAGCGCTACGAACTGGCGCTGGAAAACTTCGGCAAAGCCCTGGAGCTCGAAGCGAACAATCCTTCCATCAAACGCAACCTGTGCGCGGTACACCAGGCGATGGCCAATGACCTTGCCGTTGCGGGAAAGCTGCCCGAAGCCCTGGCGCGGGTCAATCTCGGCCTCGATGTGGACCCGGAAAATGTCTCGGCCCTCGCCCAGGCCGGTGCCTACCGCCTGAAGCAGGGCGACCTGACGGCCGCCACGACCCAATTGGAGCAGGCGGTCGCCCTGGACGGGGCCAGCAAGGAAGCGCGCTTTCTCCTCGGAGAAGCCTATTACCAGCAGAACAAGCTCACGGAGGCGCGGGCACAGTGGGACGAGGTGCTCAAGCTTGATCCCGCCTGGCCGGGGCTCCAGGAGAAAATGGATAAGCTCTCCCGGGAGGACAGCGTGGAAGCGGGTTTCACGGCCTATGACGCCGGTCACTTCCAGCTTCGCTATGCCGAGGCCCTGTCGGAAGCTACGCGCGACGGCGTCTTCCGCGTGCTGGAAGATGCCTACAAATCCGTGGGCGAAAAGTTGGGCGGTGCCTTTCCCACGGAGCCCGTGCAGGTGGTGCTCTACGACGGTGAACAGTTTACGGAAGCAACCCAGTCGGCCGCCCACGTGGGTGCCCTCTTCGACGGGAAGATCCGCGCGCCAATTACCGGCAAGAACAAGCGATTCCTCACGCCCCAGGTGCTTTCCACGCGCCTGACCCACGAATACGTGCATGTCGTCCTCGCCCAGATCGGCGGCGGGCGCGTGCCCTGGTGGTTGAACGAGGGACTTGCCGAAACCTTTTCTCGGCAGATGGATCAGTCGCGCCAGCGTCTGCTGCGCAAGGCCTACGCCGCGGAGCACACCGCCACTCTCGCCGATCTCGAAGTGCGACAGTTGGACGAACTGGAGCCGGAGGAGCTGGCGATGGCCTATGCCCAGGCCCACGCCGCCACTCAGGTACTCTGGAATGAAGGCGGCACGAAGAAAATGGCGGATGCAATTCGGCGAATTAAAGACGGAGCCTCCTCCCAGGACGCCATCCGCGAAGCCTTCGGCATGGACTACGCTGCGCTGGAGGAAAAGGTCAAGGCGGCTTACAAGTAGGGAACCCCACGCGCCGACATCGTATTCTATTTCCCAGAGCATGGGCTGCGAATGCGACAGAATCGCAGCTCCCTGCTTTGAACCAGATTCATCCTATCCGCCCCCCCGCCTGTTCCCATAATCGTAAGAACCGAGGAAGACACCATGCTCCCCCCCGCTTTCTGGTCCCACTTCTCCTGCAGCGTCTGTGCGTGCATACTTGCATTGGCCGCGCACGCTCAGCAGCCCGTGTCGGTTGCGATTGCACCTGACGGCGCACATGACTTGACCATCGCGACGGTTGCGGAAGGGGTGGTGGAGATTAACACCACGGGCGCCGATCCGTTTCTCTACACTCAGCCCCTCCCGGAGGGAACCACGGTTGCCCCCAACTCAATTCTGGAGTTCGAATACTTCAGTCTCACGGGCACCACCGACTTCCAAGTTTTCATCCTACCGCCGGGACGCGAAGAACACAGCGTCAAGGGACCAGGCCTCGTCCCAAGCCAGGGCTGGTCGTCCTACCGCATCGACATCTGGCCCGCGCGGGTACGGGCAAGCCAGCCCTTCAATCAGCTCCGCATTGACTTCGGCCAGGAGGCTGGCCGGTCGATTCAGATCCGCAACATGGTGCTGCGCGCACGAACGCCGGAGGAGGAACAAGCTAAAGAAGGCCCTGCGAATGATACTGGCGACCTCAAAGGCTCTGAGCGCCCGCTGTCGCCTGCCGAGGCGGCAGACGCCGCTCTCACCGATTACCTGAGTCAGGACATGCATTCAGGGATTGCGGTTTCTGTGGGCGAAAGCACCATCGCGATTCGTGGCGCCCTGGGGCTCAGCGATGGTGATAACAAGGACGCCGCCCGTTGGTTGGTAGAAATACCAATCGAAGCCGATTATGCGGATTTGAATTCCCTGAGGAAGGTGGAACGGATCACTGCGGGATGGGACGAAGAATTTGAAATCAACGTACCCCGATACGCGGAGGATGGAAGAGACCGACTTTATTCTCGATGGGCAATATTCCAGGAACCAAGCGAATACAACCCGCTGATGACTTTCGGGACGTACGCAACCCTTGTTACCTCACGCCCCGGCCTCACCGAAGCCCAACCGCGCAGCCGGAAGGGACTGGGCGGTTTCTCGCCGGGCCGACCCGTGGAGGATATTGAGGCCCTGGGGGTTTCCGCAGTGACGATCAATATCATGCTGGACAGCTACATGCGCACGGAGCCGGGTGCGGGTCGCACGCCCTATCCCTATTGCGGGCGCACGTGGTACACCGATGACGCGGCGGTGGCAAATCTCGACGACCACATGCTTTCGGCGGCGAAATACAACCTGATCGTCTCGGCCATCATCCTGCTCAATCAAGGCAAGGATGCGCCCGAGGGCGATTTCCGGCGCATCGTGGCCCATCCGGATGCCGATCCGGCGGGCATCTTCGTCATGCCCAATTTCACGAGTGCCGAGGGCGTTGCCGCCTACGCGGCGGCGATGAATTTCCTGGCGGAGCGCTACAGCAGGCCCGACGGGCAGTATGGCCGCATCCACCACTGGATACTGCACAACGAGGTAAACTCCGGCTGGGTCTGGACGAATATGGGCGACAAGTCTCCCCTGACCTACATGGACGCCTACCACAAATCCATGCGGATGGCCCAGCTCATCGCCTGGCAGTACGACCCCTACGCGAAGGTCTACATCTCGCTGGAGCACCACTGGAATTCGGTCTATGCCGAACACTGCTACCGGGGCAAAGAGTTGCTCGAATTGCTCCTCGAATTCAGCCGGGCCGAAGGCGATTTCCCCTGGGGCATCGCCTACCATCCCTATCCGGAAGACCTGCGCGATCCCCGCGCGTGGGAGGACGAGTCCGCGTGGTTCTCCTTCGATACGCCGCGCATCACCTTCAAGAACATGGAAGTGATCGACGCCTGGGTGAAGAATCAGGAAACCTGGTACAACGGTGAGACCCGGCGCGATCTGCAGTTCACCGAGCAGGGCCCGAACTCGCCCGATTACTCGGAGAAGTCGTTGACGGACCAGGCCGCCTGCATGGCCTACCTCTGGAAGAAGTTGGAAGCCCTCGACAGCGTGAGCATGTTTCACTTCCACAATTGGGTGGACAACCGCCACGAGGGCGGACTCCGCATCGGCCTGCGGCGCTATCCCGACGACGAGGAAGACCCCCACGGCAGAAAGCCCGTCTGGTATGTGTTCCAGGCCCTGGACACACCCGAAGAAGAGAAGGCGATTGAATTCGCCAAGCCGGTGATTGGCATCAGTGAATGGAGCGAGGTGAACTACCGGGGGACGATTCCCGAAGTCGCCCCGGCGAAACCCTGACGACGAAATGGTGGCGATGAACGAACGCGAGACGACGATACGGTTTTTCTTTTACGGCACCCTGATGCGCGAGGAATGCCAGCACGGCCTCGTTGCGCCCTGGCTGGTGCATGCCGAACCAGCACGGGTCTGGGGACGGCTCTTTCAGCTTGAAGCGGGCTATCCCGCACTGGAGGTGCCTGAAGAAAGCGTCTTGGCGACGGGCACCGAGGATGCCCTGCTCGACGTCACCACGGCGCAATGGCGCACCACCCACCCACTCCGCATGCGATCCGGCGATTGGGGCTGGGTGCATGGTGAGATCGCAGTTCTGCGCGATCCAACCGTCTGCGTGCCCCCGCTGGACGAGTATGAAGACGTGCGCTCGGGCGAGGCATGCCTCTATCAGCGCGTGCTGATCCCCGCCGCATCCGAAAGAGACACCCTGCCCGCTTGGACCTACGTTCGAACGACCGGAGAAGGTGGCCAGCGCATTTCCAGTGGCGTCTGGACGCCGTAGCGCTTAGACCGCGGGCGTGCCGAAAAACACCGTTAAAATAGCCTCGACGGTGAAGATGACAAACTGGAGGATGCTGGTGGAGATGTCGATGATCAGGGCAAGAAGACCCATGGGGTACTACCTTCTGGATTGAGAGAAAAAATCGAGCGACGCGCTACTGCTCGCGAAAGATGCCGCCCTTAATTGCATCCCAATTGTACACGGAAAGCGCCAACCAGCGCAATATGTGGGGGTGCGGGAAGTCGCGGGCACTAAGAATAGTGTCAGGTGCGAAGCATCCGCTCATATTCCTCGTGGCTGCCGATCCAAAACCAAAGGTAGCCGTCAGGCACCCCAACCGCAGATGCACGAAAACCTACACCGATCCTCGCGGGCCAGAATCGACCAACTTCTTTTCAAGTGAAGTAATGGGTGGTGGCTCAAAGTGGGGTAGCCCGCCCGGATTCGTAGCCCGCCAATACGAGATTGGCTAACGCATCGAGACGACCACTCGACGCGTCTGTCGCTATCTGCTCGTCCCAGGCCTGCGCATCGAATTCGTGATAGCAAACACGAAATTCATGCAACTCCTCGGGGGACAAGGATTCAATGCGGCGCAATATTTCTTCAACGACTGCTGTCATGCGCACAATTCCATGGT
>JBIJDL010000350.1:0-6957 GCA_044344195.1 Candidatus Hydrogenedentales bacterium
TAGACAATTGAACCACCCGCGTCGCTGCGCTCCGAAAGATGGCCGCTTTCCCGCGGAATGAGTGGCCGCCTTCAATCGGAATAGGTGGCCGCAATCGTCGGAATACGCATTCTATGCTTCTATCCTTTCGTTGGCAGATTCACGTCGGTCGTGCCGACATCAAAACTATACACCAGCTCGACCCTCTGGCGGGCATTTCCCGCCGTGAAGCATTGCCCCACGCGCAACACGTGGCACCCGCCGCCCAATCCGTGTAAAATCGCCCCACAGACCTCCATCCACCCCAACCCCGGAACCCTATGTGCGGCATTTGCGGAAAATTTAACCACGACCCGGCCCGGCCCGTGGCACCCGAACTCCTTCGCGACATGGGCAGCCTCATGGCCCATCGCGGGCCCGACGATAGCGGCCTCTACGCCGAAGGCCCCATCGGGCTCGGCCATCGCCGCCTCAGCATCATCGACGTGGCGGGCGGCCACCAGCCCATTGCCAATGCCGACGGATCGGTCTGGATCGTCTTCAACGGCGAGATCTATAACCACCTCGAACTGCGCGCCGATCTGGAGTCTCGCGGCTACCGCTACAAGACCCACAGCGACACGGAGACGATTCTCCATGCTTACGAGGCCTATGGCGCGGATTGTGTTGCGAAATTGCGCGGCATGTTCGCCTTCGCCATCTGGGACGCCCGCGACCAAAGCCTCTTTCTCGCGCGGGATCACTTTGGCATCAAGCCCCTCTATTACACGCAAACGTCGGAGGCCTTTCTTTTCTCTTCGGAGCTGAAGGCCCTTTTCCTCGACGATGCCGTGGAGGAATCCCTCGATCCCGTTGCGCTCTACGACTATTTCACATTTAAGTTCATCCCCGGCCCGCGCACGCCCTTTCGGGCCATCAAGAAACTGCCCCAGGCCCACTGGATGCGGGTTCGCGATGGCCAGGTGGAGATCCAGCGCTACTGGACGCCGACCTTCGACGGCATCTCCAACGAAAGCGAGTCCGAACTGCTCGAAGAGCTCGAAGCGCTGCTGCAAGATTCGGTGCGCGAGCAATGCATGAGCGAAGTGCCCCTCGGGGTATTCCTCAGCGGCGGCGTCGATTCCACGCTTCTCGCACTCCTCCACGCCAAGCTCACCGACCGCCCGATCTCGACCTTCGCCATGGGCTTCGAGGGCCGGCGCGGCTTCGACGAGACCAGCTACGCGGCCACAGCGGCCAGGGCCTGCGGCGCCGATCACCACACCTTCCAGTGCGGCCCCGAATCGACGAAATCCCTCCCGGACATCCTCTGGCACCTCGAAGAGCCCCTGGCCGATGCCGCCATGCTCCCCCTTCACTCCCTGTGTCACGAAGCGGCGAAGCACGTGACGGTTGCCCATTGTGGCGATGGCGCGGACGAGATTTTCGGCGGCTACACGCGATTTTACTGGGACAACATCGCCACCCAATTCGGTCGCGTGCCGGGCCCCCTCCGCCGGGGCCTGCTCGCGCCGGGCTTTCGCGCCATGCAATCCCTGCCGGGTCCTTTCAAGGAATTGGGACGTCGCGGCGAGAAATTCTGCACCTACGCTGGCCTCGATCCCGCCGCGCGCTACATGAACTGGTTTACCCACATCCATGACGACATCAAGCACCAGTTGTTGCATCCCGATTTGCTCACGGAAGTGAGGGAGCACCGTTCCGTATCGGTCTTCGAGCAAATCTTTCACGACGCCCGTGCCATCGGACTCGACGCCATGGGCCAGCGCCAATACTGCGAACTGCACAACTTCGTGCCCGACGACCTCATGCTGAAGTCCGACAAGATCGCCATGTCGGCCAGTCTCGAAGGGCGCTTTCCTTTCCTCGATCCTCGCCTGGTGGAGTTCGGACTTTCTTTGCCCGTGCATCAGAAAATGGGCGCACGCGATCTCAAAGTCTTGCTCAAGAAGCTCCTGGCGAAGCAAATGCCGCCCGACTTTGTGAACCGGAAGAAGCAAGGCTTCGAGGTGCCGGTGGCCGACTGGTTTCGCGGTCAACTGAACAGCGAACTCCGGGAAATGGTCCACAACCTCGATTCCAGCGATGGCCATTTGCTGAACGCGACCTATGTAAAGGCCCTCGTTGATCGCCTCGACACGGGCGACCCCACCGCGTCTCGTCCCTGCTTCAGCATCTACATCTTCGAGCAGTGGCGGAAGATCTTTGAGAATCCGCGGCAAAAATGCCGCGAACGCCTGGAACAAATGAAGTCCCAGTCGCAAGCGAGTCCGTGAGCCGAAAAACATCCGTCCTATCCGTCGAATCGGTCCTATACCGTCGAGCGTCCCGTGCCACCTGAAGTCACCGCCACACCGCGCGTCACCCTCGGTCTCGCCCTCCTGGGAGTGGCCCTGGTCGCCTGTTGCGCGACCATCGCTGGACTCTCCCGCGACTTCACCTACGGCACCGACATGGCCGAGCGCCCCATTCTTCCCTTCGTCGCGCTCCTCATGCTCGCCGCATTGCCCTACTTCGGCGCGGTCTACCTTGTGCCACGCGCAATCCTCACGCCGAAACTCGCCTGGGGTATTTTCATCATCGGCGTCGCCATGCGCCTCTTCATGGCCATTGCCCAGCCTATTCTCGAAGATGATTTCTACCGCTATCTCTGGGACGGCGCCGTCACCGCTCATGGACACAATCCCTACACGATTCGTCCCGCCGATGCCCGCGAGGGCGGGGAAGGGGTATCGCCGGAGCTCCTCGCCCTCGCGCAGGGGAGCGGGATCGTACTGCAGCGCGTCAACCACCCGGAGCTCGGCACCATTTATCCCCCCGTGTCTCAGGCCATATTCGCCCTCGCCCACGCCCTCGCCCCCTGGAGCCGCGCGGGCCTCCTCACCCTCTACTACGCCGCCGATTGCGCCGCCTTCGCCCTCCTGCTGGCCCTCCTGCGCCGTCTCGGCAGAAATCCCGCCCTCGTGCTGGTCTATTGGTGGAATCCCCTCTGCGTGAAGGAAATCTACAATTCCCTCCACATGGACATCCTCCTCGTGCCTTGTCTGCTGCTTTTCCTCCTAATGCTCTTGCGCGGACGCCCTCACATCGCGTCGTGCGCCCTGGCCGTGGCCACCGCCGTCAAACTGTGGCCGGTCCTGCTCCTCGCGCCGGTGGCAATGACGCTGCGCAAATTGCCGCGCGCCCTTGCCATCAGCCTGTCCGCTTTTCTCGTGTTGAGCGCGTTGCTCCTCGCCCCCATGGCCGCCACCCGCATGCTGGGCGACGCCTCGGGCGTAGCCGCCTACGGGGCGCGTTGGGAGATGAACGATGCCCTCTTCATGGTCTTCCCCTGGTCGGTCAAGCACCTCGCCGCAACAATGGGCCACACGCTGACTGCGGGCGAGGCCCATCGCGCCGGGAAAGTGATTGCCGGAGTCCTCCTGCTCGCTGTGATTGCCCTGATTGGCCGCCGCGTCGCCAATCGGAGTTGCACCGATGGCGACAGTGAGCCCCCTATCGTCACAGCCACGTTGTGGACCATCGCCGCTCTCTTTCTGCTCAGCCCGACGCAATTCCCATGGTATTTCACGTGGTTTGCCCCCCTGCTGGCACTTGTTCCCAGCCGGGGCCTGCTTATACTGACCTTCACCCTGCCCCTCTACTACCTGAAGTTCTATCTCGACGCCCGAGGCCAGGTGCAACTCTTCCACCACGGCGTGGTCTGGCTGGAATACATTCCCGTGTGGCTCCTCCTCCTTTGGGATCGGGGGAAAGAAACTCCCAGGAATATCGTTAATTGATGACAAGAATCCTTCCTTTGCGCCTCAGCGCCTTTGCGTGACAATTTTTGTTGCTCTTTCCCCGACTTCCCTCCCGCGCCCCCCTTCGTGCTATCGTGTAGCGCCCCGTGCCCAAGTCTACAGAAAGTGCCCATGCGAAACGACCACACCATCGCCGTCATCATCCCCGTCCTCAACGAAGAAGCTTCCATCGGCAAGGTGATCGGCGACATCCCCGCCTGGGTGGACGACATCATCGTCGTGGACAACGGCTCCACGGACAACACGGCACGCGTCGCGGCGGACCACGGCGCGCGGGTGATTGCGGAGCCCCAGCGGGGCTACGGCGCGGCTTGCCTGCGCGGCATTGCGGCCCTGAACGCGCCCGATATCGTGGTGTTTCTCGACGGCGACTACAGCGATCACCCGGAGGAAATGCCCCTGCTGGTCGATCCCGTGACTCAAGGCGAAGTCGATTTCATGGTCGGATCCCGCGCCCTCGGCGTCCGCGAGCCCGGTGCCCTTACGCCCCAGGCCGCCTTTGGGAATTGGCTCGCCACAAAGCTAATCCGCCTGTTCTGGGGCATTCGATACACCGATCTCGGTCCCTTTCGCGCCATCCGCTACCGTACGCTGCTCCAACTCGACATGGCGGATCGGGACTACGGCTGGACCGTGGAAATGCAGATCAAGGCGGCCCTCCACGCGGTGCCGGCGGACGAAGTGCCCGTTTCCTATCGTAAGCGCGAAGGCGTCTCGAAAGTTTCCGGCACCGTTCGCGGCGTGGTCGGCGCAGGCTACAAAATTCTCAGCACCATTTTCCTGAGCGCCCTCTTCTCAAAGCACACCCTGAAAACAGAGTTGCTGGTCTATTTCACCCGATTCCCCGAGCCTGGCACCACGAAAACCCGGCTTATTCCCGCGCTGGGCCCCGAAGGCGCCGCTGAACTCCAGCGCGGCATGACCGAACATGCCCTGGAGCACTCGATTCCCCCCGTTGGCGAGGTAGAAACCCAGATTCGCTACACAGGGGCGGATCGCCCGGCGCTCCGCGAATGGCTGGGCCCCGACCATCTCTACACCCCCCAGGGCGAAGGCGATCTCGGCGAGCGCATGGCCCGCGCCTTGGACGATGGTTTTCAGCAGGCCTACGGCAAAGTCGTCCTCTGCGGTACCGACTGTCCCGCCATGAACAGCCGCCATACTCTGGAGGCTTTTGAAGCCCTGGATTCGGCTGATCTAGTGCTGGGGCCCGCCACGGATGGCGGCTACTACCTCATCGGCCTCTCCATGAATGGATCCCCGGAAGAAATCATGCGTCTCTTCGAGGGGGTCGAGTGGGGTACTTCCACCGTGCGCGAGCGGACCCTGGCGAACGCGGAACGGATCGGCCTCACCGTGGAACTGCTGGACGAATTGTCGGATGTGGATGAGCCCGAGGACCTGATTCACTGGGACAACGCCCAGCAAGATACCCGTCTTTCCGTCATCATTCCCACGTGGAACGAAGCCGAGCACATCGGCATGCTGCTCGATAACCTGGCCCAGCGTCCGGGCGTCGAGGTCATCGTCGTCGACGGCGGCAGCACCGATTCCACGGTCGAAATCGCTGCCAGCCGTGCGCGCGTCATTCATTCGGAGCGGGGGAGAGCCGTGCAGATGAACGCCGGCGCCGCCGCCGCGACCGGGAATTATCTGCTCTTTCTTCACGCGGACAGCCTCCCGCCCGGCAACTTCTCGCAGTGTGTGCGCCAGACACTGGCCTTTGAAAGTGTCGCCCTGGGCGCTTTCGAGCTCCGTATAGACGGTAGCGGACGACTGATTCGGGGTATAGCCCGGGCCGCTAACCTGCGGAGCCGTTGGCTCTCCACACCCTATGGCGATCAGGGCCTTTTCCTGCGGCGCGAAACCTGGGAGGCCCTCGGCGGCTACCCCATCCTGCCGATGCTGGAAGACTATGCGTTCGTTCGCGCCGCGAAGAAAATGGGCGTCATCGTAACCGTAGACCGTCCAATCACCACCTCGGCCCGCCGCTGGAAACAGGAGGGGTACCTGCGACTAACGGCGATGAACATCATCACCTTCTTTGCCTATCCCCTGGGCGTGCCGGCCCAGACCATTGCCCGGTGGTACGGTAGAGACTAGATCCGCGTACCAGAAAGCGTTCACCCGTCACTGTGGCCGAGGGATTGGCCCGGTGCAATCTCATCGCGAACCCGTTGCTTGAGGACCTTCAATTCCGGGAAGCCGCCCTCATCCTTGCGCGACCATAACAGCACATCATTGCATCGGACCTCGAAGATGCCGCCCGTACCGGGAATCAGGGCCACCTCCCCCAATTGCCCCTGAAAGGTGGTCAGAAGCTCCTGGGCACACCACGTCGCGCGCAGCATCCATCGACACTGGTCGCAGTATTGAATTGAGATGCGAGGTAACTGTTCCATAAAGGAGGCCTTTCCGTGCTGAAGTGTCCGTACGAGGCCATTATGGCGATGCGGGAAAAAAAAGTAAACGAAAGGTTGATCCCGGCCACGTTCAAATGGCATACTACTCCTCCTTTGCGCCAAACGCGTTGGTTTGTCGGCATTTATGTCCGGAAAACTCCGAAAAATTGAGCGTATCACCAGAGCGTTTATTGTTTTGATGATTTTTCTCACGTTGGGCGCTGGAATGGGTTCAGGCTTCGGTCTTCCCGAAAACTTGAAATTGCATTTCGAGTTTTGATAGTATTTCGCATATCGCAGAGGCGAGCAAGCCTTCGGGCAAGCAGGCACTGCGGCAAAGTTGAAAGTCATATAGCGCGCTCCTTCTGCCTGGCTGAAGGGTGGGTGCTTCCTTGTGAAGCGCCAAGTCAATTCCTGCAAACCCCGCGACTTGACAAAGCCTTTATGGTTTTGCTAAGATTTCACAGTTCCTGGGCGCGAGTCCAAGTGAGTGGTTGCTTGATGCAACCAGCAGTTAAGTTGAATCAAAGTCGCCTCCGCGAATGCACCGCCTTGGTGGTGCTGCGAAAGAGAGGCTGGCAGTTAAGCCGCTTGAAATTTGACTAAGGTCAGTTTCATCAGGTATACTACTCCTCCGCTGCCGAGAACACTTGGCGGCGGCACGGCTGAACGGCCCCCGCTTGCGGGAAAAGTTCGGTCAGGCGACAGTTGAAATGGCGATGTCCAGCGTCGGGTTGGCTCCTGAAAGTTTATCGGGAATTAAGTTGACACGA
>JBIJDL010000351.1:0-6937 GCA_044344195.1 Candidatus Hydrogenedentales bacterium
CTCGTAGCCGACCTTGGCCAGCCAGAGTTTGCTCGGCTCGGCCTTCGGGCTGGGTACCGACTGGATGAGGCGCAGCAGGGTCTCTGGCGCGGCGACGTCGGTGAGGTAGGATTTCCCGTCCCCGGCGGGCAACTTCAGTCGGTTACATTTTGTAACCGACTCGCTTCCCTCCTTTTTCAGGCGGTTTTTCAGCACTTTCCAATAGTTTCGGGCGGCCTGAAAATCCGGCTGCTGAATCAGCGCCGCGATAATGTCTACGACGGAGAAATACCACGTCTCGGTCTTCTCGTCATAAACTCGGCGGATTTTGAAGTTCTCAAAGACGGCAAGTGCTTTTTCGTGGTCCATCGGCCCTCTCCAGTTTTATTTGTGGACAGTAGAAAACTGGGTTCGACTATATCAGACCCTGTGGCCGAATCTCCAATAAGCTGAAATTTAATTCAGCTATTCGATCGGGGTATCAATCTACCCATCACTCGCGAGCCGGGCTTCCATCGCCATCACGCGCTCGATTAGTCCGTCGGCGATCTTCTGGTGTACCGCGTCGAAGGCCACCTTCGGCGAGCGGACCTTGTCCGTGGCGTAGATGCCCTGGGCGTGGAGCAGGCGCTTGAAGAAGTAAATGGAGATGTCCAGGTGCTGGTTGGAGAAGGCGAGGACGGGCAGCAACTCTTCGAAGAGTGCGCGGGCGGACTCACGTTCACCACGGATGTAGCGCTGATAGATGGCCGTGTAGATCGAGTGCATGCCCGTGGGCATGAAGGCGTGTACGCCGCGATCGAGGCCCTCGATGATCTGGCCCACGGCCCAGCCGCCGGAAACATGCAAGCCGCCATTGGTAACTTGGAGGACCTCGGTGTATTTCGGTCCTGCGGGAACGACCTCGACCTTGAGGCACTTGAAGGCGGGCACGGTTTCGAAGAGGCGCTTGATCAACGGAACGGGCAGGCCGTAGCCGCTGGCGTCCCAGTCCTGCAGCATAAGGAAGCCGGGCTCCAGGGAGGCGAGTTCCTCCACGTCGCGGGTGTAGGTGGCGTCGTCTGTGTAGTTCATGCTCACGAGCACGCCCGCGCAGCCCAGATCCCGCAGGCGCGCGGCGGCGCTCATCCGCGCGGCCTGATCGGGCGCGGAGGCCCCGCCGATAATGGGCACGCGCCCCGCCGAGGTCTCGACCGTGCACTGGACCACAGCGGCCCGCTCTTTCTCGGTGAGGGCACTCACTTCGCTCGCCATGGCGGGCACGAGAAAGCCCGCAACGCCCGCCTGGATCGCATTTTCCACGTTGCGCGCGAGGCCCAAGAGATCGAGGGTGTCGTCGGGGTTAAAGGGCGTGTTGAGTACCGTGATGATGCCGCGGAGGTCGGTGGTGGGGTTCATGGCGTGGGTGATCCCGCCACGGGCACCGAAAAGGGACGGTGTCGGTTCCAGGGCCAGGCCTCCTCGTCGCCGTCGTATCGGCAGAGCACTTCGCTCACCTTCTCGCGCGCTTCCTCGGGCCATTCCTTCGGCGGCTGGGCCGCCATGTTGGCGCAGAAGGCCTGAAGCCGCCCGCCGAAGGTATGGGGATCGGGATGAAACCACAGCGTGATCACCGTGCGCCGCTCGTCGCTCTCGTTGGCGTGGCTGGCGTGGAGCAGGCGCGAATCGCCGATGAGGAGATCGCCAGCCGTGATGCACACATTCACTTCGTCGGGCCGATCGCTGAACGCGGGCTTGTCCAGGTTTGCGGCCGCGCGCAATTCGGGCGCGTGGGCCTCGTCCAGCAGGGGGATGAGGTCGTTGTCCCCGAGGTGCGATCCGGGCACGACACGCAGGCAACCGTTGTGGGGTGTCGTGTTGACCAGGTAATACATGAAGAACACTTGCGGTGTGGGGCGCACGGTAAACGATTCGGGCGCGTCCCAGCCGGCCCAGTCATAGTGCCAGAAGAGGCGTGGGCTCTTTGCCGGTTTGCTGATGATATAGCCGCTGGAGAAGCCCGCCTCACTGAAGCCAAGTGAGCGCAGGGCCGCCTGCGCCTCGGGCAGGGCTATCAATTCGGCAAAGACCGGGCTCTCGTACACACTCACCATGCTTCCGGTGGAGCGATTGTCCTGCTCGTGCTCTTTGGGCAAGGCCTCCAGAATCCGGTTCGACTCCGCCTGGATCCGCGCCAGCAGCTCCGGCGGCAGCAGATTGGGAATGATGCAGAACCCGTCCACATCCAATTGTTCACGCTTGTCCTGATTCATCGTCGGTTCACCTCGCTTGCCCGTTGAGCGACTATTGAAGCAGATCCGATTCGTTCAGGGCAATGCGGATGCCGCCTTGCATGGTCGTGAGCCAGAGTCGGCCCGGCGCCTGCTCGAAGAGATAGGGATAGGCGAGGGAGGCGCCCTCCTGTTGGGCCAGCACCACCGGCGTACTCCAGGCATTGCCCTCGTCGTCCGACAGCGCGGCGGAGAGTTCCCAGCGGTGGTTGCTCACCGGCACTTCCGACCATTCATTGTCGCCGCCGGAAAGGGGAAAGGTCGTTTGCCCCTCGGGGAAGGGCCGGTTCCACACCAGCAGCATGCGCCCGCTCTGGAGGCGGAACAACTGGCCCGGCGCGCTACTCGCCGGGATCGCGGTCGGCCCCATGGTCTTCCAGTAGAAGCCATCTTCGGAATGGGCCTCCCAGAATTTGCCGAAGTTCGTTCGGATCAGTTTCCAAAGTCGGCCGTCGTTCAACTCGATGACCGTGGCCTCCGTCGCGCCGTCGTGGTGGCCGTTGCCACCCAGATCGAGTACGTTGCTCGGCTTCCAGCTTGCGCCCTGATCCGTCGATGCGTAGGTCAGCACTGAGTGGCGTCCTGGCTTGTTCAACAGCCGCATGGCCGTAAACACAACCTTGCCATCCTTCGTCTGGATCATGTTTCGGACCGCGCCGCTCCACTCGTCATGGAGCTTCTGTGGCTTTTCCCACGTCTTGCCATTGTCGAGGCTTCGGATGGCATAGGTCGGCAGCTTCGTGCCGGGTTCGGCATCGTGAATTTCCTTGTTCCAGCGCCAATCCTTCTCGGCCATGTTCATGCAGGCCAGGATGAGCGTTCCCTCGCGGGTGAGGAGGAGCGCTCGCTCATTGCTGACTTCAAAGTCCATACCCAGTTCCAGCGGCCACGTCTCCCACGTCACCCCTTCATCGCTGCTTGCCCGGACCAGATTCTTGTCCACCGCCAGAATCCGCTTGTCCGCTAGGCGCACAAAAGGCCCCATGGCGTCCGTGGGCAGGGGCGTAACCTTTGGGTGAAGCGCCATGGTGGGTTTTGTGGTGGCCGGGGCCGCGAAGCAGGCGATGAGGGCGGCGAACAGGAACGTGATCGTGATGCGCATCAGGGTAAACGAGCTCCATGGAGTTGAACCACAACTGGACAAGATTTCACACGAGCTAAAAAACAAAGCACCAACTCGTTACCACGGTCCCCCGTGGTAATGCCTACCGTGCCGCTTCTGCGGCACAAGACTGATCACGATCAACTCGCCTTCTGGCGGGCCACTCTTAAGCCCGCCAATTTCCGTGCAACGATCTCGTACGCAGAGCGTACGGGTATCGCGTTATCATGGAGGACCATGGTAACGAGCGTCGTTGTGCTTCAGCTTTTCATGTTCACATACTGCAACGGGATCTCCATATCCTCGGCCTTGAGGATGGCGATCACCGTCTGAAGATCGTCGATGCTCTTTCCGGTGACGCGCACCTGATCATCCTGGATCTGGGCCTGGACCTTGAGGCCCTTTTCCTTGATCAGTTTCGTGATCTTCTTCGCGATTTCCTTGTCGATGCCTTGCTTCAGGGAAACCGTCACGCGCACGCCCCCCTTGGAGGTGCCCTCCGGTTCCTTGTATTCCAGCGCCTTGGGGCTCACGCCGCGCTTGATCAGATTGCTCGCCAGCGTATCTTTCACCGCGTCCAGACGCATCGTGTTTTCCGTGGAGATGGTGATCTTCAGGTCCTTGCGGTCCAGGTTGATCTCCGTATCGGAATCGCGAAAGTCATAGCGCGTGGTGATGGTCTTCGTCGTGATGTTGACGGCATTGTCCACTTCCTGGAGGTCAACTTTATTGACCACATCGAAAGACGGCATTCGGGTATTCCTTTCTCAGGGCGCCAGCGTGGCACCGGCCTGTTCTTGACGCACACGCCCGCGGATGACGGGGCGGGGGTTGCCCGCGCAGTATAGATCAAAGGACTGCCCCGATTCCCCCGTGACGCGTTTCATGGCCACGTCGCTCTCCATGTAGACCGGCCCCTTGAACAGGATATCCGCGCGGATCGGCTGCGTAGAGTCCAGTTGGGGCAGGTGGGCCAGGCAGCGCGCGGCCGACCACATGCCGTGGATCAGGTCGCGGTCAAAGCCCATGAATTTCGCCAGCACGCGGGAGATGTGGATGGGGTTGTAGTCCCCCGTGATCTTTGCATAGCGCCAGCCCATGTCTTTGGGTACCTTCCAGCCGGTTTCAACCGGCTCGCTTTCCAGATCGGGCAGGTGGGAAAAATCGGAGGACTCCTCCGGCTCACCGAATTTCTTGCCCCGGATCAAGTTGGCGCTCAGGCTTTCCCAGACCTTTACGCCGTTCTGAGCGAGGGTGGTGGTGATTTCAAATTCGATGCCGGGCTTCAGCACGCGGGTCGAGGTCAGCTTGCACTCAATATCCACCACCGCGTCGGCCGCAATCGGGGCATGCTGCAGCACGTGCATCCGCGTGTGTACCGCGCCCATGGGGGAGAGGGGAAACTCGGGTCGGCTGATGAAATCGATGTGAATCGCCGAAGTCAGCACATGGGGATAGAGCAGAGGGTGGAATCCATCGTCCGGCAGGCCGCAGACTTCCGCATAGCGTTTTATCAGCGCCGCGTCGGCCTGTGCGCCAGGCCATCCGCCGTTGAAGTGGGGCAGCGCTTCCCCCTTCACATGCCGGGCGCGACGCCCCAGGAGAAGGCGGCGGTAGATGGGGAAAAAGCCGGGGACCTGATCGTAATGGATGAGTAGATTGTTGGTCTTCATGGCACAGGCCGATCTATAGGTTACGAAGATGTTGCATCGTCGAAGGACGACGGCACCGTCATTATAGGACGCGGCGTTGGCAAAGGAAAGAGGGTGGTAGCCCATAGGCTGCGCGCTCGCCAATTAGACCATAGCAAACGTGCCACACGATCTCGCCTCACGGCGAGAGCGTGTGGCACAAGCCGCAAGCTCGCTTGAAAGCCTTCCCAGTCCATTTCCTCCCGCCGACCCCATTTGCTAGACTAACTCGGCCCCATCGGGGTTATTTCGTTATTCGCAGCAAGTCGGGGACGAGGAACCATCAGCCATGAATGCCAAAGCCATGATCAATAATAATATGTTTGGGAAATTTATCCTCGGGGTCATCGTCTTCAACGCCACCCTGATCGGCATTTCCACTTACGAGCCCTATCCGATTCTCTACACGCTGGAGTGGATCTGTATCTGGATTTTCGTGGTGGAAATCGGACTCAAGTTCTATGCGCGGGAAAGCACAGCGGCCTTCTTCAAGAGCGGCTGGAACATCTTCGACATCATCGTGGTGGGTTCCGCTTTCGTCCCCAATATCACCACGATCGCCACATTGCTGCGGATACTCCGAGTCTTCCGGGTACTCCGCCTCGTCGACGGACTCCCCGAACTTCGGCTCATCGTGACCGTGTTGATCAAGTCGCTCACGTCCATGGCCTACATTGCCCTGCTCATGTTCATCAGCTTCTACATCTATGCCGTCATGGGTGTGGAGCTCTTCGGCAAGTTCCAGCCCGCGGAGTTCGGCAATCTTCAAGAGTCCTTTTTCACGCTCTTCCGCATCCTCACCTGCGATGCCTGGGCCGAGTTGCGCGGGGCCTGCCTGGCCCACGGCAACTACTGGGTCGTGACCGCCTACTTCGTTTCCTGGGTCATGATCAGCACCTTCCTGCTCATCAACCTCGTCGTCGGCGCCGTGCTGAATAACTACCAGATGGTTCACGAGAAGGAAAAAATGAAGGGCATGAGTCCCGAAAGTGTGGACCATCGCATCGCCGAATTGAGCAAGGAACTGAGCGAGCTGCTGCAGCACAAACTGAGCTGATGCGAATCGGGCAGCCGTCCCGGCGTGCGGCTGCCCCTCACAATCGCTTCAGTAGGATGTTCCGATACCAAACTTCGCCACCGTGGTCCTGCAGCATCAGCAGGCCCTCCCTGGGCAGATCCGCATAGGCCACCGGAAACTTCCCCAGGGGCTCGGTCATGAGCGCCAGATCCGTGTCGATGACCTTCCAGCCATTCATGATGACCACGACGTTCGTGCCGCGCACCGTGATGTCATAGGAGTTCCACTCCCCCGCAGGGCGCGCCAGATTAAACATGGGCGTCACCACATCATAAATCGAGCCCGAGCCATTCTTGTTCGGCGAGTCTCCAAAATCATCCAGCACCTGCACTTCGAAGCCCCGGTACACCGGGTCGTTGGGCTGGGCGCGCAGAAAAATTCCGCTGTTGGCACCCTTTGCCAACTTGAACTCCATGTGCAGCGCGAAGTCCCCCAAGCGTTCGTCGCCCCACGCCACATAGCGGAGCGGGTACAGGCTGTTGCCGGGAATGTGGAGCATGTCTCCCTGAATCTCGAAAATCTCGGATTCGTCCGTGATGTTTCGCCAGGCTCGGACCGACTCCCCCGCCAGCAAGTACTGCCATTCCGGGTCCTGGGGCGCGGATGTGGCCTGGCCCACGGGCACGGGGGCCTGCTCAGCGGTGAAATGCCAGATTCCCAGGGCGATCGCGCCCACCGCCGTCAATACGATTACCAGCTTTTTCGCGCGTCCAGATGCTGCCATGGCATGAATTCCTCGGAGTGGGTTATCTCACCAGACTATAGCCCAGGGGCGGCCTCGGGAACCATGCATCGGATCGCCGGACCCCGCACGGGA
>JBIJDL010000043.1:0-22411 GCA_044344195.1 Candidatus Hydrogenedentales bacterium
TTCAGTTTGCGCCGCAGGCCTCGGGAAAGGCGGATGCTGTCCCCCGCGGTGAATGGTCGCTTGTCCTCGATGCGGGAACTTCGAAGACAAACCAGGCGATCGTGGGCCTTGCTACGCTTGCGGATGGGAGTATTGTCGCGGGCAGTGCTTCACTGGGCATAATGCGGTGGGACGGCTCGCGCTGGTCCCAGGATGCGGGCGACGAATCCGTTCTCGTGCCGGAGGTACTGCTGGAGACGCCGGGGCGTGTGCTCTATGCGGGGGGCCGAGAGGGCCTGTGGCGCATTGCCCCCGGCGAAGTCGCCTGGAATAAGATCTCCGAGGATGTCGTGCGGGCCATGGCCGGATTCTCCGATGAGCGCGTGGCCATTGCTGGGGAGTATCATCTCGAAATCCTTGACGAGGAACAGGCCCATACGGTTCAGATCTTGCGAGAGAGCCCGGAAGTTCCTCTGCAGGCGTTGCGACACTACCCGGAGATCGGTGAGATCTGGGTCGGTAGTAAATTTGGCGTATTTCGCATTGGAATTCACGGGTGGACCGTCTATTCCCATTCAACCCATGGGTCAGAGAATCTTTTTGGCGCGGTCTATGCCGACGAGCGTATGGAAGCGATTGCGGTTGGCTCGCTTGGCCAGGTGATGCAGTTCAAAGAGGATGAGTGGGGCGAAATCGGTCGGGTTGAACCGGGCAACTACGTATCCATCGAAAAGGGGAGTGGCACGACGCTCTGGCTGCTGAAGGAGGGGCTTGCGCTTCAGTTGGACCTTGAATCATTTGCCACGCTTCGACGCCTGCAGTTGCCGCCCGCCGTCGATTCCCTGCTCGAAACGCGAACGGGTCGAATATTCGCCTGGAGTCTGGAGCACATTTATGAACTTGTGACGGACGAATGGAAAATTGCCCCGGCCACTCCCAAGACCGACGTGGAAGAGGTAAACACCCTCATCGAGAGCTCCGACGGTCATCTTCTTATTTCGACACTGACCGTGCTTAGTGAGTGGGCACTGGAGGAAGATGGAGGGATGAGGCTGCTCCACCAAATCAAGTCTGGAAAGAACTTTCGCGGTATCGTCGAAGAGCCAGGCGGCGGATTTCTGGTGGGGTCGAACGAGGACGGAATATACCAGTACCGCGATGGCGAGTTGACGCTCCACGTGCCCTTCGAGAAGAATCCGAGCGCCCGCGTATCCTGCTTATATCGGTCTACAAGGGGGCGCCTATGGACCGGCGCGCTGGATCTCGGGGTGGCAAGCTATCAGGAGGGACGCTGGCGGTGGTATGGCAACTCCCCGGGCTTCCCCCGTGGCGGCATAACATCGATTTTGGAAGATCCACGGGGAGACATCTGGGTTGAAGTGACCGGCGGCGGCGTGCTCCGCTATGTGCCCTCGCCGGACCCGCCCGAGACGAGCATGCGCCTCAATCCAGAGAAGATTGCCCAGGGTGATCGCAGCGTATTCCAGTTCGATGCGGTGGACCCCTGGGAAGTAACACCGCGCGAAGATCTGGTGTACTCGTGGCGCATCCGCGAGGCGGATGGCGTGGAGACCGTGTGGACTCCCTTTTCACCGGAGCGAAGCACAATCTCTCCCCACTTGAGTGCGGGTCACTACGTCTTTGAAGTGCGCGCGGCGGATACCGATTTCAACATCGATATCAGTCCGGCCCAAGCCCTCTTTACCGTTATGCCCCCCTGGTGGGAAACCCCAGGCTTTCTCCTGCCCATGGGGCTCTTCGCCGGGATCAGTCTGGTGACCTTGATCCTGCTCGTCCGAAACTACGCCGTACTGCGGGTTTCGGAGCGGGGACTACGCGAAGCGAAGGAACAGGCCGAAGCCGCGAACCGTGCCAAGAGCCAGTTTCTCGCCCACGTCTCCCACGAGATCCGCACGCCGATGAACGCCATTCTCGGGCACGTGCAAGTCATGCAGAATTCCGCCGCCCGCACTCCAGAGGATTCGGCGAACCTGGAGATCATTGCCAGTAGTGGCGACCATCTCCTCGACCTGATCAACAACGTCCTGGAAATGGCCCGCATTGAATCCGGCCGGGTCGCCGTCACTTCCTGCACCTTCAACTACCGGGAAACGCTGGATCGTCTTATGCGGATGCTCGCCGTTCAGGTGGACGACGAGCAGGTGCGCATGACTTGGGAAGTGGATCCTGCCGTTCCGGAATATGTCGTGGCGGATCAGGGGAAACTTCGGCAAGTTCTCATCAACGCCGTAGGCAATGCCATTAAATTTACAGAAGCTGGAAGCATTACGCTAACGAGCCGGGTGGAATCTGCCGATGATGCCACCGGGTCCACGGTTCTGGCTATAGCCCTGGAGGATACGGGCCCCGGCATCGAAGCGCGGGAACTGGAACTGGTCTTTGAACCCTTCGAACAGGCCGCGGCCGGCAGCCGTGTCGGGGGGGCTGGATTGGGGCTGCCCATCAGCCGCCGACAGCTCGAGGCCCTGGGGGGAAGTATCGCCATCGAATCCACTCCAGGCGTCGGAACACGCGTGTTCATTCGATTGCCCGTGAAGGCGGGGGTGAAAGAGGACTTGCCCGACATGGAGAACGCCCAGAAGTCGTTCGGTGCGACCACATTGAACGCCCAAACGCGGGTGCTTGTGGTGGATGATATCGAGACGAACCGGAGTGTACTGGACAAGCTCCTGACGAGTTCTGGATTTGACGTGCGGGGTGTGCCGGGAGGAGCCGAGGCCTTGGAGCTTTTTGAACGCTGGCGACCGGATATTGTCCTCATGGATCGCGCCATGCCCGGCATGGATGGCATCGAGACCATGCGGCGGATCCGCGCAATGGAAGGCGCCGGGACGATTCCGATTATTTTCGTCACCGGCGGGGTCTTGGATGACGAGACACGGGAAATCATGGCCGGCGGCGCTACAGACATCATCGGAAAGCCTTTCCGCCACGCGGAATTGCTCGGTAAGATCGAAAAGTATCTTGGATCGATGGATGGGAAATAGGACTTCTCATTTCGCCTGGTGAACATGCGTTCGGGACGGTCTCGTCTACTTTTCCGCCTCCAGCCAGGCCAGGTTCAGCGTGCAGTGCGCGATGGTATTGCCCCCGCTGTTCTTTCGCGTATAGGACAGGTGGAGAAGGCCGTCGCGGGACTGGACAATAGAGGGATACTCAAAAGAAGCGGCGTCGTTGCCCGCCGGTTCCACCTGCCGGGTCGTGCTCCATGTCGCCCCTTCATCATCACTCAGCTTCACAACCAGACGGTGTCGCCCATCCTCCAGATCGTTGCAGAGCATGAGCCAGCGGCCATCCTGTAGAACGATCACCTCAAGGCTGGAGCTCGGATTTGGAATGTCCAGATCCACGGAAGGGGTCCAGCTTTCGCCATTGTCGGACGACGTCGAGTATTGAACGCGCTGCGGGGCATTGCCTTCGTCGCGCAGATAGGCGACCAGTTCGCCGTCCTTCTTACGCACGATCGTGGGTTGGGTCGGGCCGTAACCGACGATTGGTCCGCTGGTCCGCCAAGTCTCGCCCTGATCGTCGGAAATGCCGATGAGCGAGAGGTTGAACCCGTCGGAATAGAGCGGCAGCAGGATGCGTCCGTCGGGCAACACCGTCGGATGATTTCGCGTCATCCAGCCCTTGGTGCGCTTGACCTTGTCGCCGGCCGCCACGGCCAGGTATTCCTCATAGGGCAGGGCATACTCCGCCCAGCAGCCCTCTTCCGCCTCCAACGTTGCGAAGCCCAGCTTCAGCGCATCGGGGAAGCCCTCGCCGGGATCGAGGATGACGACATCCTGCCAGGACCACTTTGGCGTGCCATCGCCCTGATAGTCCTCTGCACGCCGGTACTTGAGAAGGCCATGCTGCCAACCGTTGGCCACCACTGGTATCCAGAAGAGCCATAAACGCTCTTTCGCATCAACGAAGAGAACGGGGTTGCAGTCCGGCAGGTCCGGCGTGTCGGCCATCAGGAATGGCGCGCTCCAGGTGTCCGCGCCTTTCTTCTTTCGCGCGCCCTGGATCACAACGTCGTTGGCCGTGCGTTCTCCAGTGCCATGGAACCACGCCACCAGGAGATCGCCATTCGGACACTCCACCAGGCTGCTGCTGTGCACGTGCTTTTCCTGCGGCGGAAAGATGGGCACGACACTGAACTGGGGAGTGGCCAAGGTGATGCCGGGGAAGAGAGAAAAGCAGAACAGGGCTAGAACAATTGGTTTCAAGGGACGCTCCTCGCGGTATAGGCTTCGCCAAAGGTAACAGTACCCGCCAATTCTAGCATCAGGCCCCGGCGGGAATCTTTCCACTTACTGTCGTCAATCCGTACCGGTGTTCTTCCGAGTGGTTGGCGCGGTCGTTTGGCCGGATTTTCTCGCCTGTGCTATACTTCCGGCGGCTATCCACCGGGACATGCTCCCCCTTCCACACAGGTTTTTCCCACCATGCATCGAGATTACGACGTTATTGTGATTGGCGCGGGCCATGCCGGCATTGAGGCCGCCCTCGGCTGCGCGCGGCTTGGCCACCGCACCCTCATGGCCACGATGAAGCTGGACGACATCGGCAAGATGCCCTGCAACCCTGCCATCGGCGGCATCGCCAAGGGACAGCTCGTCCGCGAGATAGATGCGCTGGGTGGCGAGATGGGGCGCTGCATTGATCGGACCGGGATTCAATTCAAGATGCTCAACCGCTCGAAGGGCCCGGCGGTTCATTCTCCCCGCGCCCAGGCCGACCGGCACCTCTATCAGTTCGACATGAAGTACGTTTGCGAGAGCCAGGACAACCTCTGCCTGAAGCAGGTCGAGGTGGACGATATCCTGGTGCACGACGGCGCGGCGTGCGGGATTCGCACCGGCGTGGGGGAGGAGATTACAGCCCACGCTATCATCGTGTGCACCGGCACATTCCTCGGTGGACGGCTCCATTTCGGCATGACCACCATTGAGGGTGGCCGTGGCGGCGACAAACCCGCGAACAATCTGAGCCTGACCTACGCGAAGATGGGTATCGAAACCGGACGTATGAAGACGGGAACCGTGCCGCGCATCCACAAACGGAGCATAGACACGAGCCGGATGGAGGAGCAGAAGGGCGATGCAGATCCCCGGCCCTTTTCCTACTCGACACCCATCGAAGGGTTTAATCCGAACAAGATCTCCTGCTGGCTCTGCTACACCGGTGAGGCGACCCACGAGGTTATCCGCCGCAACCTGGACAAGTCGCCCCTATACTCCGGCAAGATTGAAGGCATCGGCCCGCGTTATTGCCCGAGTATCGAAGACAAGGTAATGCGCTTCCCGGAAAAGACGGAGCACCGGATCTTCCTGGAACCTGAGGGCCTCATGACCAACGAGGTCTACGTGAACGGCCTGAGCACAAGTTTGCCGGAGGACGTGCAGCGGGAATTCCTCCACAGCGTGCCCGGATTGGAAGAGGCGGAGATCATTCGGCCGGGTTATGCGGTTGAGTACGATTTTGTGCCCCCAACCCAGCTCAAACCGACGTTGGAAACCAAGAAAGTACGTGGGCTATTTCATGCGGGCCAAATCAACGGCACCTCGGGATACGAAGAGGCTGCCGCGCAGGGGCTCTACGCCGCGATGAATGTTTCCCGCTTTTTGCATGGAGAAGCGCCGCTATTAATCGGTCGGGATGAGGGCTATATCGGCGTGCTCGTGGACGACATCGTTACGCGCGGGCTCATTGAGCCCTACCGCCTTTTCACTTCGCGCGCCGAGTATCGGCTCCACCTGCGTCAGGACAACGCCGACGTTCGCCTGGCCCACTATGGTTTCGGCAACGACGAGGTGCTGAACAAGATGCGTGCGCGGGAAGTAAAGGTTTCCGAGGAAATGCAACGGCTGGAAGAGTCTCAGGTTGAACCCTCCGCAGAAACCAACCAGGTTCTTACGGCCTGCGGGGGTGCCCCTATCGAGCGTTCCACCCCGGCGGTGCAATTGTTGCGCCGACCCGACATGACCCTGGAAGCGCTGTATCAATTGTGTCCACCACCCGCCGCACTCGACTTCGAGGCAAAGGAGCAGGTGGAGATTCGCGCAAAGTACCAGGGCTACATGGACCGACAACAGCGCGATATAGAGCGCTTCAAAAAAGCGGAACACTGCATCATTCCCGAGACCCTCGACTATGAGGCCATTCCCGGCATCCCGCGAGAGTGCAAAGACCGGCTGAATGCGATTCGGCCCGTGAGCTTCGGCCAGGCCAGTCGGATCTCGGGCGTGCGCGCGGCGGATATCGCCGTGCTCCACATCTACGCCGAGAAACACAAGAGAATTAAGAATTAAGAATTTTGAATTGCGAATTTAGACGGGCTCTTCGGAGTGTTGATGATTTTGGTTTGGAAGGGTGGCTATTGGCTTGTTGGTGTAAAATGATACGCAATTAGTTTGTGTGACATTGGTTTATTGATAAATAGTAAATAAAGAATTTGTATTGGGTGTTGTCCAACGAAGTTGCGCATTCGTGATAACCCGGTATAATTGAAGGGTAAGACTAATCCGGGAGGGATCGCACCATGTCACTGATTGAAACAAAAGACTTTATCAAAGCGGGTCAATTGAAGACCCATTCGTTTTGCCAGATGTTCTGGCTTACCCGCTTCAAAGGCTACCGGGTGGCCAACACGCTGCACGTGCCCCATCGCAATATGCTGGGCCGTCTGGGCACGACCAGGGTTTGGATTGTTGATCAGGAAACCGAAAAAAAACGATAACAGTCGTAGCGATTGTCGCAAACACATAAAAACGCCCTTGCGAGGCCCGGTGGCCTCACAAGGGCGTTATATGTTCATCGGGCACTGCTTCAGGGGGCGAGGAGGGTCATGAGCCGCCCAATCTCCCGCCGTATTGCCTGAATCGCCTGGAAGCGTTCATCGGCCAGTTTCCGCCCACCCGCTGCACCGCCCTTGCCGGGCTCGGTGCCGTGTTCGTCGAGTCCGCAGAACTGGGCGATGGCTGTGGCACCACCGTCTAGCAGCGCCTCGGCCTCCTTAACCGCCTCGGGAGCGCCACCACGGGCTTTGGCCGCCGTGGTCGCTTCCCGGAGCGCGTGGAGCATGGCATAGTCTTCCATGCCATCCCGCACCGCCTCCCAGCGCTTGCTGGAGACCGGGCCGTCGCCCTGGTAAATCATGAGGTAGTCGAGGGTGTCCACGGGACGATACCACGGGTCGGCGCTGGAGGTGCAGTAGGACCAGAACCCGATGCCCGTAAGGTTGTGGTGCCAGGCGAGCCAAGCCTGGGCGCGGTAGTAGCCCAGGGGAGACTGGTGCTTGGCATTGCCCTGGCACTCGTAGTTCCACAGGATCGCGCCGGGATCTTCCTGCATGATCTTCAGTTTCTCCGCACCCACGTCGAGCAGGAAGCCCACGCGGTTCGGACACCAGATGTCCACCCAGGGCAGCATCTCCCGCAATTCTTCTTCCGTGATGCGCGCCACGGGATCGGTGTACATGAGGATTTTCGGGTCGGCCTCGCGGGTGAGCTTCGCGTTGTGCAGATACATCTGCACCAGGCCATCGGTCAGGCCCGGCTCGTCGATAGGGTACATGGCGAAGCCCTCGTAGCCGACGCCCAACTCCGCCAGATGTTTCACCCATTCACGAACATAGTGGACGTAGGCCTTCTTGTAGGCCTCGCTGTCGATCGGCGCCTCCGTCGTAATCGGGTTGTTGTTGTGAAAGAGGATCATGCCGTGCTTCGCGTATTGCTCCACAAAGCGATCATGGGCCTGGTATTTGATCTTGCCCACCAGCTCGCCGTTGGCGTCGTAGGTCGCATTAGGTGTGAATACACTGACGAATACGTTGTTGCCATGGGCCACGCGGTCCGCGATAGCCTTTTCCTGGTGGTGCTTCAGGCGGGAGCCGTGCACGTAGCCCCAGTTGCAGTGCTTGAGCACATTCGTGTCGGCCATTTTCACCGCCGATACGTGGATGATCAGCGGCAGGTCAAAGGATTGGGTTTCCACTTCGAGCGTGCGCAGGTGCACCACGCTCTTCCACGTGCCCGGCTCCAGCTTGCTCGTGTTCACCGCCAGCCAGACCTGGCGGGCATCCCATCCCGGCAGGGTCAGCACCTGGCCCTGGTTCATCACCGGCAGGGCGTCAGACGATTTGTCCAGCGTCTGGGCGGGCACGGCCACTACCTCGTGAAGCGTGACGACCTCATGCCACGGGAGCCCCGTGGCGGCGTCCGCGCCATCGCGCACGATGTCGTCCAATTCCACCCGCAGCGTCTGGGCCTCGGCGGACCAGTTGAAGGCGTTGAGCGCGGCATTCTCCGTTTCGCCCTGGAAGGCTTCGATGCTTACCTGCTGCTCCGCCGTGCGGGACTCCAGTACTTCGTCGGTGCCGCCGAATGGCGCCCAGGGGTTGGCTGCGGCAAGCTGGATGGGCCACGCGCCTTCGGCTCGGCTCGCGAGGGCGTTGTCCGTGAGGGCTTTCAATTGCTTGAAGCGGGTCAGCTCCCCGCGAAGGCCATCCCGCAATTCGCGCTGCCCCACGTCGGCCAAAGTGCCTGCGATGGCCGCCCGTGACACGTAGTCTGCCAGGCGGCCCTCGGCTGCCGCGGCCTCACCCAGCAGCGCAAAGGCTTTCGGCAGTTTGCCGGCACTCGCCTGGACCGTCTGAACGAGTCGCGTCAGTTCATCGATCTCTTTTCGGAAAGGAACGACATAGGCGTCGAATGTGCGATGGGCCACGGTAACCTGATCCTGGATGACCGAGACGCGAATGGCCACGTCCGAGGGCGCACCGGCATTGAGGAGGTAATCGGCATTCACGGAGATCAGAGACTCGCTGGAAACGAAGTTCGTGTGTTTGGTCTTCTCTCCCGTACGGTCCACCTGAACGACGACATGGAGCTCCGCCTGCGCCGGATTCTCCACCGTCAGGGTGACGGCGTTCGTGCCGGCATAGAGGTCGCCAAAATCGATGTGCGCAATCTTCACCGGCGACTGCGCCCGGGGCGGGAGATACTCGCCGCCGCGCTGGCTGCTGAAACGGTACTCCGGCCACTGCACCTTGGCGTCGGGTTTGGCCTCGGGCCAGCCGTAGGCGATGACCGAGCCCGTCGCGGTGATGTACACCACCGACGGCGTGCCGTCGCCCTTCAGATCGGCGATGGTGGGGGAGGCGTTGGTGCTCTGGGGCATGGGGTGGGACTCTTTTAAGTCGCCGTCCCCCGTGTAGAGGAAGAGCTCGCCGCTGTAACCCGCGACCACCACCTCCAGCTTGCCGTCGCCGTCCACATCGCCCACCGTGGGCGAGCGGCGTGAACGTTCCCGGATGTCCGCCGTCCAGAGCTGTTTGCCGTCCGGATTCGCGCAAATAACCTGGCCGCCGAGGTCCACGGCATAGATTTCGTTGACGCCGTCTTCATCCGCATCCGCCACGGCAATGGAGCTGTCTATCGTGCGCGGCGTCGCCAGCTTCCACAAGACCTTCCCCTTCGCGTCCACCGCAATAAGGGCATTGTCCATCGCGCCCACGATTTCGTTCTTGCCGTCGCCGTCGAGATCGGCGATGACGGGACTCGCCCCGTTGACCCCTTCGACTTTCCAGAGCAGTTTACCCTTCGCATCCAGGCACAGCATCGCCGTCTTCGGGCCCGCCATCACGATGACCGGATGCTTGCCATCGCCGATGAGGCCCACCGCCGGGCACATGCCGTGACCATGGTCCCCGTCGTATTGCCAGACCTTTTCCCCTTCGCGCGACAGGCAGACTACATGGCCCGCGTCGTCCGCCGCGATGATTTCCAGTGCGCCGTCGCCATCCAGATCATGGACCGACAGCGCCGTCATGCCCCAGGCGATTTTTCCCGGCAGGCTGTAGTCCCAGATGGGATCGCCGTTGCGCCCGGCCATGCAGAAAAGCTGGCCCGACTGGTTCACCGCCAAGATTTCGGGCGTCTCGTCCTCCAGCAGGTTCACCGCCGTCGGCGCAATGCTGATGGGAATCTGCACGCCCCGCATCCAGATCTGCCGCCCCAGATGGTCAATCGCGATGATGCTCCCCGCCGAAGTCGTCACCACCACGTCGTTCACGCCATCGCCATTCAAGTCGGCAATCGCGGGTGAGGCATCCGCCTGGCCCAGGGGCGGCTTGAACTCCCACCGCGCCTCCAGCGCAAGCAGGGGCAGGGCAACAAGAAAGGACAGGGCAAAGAGGGGGATGCGGTACAGCGAAGACATGGCACGGGTTCCCAGGTAGGTGCTCTCTCAGACAGGGCGGGCGCAAGGGGGGAAGGCCCGCCGCAGAGACATGATAAGACGTGAGGGGAGGGAATGCAATGGAGGGAACGACTGGCAGAGCGAGAATCGAGAGCCGGGTTGGCTTTTCACCCCGACGTCAACAGGCTCTCGGTTTGTTTGACAAAAATTTTGGCCCGCTGGAACATCTTCGTTCGAGCGGTGTTTGACTATTCGACGCGGGACAGCCGCTGGTGCCATCGGACCCGTTCTGGTCCGGCTTGGGGGAAACACGCTTCGTCGCTGGTCTGCCCGTGCGCGGGGAATGATCATGAGTATATCTGTAGCGCTGATTCTCGGGGGAATCGCCGCCGCCCTTACCGGGCAGGCCGGTCCTGTCGCGGAGACACCTCTTTTAGAATTGGCACGGGCCCCGCTTCCAGAGACGGCTATCGACCGCGTGTTTACGGATGCGCTGCGCGCGCGCGGTCTCGATACTGCGGAACGGTGTTCCGACGAAGTCTTCCTCCGCCGGGTTTACCTTGATGTGATCGGCAGCTTGCCGGAACCGTCGGAGGCGCGTGCCTTCCTGGGGGATCAGAGTCCTGGAAAGCGCGGAACGCTTATCGAGGACCTGCTGGCGCGGGAGGAATTCGCCGACTACTGGGCAATGAAATGGTGTGACGTCCTCCGGGTTAAGTCCGAATTCCCAATCAATCTCTGGCCCAATTCCGTGCAGGCCTATCACCGGTGGATTCGTGCCGCGCTGCGCGCCAACATGCCTTACGACGAATTCGCACGTGCGCTGCTCACCTCCAGCGGAAGCAACTTCCGCGAGCCGCCGGTAAACTTCTACCGGGCGGTTCAGAGCCGGGAGCCGTCGGCCCTGGCGGCGGCGGTGGCCTTGACGTTCATGGGTGCGCGCTTCGACCGGTGGCCCGAGGAACGCCAGGCGGCGATGGCCGTGTTCTTTTCGCGGCTCGTGTACAAGCCGACGGCGGAGTGGAAAGAGGAGATCGTATGCTTGAATCCCTCGCCCTGCGCTCCCCTGACCGCCATTTTGCCGGACGGTACCGTACTGGAAATCCCGGCGGACGCTGACCCCCGAGAATACTTCGCCGCATGGCTGCTGGGGCCGGAGAACGAGTGGTTCGCGCGCAACGCCGCCAACCGGATCTGGTTCTGGTTGATGGGGCGCGGCCTTGTGCACGAGCCCGACGACTTCCGGCCCGACAATCCGCCGGTGCATCCCGAGTTGCTCGCTTACCTGGAGGGAGAGTTCCGATCTGCGAACTACGACCTGAAACACCTCTACCGGTTGATCCTGAACTCCGGAGCGTACCAGCAGTCTGCGATCCCACGTGAGGTCAGCCCGGAGGCGGAGGCGTATTTCGCCTGCTATCCCGTGCGCCAGTTGGACGCGGAGGTCCTTTGCGACGCGCTGAGCTGGATCGGCGGCAGCGGCGAGGGCTATTCGAGCCTGATCCCGGAGCCCTACACCTTCGTGCCGCGCTACCATCGCACCATTGCACTGGCGGATGGGAGCATTACGAGCCCGTTCCTGGAAATGTTTGGCCGCCCGGCGCGCGATACCGGCCTGCTCTCCGAGCGAATCAACCAGCCCACGGACAAACAGCGGCTGTACCTGCTGAACGCAACCGACGTGCAGCGAAAGATCGAGGAAAGCCCACGCCTGGCCCGGATGCTCCGGGAATCCAGGAGAAGCCCGGACCAGATCATCCGGAACGTCTACCTGACCGTGCTTTCACGGTATCCCGCGGAAGGGGAGTTGGCCTCGGCAAGGGCGTATGCAGGGAGCGAGGGGCTGGCCCCGCGGCAGGCCGCCGCGGATCTGGTGTGGGCTCTGGTGAATACGAAGGAATTTCTGTACCGGCATTAGGCCGGGAAAACCTTGAGAGGCGGTACAATGAAGTACGGAGACCGGTTTGCGCTGGAACGCGTCATCTCGCGGCGTGACGCATTGATCCGTGGATTGCTGGGATCCGCCGGGCTGGTTATCGGCGGCGGCCCCCGGGTGACGGCCCAACCGGCGTCGCCGTCGCCGCGGGCAAAAGCGATCATTCAGATCTGGATGTGGGGCGGCCCGTCGCACCTGGACACCTTCGACCCGAAGCCGGGCGCGGGCTACGACTATTGTGGTCCGCTCGACGCACCGATTCCCACGAAGGTGGACGGGATCCAGATCGGCCAACTGCTGCCGCTCCTGGCGCAACAGGCGGACAAGTATTCCATCATCCGCAGCATGACGCACGGATCCAACAGCCACGAGACCGCGGCCTACATCACGCAGACGGGCCACACGCCCGATCGCCTGGTCTATCCCTGCGCGGGCGCGGTCGTATCGATGTTCAAGGGGTATGAGCACGGGTTCAGCGGCCAGATCCCGCCGTACGTCGTCTTGACGGAACCCCTGGGGCGCTTTTCCGAGGCCGGCTTTCTGGGCCCGGACTACCGCCCCTTCGCCACGGGCGGCGATCCCAACAAAGCGCGCTTTGCCGTCGAGGGCATCATCTCCCAAGGGATCTCGGACGAACGCCAGGGAGGACGCCGCGCGCTGATGCACGAATTGGACGCGCTCGGCAAGGCTATGGAGGGCTGCGAGGAGTTCGCGGCGCTGGACCGTTGCGAAGCGGCGGCCTACGACCTGATCCTGGGCGATGCGCGCCAGCTCTTCGAGTTGTCCCGGGAAGACACGGCGCTCCGGGATCGCTACGGCCGCAACACCTTCGGCCAGTCCTGCCTGATGGCGCGTCGCCTGGTGGAGCACGGCATACCCTATGTCGCGATAAACTACAAGGGCTGGGACACGCACAAGCAGCACTTCGAAATCATGCAGCGAAAACTGCCGGAACTGGATCAGGGCATGTCCGCGCTCTTGCAGGATCTCGCGGAACGCGGCCTGCTCGACAGCACCATCGTGTGGTGGGGCGGCGAATTCGGGCGGACACCCAAAGTGCTGTGGGAGGCGCCATGGAACGGGGGGCGCGGGCACTTCGGCCGTTGTTTTTCGGCGGTCGTGGCGGGCGGTGGCTTCAAGGGGGGCCGCGTGATTGGGGCATCGGACGCACGCGGAGAAGAAGTCGCGGAACGCCCCGTCCATCCGCGCGATCTGATCGCTACGTTGTATGCGCAACTTGGCATCGATCCCGCCAGTCCCCTGCCGAACCCGGATGGCCAGGATATTCGCGTCATGCCGCGCGGCGAAGCGGGCGGGGTTGCCTGTGGATTGATCGAGGAGCTCCTCTGACATGCAAAATGTTGGTGCAAAAATCCGCCGCGGCCTTTTTCTTGTGGCCTTGATGATCTCTCTGGCTGTGGGGGGGCAACCCGCGGTAAACGCGCCGCGTATCGGCTACGTCTACCCGGCCGGCGGACAGGTGGGCTCAACCTTCGAAGTCATTGTGGGTGGCCAGTTCCTCCGGGGCGCAAAGGTGGTGCAGGTCTCCGGAGAAGGCGTGGGCGGCACGGTCACGGGCTATGTGCGGCCCTTGAACAACGACACGTTCAAGACGATCAAGCGGCGGCTGCAAGCGCTCCGAAAACTAAAGACGCCGCGTCCGGCGTCCTCAAGAGCCTTACGGGCACCGGGCCTCGACAAACCCGCCGAGGGAGCGGCGAGCGATCCCGCTCAGGCGGACGAGGAACAGGAGGCGCTTCCGGACCTGCCCATACTGCGCAACCTGGAGATGCTGAATCTGTCCGAGTTGCAGTACGTGGTGGATTATTTCGCAGACCGACAGCGGCAAAAGAACGCCCAGATTGCCGAAGTGGCGCTCGTGGAAATAACGATCGATCCGGCGGCGCGTCCCGGTGATCGGGAACTCCGCCTGGGCGCGGCGGGCGGATTGACGAATCCGGTTCGCTTCCAGGTGGGGCTCCTGCCGGAGACGATGGAGCACGAACCCAACGATCCGCCGTCCGCCGCCCGGCCCGCCGGTGAAACCGTCCTGCAACCGCCCGTGCTGCTCAACGGGCAAATCCTGCCCGGTGACGTGGACCGCGTCTGGTTTCACGGCCGTAAGGGGCAGTCGCTGGTCATTGAAGTTGCGGCGCGCGCGTTAAATCCCTATCTTGCCGATGCCGTACCGGGGTGGTTTCAGGCGGCGCTGGCACTCTATGGATCGGACGGTCGCGAACGGGCGTTCCAGGATGATTTTCGCTTCAGTCCGGACCCGGTCTTGTACCATGAGATTCCCGAAGACGGCGACTACGCGCTGGAAATCAGCGACGCGCTTTACCGCGGTCGCGACGACTTCGTGTACCGGATCGCGATCGGCGAGCTACCCTACATCACCGGGCTGTTTCCACTCGGCGGGCGGACGGGCGAGCACGCGACCTCTGCTTTATCCGGTTGGAATCTGCCCGCGGCCTCGCTGGTGCTGGACACACGCGCCGACAGCCGGCACCTGAGCGAGGCGAGAATGGAATCAGCCGAAGTAATCTCCAATCCCGTTGCCTACGCCGTGGATGATCGGGCCGGCACTCCGGAAATTGAGCCCAACGATGTGCAGGCGGGTTTAGCGCCCGTGGTGCTGCCGGCGATCATCGACGGTCGCATCGATCGTCCCGGGGACTGCGATCGCTTCGCCTTCGTCGGGCGCGCCGGGGAGGAGGTCGTCGCCGAAGTCTATGCGCGCCGGCTGCAATCGCCCGTGGATTCAGTGCTCTACCTGCTGGATGCTTCCGGCAATACCGTTGCGTGGAATGACGACATGGAATCCGCGAACACGGGCCTGCTCACGCACCATGCGGACTCCTACATTCGCGTGCAACTCCCGCAGGACGGGACCTATTCCATCAAAGTCGCCGAGACCCAGCGTAATGGCGGTGATGCATATGCGTACCGATTACACCTTGGCCCGCCCCAACCCGATTTTGATCTGTACGTCACACCCTCCAGCCTGAACTTCCGCCCGGGCAGCCGCTTGCCCGTTACCGTGCATGCGATTCGGAAGGACGGCTTCGAGGGGGCGATCGACTTTGCGATGGCGAACCCGGAGGGGCCGTTTGCGCTGGAAGGTGGGACCCTTCCGGCCGGGAAAGAACGTATTCGACTGACGATGTGCGCGCCGCAGCGTGCGCTGAGTGCCCCGGTACCCATCGAGATGGTTGGCACTGCGGAAATAGGCGGCACTATAGTGCGGCGCTCCGCCCTGCCTGCGGAAGACATGATGCAGGCCTTTCTCTACCGTCACCTCGTGCCCGCGCAACAACTGCTAGCCGGTGTCACCGGCGGACGGCGCCCCATGCCGCCGATTGCAGTGTTCCCAGCGGGCATGATCGCTATTCCCGCTGGCGGCACGGCGGAGGTACGCCTTCAAACGGCCACGGGGCCGCTGCTGGAGAATCTTCACCTTACGCTCAGTGAACCGCCTGACGGCCTGAGCCTGGCGGAAGTACGGCCCGCCGCGGATGGCCTCACCCTCGTCTTGAAGGCGGACGGGAGCCTGATTCAACCCGGCTTCAGGGACAATATCATCGTCGCGGCGGACATGACGGTGGATGCTGCGCCGGGACGCGGTGCCGGGACGAAAAAAAACAACCGCGTGGCACTGGGCGTGCTGCCGGCCATCCCCATAGAGGTAGTCGCGCCATGATGGAATCCTCCACGTTAGCATGCAAACTCAGCCCCTCGGTTGAATCGTTCCCGGTAGACTGCGGAAGCATCCCGGTGCTCGCGCGTGTCTCCCGTTTCCTCGGAAGCAGTGGGGCCAACGAATTCCACCTGGCCATCACGCCGCTGGAAGCAGGCGATTTCACCACCCAACTGGCGTGGGTAACGGACGGCTACGAGGCCGCCCTCGAACACGTGGGACTGGATACGCAATCGGCGATGCTGCGGCGCTTCTTTTGCAGCGACCTGCCAAATCAAGCGGCCGCGCTGCTAAAACACCCCCTGGCCCATCCCCATGACGCCGAGAGCCCCTGCGCCGTGTCGTGGATCGGCCAGCCCCCCGAAGCCCCGCGGAAAATCGCGCTCTGGGCCTATCACGTGGAGCTTCCCGGCACCCGGCTGGAAAAGACCTACGCGGGCTCGACGCTCTCGCTCCGCCGTGGGGGCCTGGCCCATCACTGGACTACGGGCCTGACCTGCCCGGCGGTAACCTCGGCCGGCGGCCAGACGCAGGCGGTGTTGCACGCCTATGAAGCTGCGCTGCGCGGGCGCCGCATGAGCCTGGCGGACAACGCCGTGCGCACGTGGTTCTTCGTGCGCGATATTGATGTCGATTACGGAATGCTGGTTAACGCGCGCCGGGAGTTCTTTGCCGAGCGCGGCCTGACGCCCGAAACCCACTTTATCGCCAGCACCGGCGTCGGCGGCGCGCAGGCAGACCCCGTCACAAAAGTCACGCTGGACGCCTATGCGATCTCCGGGCTGCAACCGGGCCAGATTGACTACCTGTCGGCCCCGGAGCATCTCGGCCCGACGCACCTTTACGGAGTCACCTTCGAGCGCGGCACGGCGATAGCCTACCGCGACCGCAGGCACCTCATCCTGTCGGGTACGGCCAGCATAGATACCGCGGGAAGAATCGTCCATACCGGTAACGTGTCGCGGCAATTTGACCGCGCGGTGGAAAATGTCGGCGCGCTCCTGCAGAGCGCGGACGCCGGTCTCGGCGACCTGTGCGCGCTCATTGCCTACCTGCGCGACCCCTCCGATCACGCCCTGGTCTGGCGGCGAATGCGCGAAACCTTTGGAGATATCCCGCTGCAGGTCGTCGTCGCGCCCGTATGCCGTCCGGGCTGGCTCATTGAGATCGAGGGGTGCGGGATCGTCTCCAACACGAATCCGGATTTGCCGCCGTTTTGAACAGGCGGAGCGTTTGGGATTCGCTCGGAGCCCGTCACAGCAAATAGATCCATAATCGCGTGTACGGTACGGTGAATCCAGGGCACGGTGGAAAATCGGGGGGTACTACTATCGAGGGAACTTCGTACGTTCCTCCGGGGAAAGAGTTGGCTGTGCCTGGATACACGAAGAAATCAGCTCTTCTTGAGAAATTCCGACTTCAGACTCATGGCACCAAAGCCGTCGATTTTGCAGTCAATGTCGTGGTCGCCATCCACCAGGCGAATGTTCTTCACCTTCGTGCCAATCTTGACCGTCCCGCCCGAGCCCTTCAGCTTGAGATCCTTGATCACCGTGACTGTGTCGCCGTCCTGGAGCACATTGCCCGCCGAATCCCGATAGACCTTCGGGCCGGGTTCTGCGGAATCATCCGCAGCCGCTACGGGCACTCATGGGCACACTCGGGACAGATGTGGAGACTGCCATCTTCATAGGAATATTCGGAGGAACATTTCGGGCAAGGAGGCAGTGCGGTCATGGGGTCCAGTCGGGTAAAGGAGTTGGTAAAGGGGTGGGTGTTCAGTACACCAAGAGCTCTGCCCCCTTTCCCACCCGTAGACCGGTGGGCGAATGCCTGACACTCACGCAAGGCAGCGTGTATACGCAGTGCCGCGCAGCATTTACCCCCGTAGCGCTTCCAGCATTTTCTTTCGGCTGATGGGCTTGATATTGCTCACGATATCTTCGCGCATGGCCTGGCCTTGCGGGGTTTGCTGGGGGTAGGAGAGGAAGTTGAGATCGAGGTTCAGGCGCTTGGCGAGGCGCAGGGCAAGGACGGGCCAGATGAGGCCGATGTCGCCGGTGATGGGGATGCTGCCTTCGTGACGGGCGAAGCCGGACATTTCCATGCGGAAGGGGACTTTGAAGGTTTTGGTTTTGGGCAGGCCGTCGGCGATGGCCTGCTGCACGGCGCTGTTGCCCTGTTCGGCCTGGTAGACGGTTTCGAGGGCGGGGTCGAGGTCCATGCGGACGAGGGTTTTGCCTTCGAGGGAGTAGTGGTAGCGGCCTTCCCAGGCGGACCAGAGGCCGTGCCCGGTGTAGCATTCGAAGGGGCCGTCGTGGATCTCCTGGGTGAGGGCCACGGCGGATTCGATGATGACGTCGGCGCTGGAAAGCATGTGGGCGAGGCGCGAGGCCCGCTCGGTGATGCTGATGCTGTCGCCGATGCAGAGGCCGGTCGCGCCGCCACCGATAAGCTGGGGGATGGTGACTATCACCGGGAGGCCCAGGCGCGCGCCCGCGCCGATCATGGTGCGCTCGTCGGCGCCGAGTCCGGCGACCTCCTCAAAGGTCTTTCCGTGGATCCGCGCGAGGGTGCCGATCTCTTCGGAGAGCCGCTCGATCCAGAGGCCCATGGGGTAGCCGAGGTTGCCGGCGGCTTTGATGATAGTTCTGCCTTCGGCGCTATCGAGGCGCGCCATGAGATCGCGGTCGAGGGCCAGGTGGGCGCTGAGTTCCGCTTCCGTCTCGGGGCTCATTAGGGTCAGCTCGAAGTCGCCGCCTCGGGGGAGGGGCTCGGGATTCAGCCCGAGGGCCACGCCATTGCAGCGCTTCACCTTGTCGAGGGTGCCGCCCATTTCGTGGGAGACGACGGCGGAGCTGGTCGAGACGCCATCGACGACGCCCCGGTGCATGAGCTCGGCGATGAGCGTGGTGACACCCTCGTGGATGTTCGGCCCACTGCCCGTGACGATCACGATCTTGCCACCGCGTTCTTTGGCAGCGACCATGCGGTCCACGGCGCTATCGACGCGTTCGGAGGCGAGGGGAGCAAGCTGCTGGCTGAGTTCGTCGAGGGTGTTGGCTTCGATGGACATAGTCGGGTTTATCCGTTCTTCAGGTGATCGCGGAGCATGGCTTCGGCGCGGGCGAGATCTTCGGGGGTGTCCACACTGAAGCCGCTGAAGGCCTGATCGGCGCACTGGGATTCGATGACGCGGATGCGCACGCCGTGCTCCAGCCAGCGCAACTGCTCCAGCGACTCCACGGTTTCCAGGGTAGTCATGGGCAGCCTGGCCAGGCGCATGAGTGAGGTCTTGCGGTAGGCGTAGAGCCCTACGTGCTCGTAGACCTTGTGGGCGACTTGCTGGCGGGGATAGGGGATGAGAGACCGGGAGAAATAGAGGGCGTCGCCCAAGAGGTTGGTCACGACCTTAACCACGCCAGTGTCGTGGAGGTCGTCCTCTCGCTCGATGGGGTACATGAGCGTGGAGACCTCCAGCGTGGGATCGGCCACGAGCGGCGCGACTACCTCATCGATCATGTCGGCGTTGAAGAAGGGCTGATCGCCCTGGATATTGACGACGATATCCGCGTCGAGAGATTCGGCCACCTCCGCCAGGCGATCGGTGCCACTGGGGTGATCGGGGCGCGTCATCACTGCCTTGCCGCCAAAGGCGAGGACGGCGTCGAGGATGCGCTCGTCGTCCGTGGCCACCACGAGATCGTCGATGCTGTCGGCCTTCGCGCAGCGTTCGTAGACGTGCTGGATCATGGACTTGTCCAGGATGGCCCGCAGGGGCTTGCCGGGCAAACGGGTGGAACCGTAGCGGGCGGGAATGATACCGGTGATGCGGGTCTTAGCCATGGCTGCTCTCCTGCGGGCTCAACTGCGTACTGGAATTAAATATGACTTAATTGGATATATGGGCAGTTTATAACGACTTGCTTGCAATTTCAAGAGATTATTGCTAACTTTTTCCCATGGAACGACCCGCCCCCCAGACCGATAGCCTGGCCAATCGCCTTGCCCTGAAGATTCATGAGGACATCGTGGCCTCCGACCTCAGCGAAGGCGAGTTCTTCATGACCGGCGATCAGGTGGAGGCGCACTATGACGTCTCGCGGAGCATCGCGCGGGAGGCCCTGAGCCAGCTTCGTTCCCTGGGCATACTGGAGAGCCGGCAGAAAAAAGGGCTTCTCGTGAGTCGGCCCGACCCCGTCCATCTGATGTCGCGCTGGGTGCCGCTCTATGGTCGAGATGGCAAAGAAGGGGAGTTCATGCGCCTGGCGCAGTTGCGCTACGTGCTGGAGGTGGGCGCGGTGGATCTGGCGGTGGGGCATGCAACGGAGGCACAACTTGCGCGGCTGGGGGAATTGGCGGATACCTTCGAATCCATCGCGGCGGAGGCCGGCCACACGCCGGAGGCCGACGAAATCGATCTGGCCTTCCATCGCCTGATCCTGGAGATGACGGGGAACCCCCTTATCGCGGGAATGCATCAGGTGTTATCCGGCTATTTTGCGGCATCGACCCAGGTCGCGCCGAACCCGAAAGAGAACGCGGCCATGTCCATCCGTGAGCATCACCTCATTGCGGAGGCCTTCCGGCGCGGCGACGGTGCCCTCGCGTCGTCGCTGTTGCGCGCGCACCTCGAACGAACCCTGGCGGAATAGGGCCTTGGCCCGTAACAAGGGAACCTGAACATGAAGGAATTGCCCTGGGTCGATGTAGTTATCCTGGTCCTCTACGTCGGCATCGTGTCCGCCGTAGGCTCCTACTTCGTCCGCAACAGCAAGACCGTGGCCCAGTTCACTGCGGGCGGCGGGCGTATTCCGGGCTGGGCGGTGGCCTTTTCGCTTTTCGGCACCTACCTCTCGAGCATGACTTTCCTCGGCGTGCCGGGCAAAGCCTATGGCGGGAACTGGAATCCTTTCGTCTTCAGCCTGACTCTGCCGGTGGCGGCCTTTTTTGCCTCGCGCTATTTCATTCCCTTCTACCGCAACACGGGAGAGATCTCCGCCTACACCCATCTGGAGGCCCGATTCGGTCCCTGGGCGCGCACTTACGCCATGCTGTGCTACGTACTGAACCAGGTGGCTCGCATAGGAGCGATCCTGCTGGGGGTTGCATTGGTGCTGAAGTCGCTTCTGGGCTGGGACATGTCCACGACGATCATCGTGACCGGAGCCATCGTTACTTTCTACACGCTGCTGGGCGGGATCGAAGCGGTGGTGTGGACGGATGTGGTGCAGAGCGCCGTGCTGCTGTTCGGTGCTGCGGCCGCGCTGTTTCTTCTGGTCACCGGCATGCCCGAGGGGCCCGGCCAGATTCTTGCCATTGCCCGGGAGCACGGCAAGCTCAGTCTGGGGAGCTGGGGGCCTTCCATCAGCGATTCCACGGTCTGGGTCGTCTTCGCTTATGGCGTTGCGATCAATCTGAACAACTTCGGCATCGATCAGGACCAAGTGCAGCGCTACCACGTGGCGCGGTCGCAGCGATCCGCCGCGCGGGCCGTGTGGGCCATGGCGCTGCTCTATGTCCCCGCTTCGTTCATGTTCTTCGCAATCGGCACCTCGCTCTTCGCGTATTATGAGGTCCACCCCGAAATGCTGAACGAAGTGCGCAGTCAGGTGGCGGCTACACGGTTAGGCATTGACCTGCCGTCCGCCGACGCCACGCAACAGGCGGCCATCGCGCAGACGGCGGCCGCGCTGACACCCGCCGATATCGGCGACAAGGTCTTTCCGCACTTTATCATCAACGGACTTCCCGTGGGCCTGGTTGGGCTGCTCGTAGCCGCCCTGCTTGCCGCGGCCATGAGCAGCATCGACACGAGTCTGAATTGTTCCGCGACGGTGATTTTGAAGGACATCTACGCGCGCTTTATCAATCCAAATGCCACCGAGAAGCAATCTATGCGCGTGCTCCATGGCGCAACCTTGCTCTGGGGTGCCATGGGGACGACGGTCGCCTTGCTCCTGATTCGGGTCACCAGCATGCTCGACGCGTGGTGGCTCATCTCGGGGATCTTCGCGGGCGGCATGCTCGGGCTCTTCCTTCTGGGCTTCGCTTCGCGCCGGTCCAATAATGCCGGGGCCGTGATCGGGGTTATTGTGGGCCTGCTCGTCATCGTGTGGATGACGTTACCGTCGGTGGACCAGTGGCCGGAGAGCCTGGTCGTGCTGCGCAGTCCCTTCCACGCGAACCTGGCCACCGTGATCGGGACACTAACGATCTTTCTGGTGGGTGCTTTCGCGAGCCGGTTTTTCCCCCAGCGCACCGAGTAGTCCTTCCGCGAGAAAGCGTGAATCTCCGCGCATCAGCTCTTCCGCACGAATTCCGACTTCAGGCTCATGGCGCCGAAGCCGTCGATCTTGCAGTCGATGTCGTGATCGCCATCCACCAGGCGAATGTTCTTCACTTTCGTGCCGATCTTCACCGTTCCGCCTGAGCCTTTGAGCTTCAGGTCCTTGATCACCGTGACGGTGTCGCCGTCCTGCAGCACATTGCCCGCCGAATCCCGATAGACCTTTTTGCCGGGTTCTGCGGAATCATCCGCAGCCGCCAACGGCCACTCATGGGCACACTCGGGACAGATGTATAGACTG
>JBIJDL010000044.1:0-22292 GCA_044344195.1 Candidatus Hydrogenedentales bacterium
GGCCGGCCTGGATGACGACACGATCTTCGAGAAGGCCACGGAAGCCGGTGCGGCCGACGTGGATATGGAAGGCGACGACTACGAGATCATGACGGGCTTCGCGGACCTCCATGCGGTGAGCCAGGCGCTCGAAGGCATGGGTATCACGCCGAAAGAGGCCAAACTGACGATGGTCCCCAAGACGACCGTGGAGCTTGATGCCAAGGCCCTGAAAACAATGCTTACGCTCATGGACATGCTGGACGACGACGAAGACGTTCAGGAAGTCTTCAACAACGTGGAACTGACCGACGAAGCGATGGAAGCGGCCATGGCCGATTGATATTGAAGGTGTTGCGTTCTTATCCCCGCGTCCCCGATGGCGCGGGGATTTTTTTGTGGCACGACTGGATCGTCTTCGTGTTGCCGTAGTGGTGAAGAGTATCAAGTCCTTTTTCTGCAAGATCAGAATCTCTGAATATAGTCCAGTCACTCCCATTTTCCCCCGCTGGGCTCCGCCGGGTCTGGTTGGCACCCGGAGACAATCGCACCCGCAGCTTCTTTTCGTAGTGCTGGTTCGCGTTTTCCGAGAGTGTTTCGATAAACTCCAAGCACCTTCAACCCCGGGTACACGCCATGCCCGACGACACCATGTGTCCAAAGAAGAATACCCCTCATGGAATGGACCGCCGCGATTTGTTGAAAGGCGCGCTGGGCCTCGGCATCCTCGGCGCCGCTGCGGGGTCATCCGACGCCACGGGCCGGAGCAGCCTTTCTGAGGGCAACGTCAATGTAATCACGGATTCGCTGGCGACCGCCCACACCGCCATCGCTGGAGAAAGCCCAGATTGTGTGCTGCTGGACTTTCGCCTTCCCGACGGCGACGGCCTGACCTTGCTGCCCGATCTGGTATCGGCCCAAATTGCCGTGGTGATGTGCACTTCCCAAGGCAATGAGCAGATTGCAGTTCGGGCGCTCCACGAAGGAGCGGACGATTACATCGTGAAGAATACGCTCAACCGCCCTGCGCGACAACGAGACCCTTCGAGGCCACCTCTCGATCTGTGCACGGTGCAAGAAGATTCAGGACGATGACGGGAGCTGGCGCTCGGTGGAAACCTATGTGAGCAAGCGTTCGCAGGCCCGCTTCACCCATGGATTCCGCCCGGAATGCTTCGAGAAGGAGATGAGGGCGATCCGGGAGGAAAACCCATAGGCTGGAAACAAAAGAACGAGGCCGGAGACGAATCTCCGGCCTCGGGCGTTTTGGTGGAGGTAAACGGGATCGAACCGTTGACCTCTTGACTGCCAGTCAAGCGCTCTACCAACTGAGCTATACCCCCCAAAAGACACACGAAACCGTGTGCCGAATGCTGGAGTATTCTAGACAATGGCGGGCCTTGATGTCAAGTTTCCAACGCCGGCCATCTTTTGCAGCGGACCGGGTCGCACGCTACAATGTCCGCTGCTCTCAGCCCCTTCCAACCAGGAGACGTAACGCATGAATTCCCCCGATTTCCTTTCGCGGCGATCCTTCTTCAAATCCACGGGCTTCGGTGTTGGTGTCGCCGCCGGCACCTTGGCCGCCACAGGCCACGCCGCCCTCCCCCTTCCCCGCAACGGCATCAGCCACATGAAGTTAAGCGTGGCCGCCTACTCGTTCCGCGACTCCCTGGCCACGCGCGGCACGGCGGAAGAGATCGCGAAAGCGGGCATGCGCCTGGAGGATGTCATCGATTTGAGTGCCCTATACGGCCTCGACGGTGTGGAGCTGACGAGCTACTATTTCCCGAAGGACGTGAGCACCGAGTACTTAATGAACCTCAAGCAGCAGTGCTTTCGCCTCGGCCTCGATATTTCCGGCACCGCTATCGGCAATGACTTTTGCCACAAGCCCGGCGCGGAGCGGGACGAACAGTTGGCCCTGACACGGGAGTGGATCGACTACGCGGCCACGATGGGCGCGCCGGTCATCCGGGTATTTGCCGGCACGGTCAAAGAAGGCGACGACGAAGCCGCAGCCATCGGCCGCTGTATCGAAGGCCTCAATGAATCACTGGAGTACGCGGCGAAGAAGGGCGTTTTCCTGGCGCTGGAAAACCACGGCGGGATCACGGACACCCCGGACCACATGCTGCGCATCATCGACGGCGTGAAGGATTCGCCCTGGTTTGGCGTGAATCTCGATGGCGGGAATTTCAACACGGACGACCCCTATCGCGATCTCGCCCGCATCGCGCCCTACACCATCAACGCCCAGATCAAGGTGATGGTGACCAACAATGGCAATCGAGAGCAGGCCGACTTCGCGCGGATCATTGGCATCCTGAAGGACGCCGGTTACCGGGGCTATATCGTGCTGGAATATGAGGAAGACAATCCGAAAGAGGAAGTGCCGAAGTACCTGGATATCCTGCGCGAACTCCTGGTCCGCTAATCTTCCACCGTCTGCGGCATTCCGGCCGTCTTGAGGCTCAGCGCCTTGGGACGGCCGTTTTCTTCGATGGCGACGAAGGTACCGGTCGTCTTGAAGACCACATGCTCGCCGACGCGCCCTTCGATATCGAAGGTGATGCTGGTATGGCCGATGCTGACGTTGCCCGCGTAGAAATCAACCCGATCACGTTCGCGCACGGGATACCGAAAGAGCAGTTCCGCATATTTCAGGGTGACCATGCGTGGTTCGCTGGTGTAGACGTGGGCGTAGATGCCGGCGGCTTCGTCCATCCAGGCCATCATGGTGCCGCCGAAAAGATTGCCGCCGACGCCGAGATCGCGGGTCATACAGAGGTGAGAGGTGACGTGTTCCATGGGACTCCTGGGGAGGAAATTCTGTCTTATGGGGCTTATGGGCCCTCGCAATACAACCCTATCGGATCAATCCGATCCGTCCGATCCGACTGATCGGTCCGATCAGCCGCCACCCATCTCTTTAAGAAATTCGGGATCGATCTCGATACCCAGTTCCTCGCAGCGCTTCACGGCTGCCTGGGCTTCCGCGGTCCTGCCCGCTTCCCAATAGGCCACCGGGAGACTCCGGTTCACGCTGACATTTTTTGGATCCAGGCGGCGGGCCTGCTCCCAGGCTTCCGCCGCCTCGGCCCAGCGCTCCAGATCGGCGTAGCAGAGACCCACCCGAAACTGGCTGCGCACCGCGTCCGTCTGGCGCGCGGTCAGAATCGAATAGAGCGGCAGAGCTTCTTCGAAGCGACCGAGGCCATAGAGCAGATCGGCATAGCCTGCCAGCAGCTCGTTGTCGTCGGGTTGAAGGGAAACCAGCCGCTCATAGCACCAGGCGGCCTGCTCCCAGTCCTCCAGGAGCTGGGCGACAACCACCAGATTGTTGAGGGTGGTAACATCGTTGGGATTGATGTCCAGGGCATGGACATAGGCCCCGGCGGCCGCTTTCAAATTTCCAATCTTTCGCAGGGTGAAGCCCAGGTTGGAATAGGCGTCGGCGTAGTCCGGTTTAAGGGTGATCGCCTTCTGATAGGAATAATACGCGTCCTGATAGCGTCCCATGTCCAGCAGGGCGTTGCCGAGTTTGTAGTGAACTTCGGAATTATCCGGCGCTGTTTTGATCTCGTTCTGGTAGTGAAGCACCCGGTCCGTTATCCCGAGATCCTCGGGCTTGGGTGGCGCTTCCACGTCTTTTTTTGTGGCACAGGCCGCAAGCGCCAGGGCGAGCGCCAAGCCAATTCCGATGCTTTTCAGATGCCGCAGTCCGCGCAATAGACTCTATCCCGTGGTGGCCCCGCCCTGCAAAAGCGCGGGGAAATGGAAAAATCCCGTGCGCGGATTATATCATAGGGGAACTTCCCGCCTTTCATTCGTATTCTATTCCCTGCGCGGCCGCGAGAGTGGCGGAGCGCGCTGAGTATCCCACGACCTTCAACACAGGTGAATTATGAGCAAGACCCACGTCGCCGTCTTTATGGGCGGACGCAGCGAAGAGCACGAAGTTTCCTTGAAGTCCGGCGCCCGCGTGGCCGAGGCCCTCGACCGGGAACGCTATGCGGTGACCCCCGTGGTCATCGGCCGCGACGGCAACTGGTCCATCGACGGCGCCGAAGCCCAGCGCCCGGCGGCCGCCCTGAATCAACTGGACGCGATGAACGTGGACTGCGCCTTCATCGCCCTCCACGGCCCCTACGGTGAAGACGGCCGCATGCAGGGCCTGCTGGACATGATCGGCCTGCCCTACACCGGCTCCGGCTGCGCCTCCAGCGCACTGACGATGGACAAGGTGCGGAGCAAGGCGGTGGTGTCGTCTCAGGGCATCCGCGTGGCGGGGCACCTGGCGCTGGACCGGCCCACGTGGGCCATCGATTCGGCCCAGGTCATTGAGGCCATCGAGAAGGACATCGGCTTTCCCTGCGTCATCAAGGCGGTCTCTCAGGGCTCCAGCAAGGGCGTAATCATCTGCGACAGCCTGTTGAGCCTGCGCAAGGATATGGAAGCGGTGATGGATGTGGAGGACAACGTCTTCGTGGAGAAATTTGTGAAGGGCACCGAAGTCACCTGCTCCGTGCTCGACGCGGACCCGAGCGGACGCCTCCAGCCCCTGCCGCTCACGGAGATCTGCCCCCGCACCGCGCGCTTCTTCGACTATGAGGCCAAGTACACCCCCGGTGCCACGGAAGAGATTACCCCTGCGCGCATCTCCGATGAATTGACCGACGACATCATGGACATGGCCGCCCACGTGCACGAGGTGATGGGCTGCAGCGGCTGGAGCCGGAGCGATTTCATCATCGACGAGCACGGCCCGGTGTGGATCGAGGTCAACACGATACCTGGAATGACGGCGACCTCCCTCTTTCCCCAGGCGGCCGCGGCGGCCGGCATCAGCTACGAGCAGTTGGTCGCCGCGCTGGTCGACGACGCGATGCGCCGCGCGGAGATTCGCGGGTAGGGGACTGCACAAAAGTGTGGCATTCGCCGCGGCGAATGCCACATTCTTCCCGAAATCCCCTGTGATCGAAAACGCTGTCCCTCCGCCTATCGCGAAGCCCCCCTTCGTCCGACCCTTGGTTCGAGTCCAGGCAGCAGCGGCTTCGCCGTTCCTCCCAGTCCGCCTGGGAGTGGTGCCGCTTCCACGGCCTTGTCCTCAGGCACTTCGGCCTTCAGTACTTCCACTGGCTTGATGTACTCGATGCCCGGCGCGTCGAAGGGCAGGTTGTTCTCGAACCATCTATCGAACTTCAAGAACGCCACCGATCCGTCCATCATCACCACATTGCCACCACCCGGAACATGGTTGAAGCTGCCACCGATATCATCGGATGCGTTCGGCTCGACCTGACGGAGCGTGATATCCCACATCAGGGGCACCGCCGGCATAGGCATGCTCGGATGGGGGTAACGCAAGGGCGCCTTGGTGTAGGCTCCGAAGTAGTCGTAGCTCTGGCGCAAGCTGGGGCGGACGTCGTCGTCATTGCGCCCTTCGCCATCGCCGTTCAGCCGCGTTGTCCATTCCCGTTCGATCATCTGTCCGTCGGAGACATTCGTGTCCGAGGGGCACAAAAAAATCTTTTCCTCGCTCACGTAGTCGCCGCGAAGTTCCAGCAAGCAATCGGCATTGCCGCCGCCGCCGCTCCAGGGAAAATTCCGATCATGCTCCTCAGCGTACATTTTCAGCACCATGCCGAGCTGGGCCATATTGGCCAGACAGCTCGCGCGGCGCGCCGTTTCTCGGGAACGCGCCAGTGCGGGCAGGAGGATGGCCGCGAGAATGCCGATGGTGGCAATGACGGCCAGGAGTTCAAAGAGGGTGAAACCACGGTGGCGGCTAACGGTTGAGTACCTCATGGTTCCCCCTTGATGGGCTGGACGGCGTAGCGCTCCAATCGGCCCGATGGCGAAAGTGTGAGTTCGGCGCGCAGGCCCGCGCGGTCATAGCGATAGGCCGCGAGGTCCAGCGCGCCCCACGATTCAATCTGATACGCACCCGCCTCGTTGGCGGCCATGACGGTGACGGTGAAATGTCCGGGTCCCAGAAGCACGTCGGCCTCACCCGTATACTGTCCCGGCGCGGCGCGCAGGGCCACAATGGCCTGCTCAAGACCCGCCTCGGCGAGTTGAAAGGCCTGTTCGCGGTGCCAGGACTGGCGCTGCTGCGACAATTGCGAATGGATCTGGGACCACAGCACGGAGGTTCCGATGCTGAGGATCGCCATAACCATGAGGGCGAACATGAGGGCCGTGCCGCGCTGATTGTGGCGCGCGGGATTTACCCCCCCTGGACATTTTCCAATTAAGACCATCCCATCATCCTCCCACGCCGCGCGGCGTCGCGCTGGCAGTGTGCTCCACGAAAGGCTGTTTGCGCTCGCCCTCTTCGCCCTGAACTTTCACCCGCAGATTAACCATTGGCCGCGAGCCGCTGCCGTCCACCTCAATGAGGAGCGTTTCCAAGGGCTGACGCAGGGTCTTCATGTAAACCACCTCCAGAGCACCTTCCTTTTCGGCGAGACCCATAACGGCGAAACGATTCGCCTCCCGCAGAACGCCAAGCACCGCATAGTCAAAGCCTTCTTCCTGTCCCGGTGGCATTTTCAGGACGATACGGTCCGGCCCCGTCTTGTATTCCCCGACTTCTGGCACCACGACCGAAGCGCGGCGGGTGTACTCCGTAAACTCTTCCTGCACTTCACGGACGCCCTCCATTCGCGACATGCTCAGCGTGTTCAGCGCCGACAACTGGGAGCCGGTACCCAGCAGCGACACAAAAATGTTCACTGCGACTGCGAACACGGCCACATAGACCAGAAGCTCCAGAAGCGAGTAGCCGCGTGTCGGGGACTGCATCCGTCTGGCACGCGACGAAGCGTCTAATGTCGTGACCCTGAGCCAGGCGGTGGCTGTCCCCCTGAAGAAACGTCTGCAGGAATAGAACATACGTGAAGCGGGCCTTTCGTCATCAGGCGCACTGCGGGTGCCACCCTCAACCGGGGCGGCTACGCCGCGGGAGGTTGTGGGTGACGTCACCTCGTACTTGAGGAACTCGCTGGACTTATCCGTCATTGCCCCATGGAAAACTGCCGTGTCCCTGGGTTTGAATTCCAAACCGAAGTCCTTACACCCACAACCTCCCCCGCTTCGCTCCTCCGGTTGAGGGTGGCACCCGGAATTCCTCTTTTGCTCCAAGGAAAGATTCGGCAACCGGGACACAAGGCACGAGTCCTCTCTTGAATTCTCCAAAGCGCTATTCATGGCTGCCCCTCCGCGCCCTTGTCCGCTATCAGCGTCGTAAGTTCCCGCGTGATGCTGCGCCCGCCCCGGCTTTCCCAGGTGAGCGCTACGGCCACTTCCCGCAAGCCCGGCGCGCGTTCGGAAGCCTTGATAGCCAGAACGGGCTCGTGGAGCGTTTCCAGGGCCGCCGAGGGCGGGGAGACGGCCATACCCTCTGTAATCGCATTGAAGGGCAACGCACGCAACCGCTCAACTTCATTGCGCAACGTAACCGTGGCCACATCGTATTCGCGCATCATGACAATCTTGCTCATGCCGATGGAATAGAGCTGGATGGAGCCAAAGCCCGCCACCGTGACCACGAAGAGGGCGCAGGTGAGCTCCAGCAGACTGAAGCCGCGATTGTTTCGCATTCGCATTTGAGCCCTTTCACACATTGAGGAGCGCCGCCATGTCGTTCATCATCCGAAAGATAGACACCTGCGTCGCCATGACCAGGTAGCCCAGGAACAAAATTCCAGCGGGCAACACGAGGGCCTGCAAGGTTCCGAGCCGCTGTTCCGTGTCCCGCCGATACAACTCGGCGATACGGGCCAGCGTCTCGGGCAACTGCCCTGATCGCTCGCCCGCCTCCATCAACCCCACAAAGGATTCTGGAAGCAACCCACGCGGTGCCGTGCGGCGCAAGGCTTCTTTGAGGGATTCCCCCTGGCAGACACGCGCCCGGAGCGTACCGATCCAGCGCAGGTAGGCCGGATGCAAATCCGCCACCCCCACCATGCCCAGTGCGCGCTCCAGCGGAACACCGGCGGCCAGCAGCCCCTGCAACATGAAGGCAACCTGCCCCAGGTTGTGCCGAACGATTAGACCGCGAAACCACGGCAACATCAGGAGCAGTGAACTGGAGAATCGCGCGGACCAGCTTCGCGCCCGATTGAAATGTCGAAACATCACCCACGTGATAAACGGCCAGAGGATGAGCGAAGCAACAGGTTTGCTGAAATATAACCCATTGGACCACTCCATCAGGCCCCCGATGCTGGGCAACAACGCTGCGGGAACAGGCCCGGCGCTGCTTACGAAATCGCCTGCTGCATCGGCCATTCCCGAACTCTGAGCGATCTCTATCCGGATTTCCTGAAACGCAGGAACGACTTTGACCAGCAGATACATACCCACCACCAATTGCACACCAGCGAGCAGACCGAGATAGGAGAGGGTGGCCCGCAGTTCCCGCTGGGCGCCCAGCGAGCGCAGCGTGGCCGCGTTAAACCGCTCGAAAGCCGGATCGAGCGTGCCCGCTGTTTCGCCCGCCTCGACCAGACACACCAAGTGGCGAGGAAAGAAGCGTGGAAGCGACGCCATGGCCTCGGAAAGTCCCGCGCCATTGGCGATTCGGTGCTCCAACGCGAGAAATACCTGCATCCGACCGTTGAAATCGATTAGCAGATCACGAACGCTGTAGGCGGCGATGAATAGCAGAAGCAAAAACCCGCCCCCAAGCACGGGCGACGCCACTGCACGCAACGACATGGGAATAACAAGTGCGATGCACGCGAACAACGCTAAAGACAAGAACAGGCTCAGACAGCCCCCGATTTGGTTCCGACCCCAAGGGTCGCTCAATCTAAGCTCCTCGCGTGCGCCCGCAGCCAGCCCTGGTGCCAAGGGCACGTTGCAAGCTATCAGTCCCCGAATGTGTTCTGTCACCAACGTCACATCACGCTGCCAGCTCCGTGAACTGAGATAAATGGGCCCCGTCCATCGAGGGTTATGCGCAGAGCGAAGTATCAAGAGGGGAACGCCTGAATCGTCTATCCGTCCAGCGTTAATGATACCTCGGGCAATCTTTCCGGGGAAGCGCCAGAGACGCGTCCACCAGTACACCGGAGCGGTGGGCGCGTTGACTGCGGGCGCACGCCCGAGCAGCCGGGCCAGATCGAGATTCAAGAATGATCGCCAATCCATTGCTCATCCGCCCATGCTATCACCAATCGTGAAGATCGGCATGTACATCGAGAAAACGACAAAAGCTACAGCAAGGCCGATAACGATCACGAATACGGGTGCGGCCATTGCGCCAATGAATTTTTCGTGGGTCGAGGCTTGATGTTCCAGGCGACCCGCCAGGCTGGAAAAGGCCTCTTCGGTCGTGCCCCTCTCTTCACTCGTGGCCAGGAGCCAGCACGTGTCGTGACCGAAAAAGCGCGTGTGCTCCAGGGCATCCGCCAGGCGCTCACCACTGGCCACCTCCAGAACGGCGTCTTCCAGTGCGCGCTCCAACACCGGACTCCCTGACGCCGCGCCGGATAGTTCCATGGCGTCCAGCACCGGCACGCGCGCGGAGAGCAACAACCCCATGAGGCGGCAGAAGCGCGCCTGCACGGACATATGGTAGGCCGGGCCGATCCACGGCAGATACAACTTCAAGGTATCGAGGCGGCAGCGCCCCGCGACCGAGCGCCGCAGCCACAGGAACAGCCCGATGATTCCCGCCGCCAAAACGGCCAGCGCCAGGAGTATCTTGTCAAAGTACGCTCGAAAGAACGCACTGCCATCAATCAAAAACTGGGTCGGCGCGGGCAGCGCAGCACCAAACTCGCCGAAGATCTCTCCGAATACGGGGACGACCTTCAGCATGAGAAAACTGATGATGCAGAACGCCGTGACCGCCAGAATGACCGGATAGATCAGCGCAAGTTGCAGCCTTTGCTTGAAGTCCGCCATGCGCGCCGCGTGCTGGCTCACCAGCCCCATCACGCCCGCCAGGTTGCCCGTAGCCTCGCCCGCGCGGATGAGCGCGGGATACACGCGCGGAAAGTACTCGTGCTGCTTGTCCACCGCGTCTTCCAGCGATACGCCCCGCTCCAGATCCTGATGGAGCCGCTCCAGCACCGGTTTGAGCCGCGGATTGCGCAACTCGGAAGCCAGCGCCTTCAGCGACGGCACCAGGGGCATGCCGCTCTTCACGATGGACTCCAACTGCTCGGAGAGAAGCTGCAAATCCTCCCACGTAAGCTTGCCCGACACCCGCAACAACCGCCGGTCGGGATAGGCCTCCACCACGGCGCTGACGGTCAACCCACGCTCCTGCAACTTCTGCGTCACCGCATGGGCCGACGCCGCCTCCATGGAATCCTCCACCGGATTCCCCTCCGGGTCCAGCGCCCGGTATTTGTACATGGTCATGGTTGGTTCCCTCTCGCCCGAACGGGGCTGTAGAGGATATGGCGGGTTGGGAGGAAAGCGATCATCCGGAAGTTCTCGCCAGAACGCGCACATTCATGAAATCATCGCATCCGCGAGGGCAATCATGGACTTGAAGATGGACATTTCCATGCTCAACACGATGTAGCCCATGAGCAGCACACCCGCCGGAAGGACGAAACTGGAAAGCAGACGCCGCCTCCGTTCGGCTTCGGCGTAGTACTGCTTCGCCAGATAGTCCAGCGCCCGCTCCAGATTTCCCGTGGTCTCGGCCATACTCAGCATGGCCACGAAGGAGCGCGGCATGGGCGCCAGAAGGTGCAGGCCCTCGCACGCGTCGTGCAGGGTGTCGCCGTTCATGACCCGCTTCCTGACTTGTGAAAAGCACCGGCGGTAAAGGGGATGGAGGTCCCCATGAGCCACGGCATCCAGTGCGCGTTCCAGAGGCACGCCGGCCACCAGAAGATGGCGGAGCATGTAGGCCGCGGAAGCGAGATTCTGACGGGCGACCAAGCCCCGAAGTCCGGGAATGCCAAGCAGGAGGGTTGAGCTCGCGCGGCTTGACCAACTCCTTCGGGTGCGGCGCTTCCTGAGCCAGAACCAAACTGGGACCACAACGCCAAGAACAAGCGGGCCTTTGTAGACAAGAGCGTCCATAAGGACAACAAGGAGATTCGTAGGCGGCAACGGGATCAGGAGCTCGGGAGAGGGCGTGAAGCCGCCGCTCTTGACGCCAAGTTCGTTCAGCACTTCATAGAACACCGGAACAACCTTGACCATAAGAAACGAGATCACGCCAAACTGAAGCGCGATTCCCAGACCGATGTACCAGAGGACCTTGTTCATCTCCCGGTTGGCCGTCAGCATCTTGATCGACTCTTTCGTGAAGTCGTCCAGAATTACCCCCGGCTTACCCGTATCTTCGCCCATCTGGACAAAGGACACCAAATCCTTCGGGAAGAAGCGGGGAAGGCGCCTCATCGCCTCGGACAAGGTTTCTCCCGCCTCCATGCGGGACTGTAGCGCTGCGAAAACGGTCACTGGTTTGTATTGATGACCCCGCGCCGTCAGGAAGAGCCAGACACCGATAATAGCCGGGTTGATGAACTCCGGCAAGGACTCCGCGCCCTCTTCCGCCGCTGTAACCAGAGCGCCCGCCGCCGCGAGGAGAAGCAGCACGGCGAGTCCGGTAATTTTACAAAGCCGAGCCACACGCTGCGGCGACCAGGTTTTTTCCACGTGGAGATAGTCTTCGGCCGCCGCCGCAAAGGCAGGCGCCAGGGGCACATTGCTCTTCACGTTCAGGCGGATCTGTTCCAGCACCTGCAGCAGATCGTGACGCCATTGGCTGCCATAGAAGTAGTGCGGTCCCGGCCACTCGGATTTCCTGATCTTCTTTTCCACATGGCGGGGATAACGCTGTCCGTCGGGCCGCTGGGGCACTGCACAGGGGCCTGCGGAAGGGCGGCGTCGAAATAAACGCACAAACGCCGTCATTACTTCGCCCCAATCTGGTCACCCAGCGTAAAGATCGGCAAGTAGAGCGAAACGGCGATGAACCCGACGACACCGCCAATGAACACAACGAGGACGGGCGTTATCACGGCGCCCAGCATCTGTTCCCGTGCGCGGACACTTCGCTCGGCTGACTCCGCGAGGTTATCCAGCGCATCCACCACCTGGCCCCGTTCCTCCGCGGTCCCAAGAAGCCAGTGAAAACTCGGAGAGAAAAAATTCGTCTTGCGCAGGGCATCGGTGAGTCGGGCACCATAGGCCATTTCGTCCGTGGCCGGCCCCACCAGTCGCTCCAGTACGGCACTCCCGGAGGCGGCACCCGCAAGCGACAGGGCGTCCAGCATGGGCACGCGCGCTTGAAGCAGAAGCGACAGGGTCTGGCAAAATCGGGCCTGGACAACGCCCTGATACGCCACACCGATTCCGGGAAAGTAGAGCAGGCAGCTATCCAGCCATCGTCGTCCCGAGGGATTGCGCCGCATCCATACATAGGCCGCGACGAGGCCAATACCTGCAACGGGGGCCGCAGCCGTTAGAAACGGCCAATGCCCGCGCAGGATTTCAGAGAGTCCCAGAAGGAAGCGGGTGGGCGCTGGAAGCTTCCCCCCCATCTCGCCAAAGATCTCCGAGAACACGGGAACGATATAGAGAAGCTGGTAGGTGATGACGCCTATCGCGCTCACGGTGAGGATGAGCGGATAGGCCATGGCCATCTTCACGCGGTGCGTCACCCCGGCCATACGGGTCGCATGCTGCGACATCATCCCCAGCACAGCCGACAGGTCGCCGGTCATTTCCCCGGCCCGCGCGAGGGCGCTGTAGAGCGGCGGAAAACGATGATCCTGACGGCGGAAGGCCTCCTCCAGCGACGTGCCCCGCGCAAGATCATCCCGCAGCTTTTCCGTAGCGTCGCGAAGGGCCGGCTGGTGGAGATCACGCGCCATGGAGGCGAGCGACGGCACAAGGGGAAATCCACTTTTTGCAATGGAGCCAAGCTGCTCGGAAAACAACCGCAACTCCTCCCACTTGAGCTGGCGTCGGCCCGAAAAAAGCGGGGGCGGCTCCTGTACCGGCGTCACCGTGGTCACCGTGAGCCCTCGCGCCGTCAACGACTGCGTCAGGTCGTAGGTGGAAAGGGCCTCCACCTGCTCCTCAACGGGCCTGCCCTCGGCGTCATGAGCGCGATAGCGAAAACGTGGCATGCGTACCTCCCTCGGCGATGAACAGCCGCCGCACGGTACAATTCAATCGGATCCCCTGCAATGCCGCTCCACCATACTGGCACGGGCGTGCGGCGGTCAAGCATATTGTCTTTGAATTGCCCCGATTGCAGGGACAGCAGGGACGACAGGTACAGCAGAAACTTCAGGCTCTGTAGTCCCTGTTGTCGCTGATGTCCCTGATGTCCCTGTTGGTTTTACTCCGCTCCCGAACAAGCGCTAAAATGGCGGTTTCGAGTGCGCTTATGTCAGCCGTCCCATAAAAACCCATACCGCTGGCGCGCGCATTTATTCACGTCAATTCACTCCCGAGGATCCCCGCCCCATGGCCACGAAACGCACCGCAAAAATTATCTCCGGCACGGAACTCTCCGCCACGATCCGCGAGGAACTGAAAGCCGAGGTGGCCGCGCTGGCCAAGGCGGGAAAGAAGCCGGGACTCGCCGTGGTGTTGGTGGGCGAAGATCCCGCGAGTCAGGTCTATGTGGGCAGCAAGCGCCGCTCGTGCGTGGAGCTGGGCATCAATTCCTACTCCCATGACCTGCCCGCCACGTGTACCGAGAAGAAATTGCTTAACCTGATCGCGAAGCTGAACGCGGATCCGAAGGTGAACGGCATCCTGGTGCAGATGCCTCTCCCGAAACACATCGACGAGCAGAAGGTGCTCAACGCCGTGGACCCGAACAAAGACGTGGACGGCTTTCATCCGGTGAATGTGGGGCGCTTGCTCAACGGCGAGCCTGCCTTCGCGCCCTGCACGCCCGCGGGCTGCATCGAGATGCTCCTGCGCCACGGCTACGACCCGGCGGGTAAGCACGTGGTGGTCCTGGGCCGTTCGAACATCGTGGGCAAGCCCGTGGCCGCCATGCTGATGCAAAAAGGCCCCGGCGGCAACGCCACGGTGACGGTGTGCCATTCGCGCACGAAGAACCTGGCCGCGATCACGAAGCAGGCCGACATCCTCATCGCGGCCATCGGCATTCCCGAGTTTGTGAAAGCGCGGATGGTGAAGGACGGCGTGGTGGTCATCGACGTGGGAATCAACCGTATTCCCGACGCCACGAAGAAATCCGGCGCGCGCCTGGTGGGCGATGTGGACTTCAAGGCCGTGAGCAAAAAGGCGAAGGCCATCACCCCTGTCCCCGGTGGCGTGGGTCCGATGACGATCGCGATGCTGATGAAGAACACCGTGGAAGCCGCCCGGCGCGCGAAGTAGACGGTATCAGTTTTGCCAGCCTCTCGACATTTCATCTTTCCGTGTTTTTCCGTGACCTTCCGTGGCCCAATTTTTTGACCACGGGGTGCGGATATCACGGATGAAGAGCGTTAGGTATAGAAGCCGCTGAGCACGTTCGAGGTGCCCTGCACACACACTATCCATGTTATCCGGGCCATCCGTGGAACGAAATTATGGTTACTCACCAATTGTCTCCGCGATCAATTTATACGACGCAGCCCGCTGCGCGGGGGGGAAATCGTGCCCCGCTTCGGGGTAGGCCGCCTGCAACTTATGCGCAGAGCTAAACAGCTCGAACACCGGCATCGCCGACTTCACGCAGTCCTGCACGCCGGAAACTTCAAAATTGGCGTCGCTGATCGGCGCATTGATAAATACGGCGCGCGGCGCAATCACGCCCAGGATCTCCGTGAAATCAAAGGGCATTTTCGCCGGGTCCTTGTCGAACTTCGTCACGATCGAGGGCATGTAGCCCTTGTGGCTCCAGCCCGTGATGTCCCCTTCGTAGTACTTCGGAAAGCGCGTGAAGCCGCAGCTCGTTACCGCCACCTTAATCCGCGTATCGAAGGCGCTTACGAACAACGTGTTGTGGCCACCCAGCGAGTGGCCGATAGCGCCGATGCGCTCCGGATCCACTTCGGGCAGGCTCTGGAGCAGATCCACGCAGCGCATATGATTCCAGATGCCCTTCATGGTCCCGCTCTCGTAACCCATGGCATAGACGTCGATCATATAATCGCCGAAGCCTGGATAATCCGGTGCGATGACCACATAACCCCGCTCCGCCAACTCCTGGGCGTAGTTCCTGTTCAATAACCCGCTCTTCCCCACCGGCTCTTCCTTGCCCAGTTGGTAGGTCTGGTGCAGTGCGAGGATCGCGGGTGCCTTGGCGCTGAGATTCTTCGGAATCAGCAGGTAAGCCGGTGCGCGGTCACCGGGCTCGGATTGAAAAGTAATCTTCTTCCGCGTAAAGAGCGGAAAGTCCACTTCTTCCAGCACCTCCACGGCCAGATCGCCCCGCTCATGCGACGGGAAGGGCCCCATGACCTTCTGCATATTCTCCAGTACGTGGGCGCGGCGGATATTCCAATCCGGGATGGCCCTCACAGGGTGTGCCGCGCCCGACGCATCGATGTACTGCATGATGTTGAGCTTGTCGGCGTAGAAGGGGGCGTCCTCCGCAAAGGCGGTGTTGACGCCGCAGGAAAACAGAACGAAACACAAGAATAGAAAACGCATGGGGAGCTCCTTTGGAAATCAGCCTGAACCGTCAGGGCATGATAGTGCGGGTCCGCCGCCGATGCAACTGGCGCGTTTACAGGACGGATAGGACCGATAGGACAGATTAGGCAAATGAGTCCTATCGGTCCTATCCGTCCTATCCGTCCTATGATCTCAGCCATTTGACTTTCTATTGATAATAAGTTATCATAAGCAAATGATCCGCCCGCGTGGGAAAGCAGTCCCGCGCGCAACGCGGCCCCGGAACCCCACCATGAACTCAAGCCCCGCCAAGGGACATATCGACAAGATTTCTATCGGCCTTTCCGCCCTGTGCGCGGTTCATTGCCTCGTGCTGCCCGTGGTCGCGGGCTTGCTGCCCGCCCTGGCGGCGATGACCGCCAGCCATTCCCTTTTTCACGTGCTCATGCTCGTATTGGTGATTCCGCTGAGCGGGCTCGCGCTCGGCGCGGGCTGGCTGCGCCACCGAGATCGGATCGTCCTGGCCCTCGGCGTCTGCGGTATGGGACTCATGGTGCTCGCGGTTACGCTGGGCCACGACCTCCTGGGGCATGACGGCGAACGCTGGGCCACGCTGGCCGGATCCTTCATTCTCGCGGCGGGGCACCTCCGCAATTTCCGCCAGTGCCGCCCCGCAGACGGCTGCCACAAAGGCGCCTGTTAGGCCCCTCCCCCCCCAACGATTGCCTCCGACGCGCCAATCTTGTACGCTGTGTTTTCCCTTTGGTCTTCGGAAAGGAATACAGCATCCATGTTCCACAAGTGTTTCATCGGTACCGACGCCGCACAACTCGCCCTCTGGGACGTCCAGCACACCCGCACCGGCGCGGAGTCCATGGAACTGCCGGAGCTCGATGAATTATGGAAAGCCGACGCTCTGGGCGGGCGCGTATTCTTCATCAACACCGGGTCGGACGGCGCCTGGGATGTGCATCTCTACGTGGATGAAGCCGTTCCCGACGATGTGCTGTTGTACTACAAAACCTTGAACCGCCGATTCCTGCTCCGCTGCCCGTCGGGGCGGCTCGTCGCGGATGGCGCGGAGTACTACATGGCCAGCGCCGAGGAGACGCCTGATTCCGCGGACGCCATCAAGATCCCGGCGGGGGACTACGAGCTGCAACTGCACGAACTCTGCGCCAGCGACTTGGACGATCCCGCCTACCTGACCACTATCGTGAGCAAGGAAGACCTCGACTACTACCTGAGCAGGAACACTGGATTCGGATGGGGCTGCGCGGGGCTGGTTGCGGGTGCACTTGTTGGTGCCTTTACCCATTGGTACTGGGGCCTGTTCGTCGCGATGGGCGTGATCGTCTGGGGCGGTGTGAAGCGCTGGCGGCACCAGAACGATACCCATTTCGCCGATATCGAATCGCGCCTCGATGCGGACCGCAACCGTTACGCTTTCTTCATCTGCTCGTTGCGGCCCGCTGGCGCAGACTCCGATCTTCGAGGCGGCTGGTATAATTTTTCGGGGTGACTCAGGGACCGCGTCGCCGGTTGACGTGCACTCCGCCTGATTAAATATCGCTGGTTGGCCACTCAGCTTCAATCCCGCATCCACATCACGGTGCGACGCTGTCCCTATGCGTCATCACAAATCGTAACTCGCCGCCGCTGGCGATCTCGTCGTGGGTGAAATACGTGCGGTCAAGCACCTTTCCATTCAGCGAAACGCTGTCGACGTAGATGTTGTCCGGGGCGTAGTTATCCGCGATCACCGTCAGGGTCTTGCCCTCGCCTAAATCCATCACGGCCTTTGCAAAGAGGGGCGCGCCGATCTCGTAGCGCGTGGTGCCCGCGATGGGATAAAAACCGAGCGCGCTAAATATATACCAGGCCGACAAAGTCCCACCGTCATTATTCCCGTCAAGCCCCGCGTAGTGGTCGGCATACTTCGTGTCGAGAATGTGCCGCACCCACTTCTGCGTTAGGTCGGGACGTCCCGCCGCATTGAAGAGGTAGGCCGCGTGGAAGTAGGGCTCGTTGCCGTGCCAGTAGTGGGAGCCGGGATGCCAGTCGCCGAGGGTATCATTGGACTTTTCGAAGTAGTCTTCCAGCTCCGCGACAAATTGCTCCTTATTCGGAAACAGCGAGACGAGACCCTCGCCATCGAAGGGAACGCCCCAGCGCCACATCATGGCGCTTCCCTCCACAAAATCGTCCGTGAATTCGCGGCCCGAATCCGTATAGCTAAGCACGAGCGGATCGAACTTGTCCGTGAATGCGCCCCCACTATCGCGCGGCACAAAGTACAGCCGAGTCGGGTCCCACACGTTACGATAAGACTGAGCATGTTTCGCGAATACCGCCGCGTCGTCGGCCCTGCCCAAGTCCGCCGCCAGCAATGACAGGGCGTGGTCGCACCACGAATACTCGAGAGTCGCCGATACCGCATCGGACATGGTGTCCGAAGGACAGTACCCATGTTGGAGATAGCCCTCCAGTCCCTCGCGCCCGGAAAAGCGTGTTCCCTCGGGCTTTCCCGTGAGGGCGGTCTGGCGCATCATGGCGTAGGCCGCTTCGATGTCGAAATCGCGCACGCCCTTCAACCACGCCTCGGACACTGCCACATCCGCCGGCGTGCCAAACATGCAGTTGGTATAGCCCGCGCCCGAAGGCCAGCGTGGCAAGGAGCCGCCCGCCTTGCCCATTTCCACCAGCGATACCATCATGTCCCGCTGCTCTTTGCGCGCGATCAGATTGTAGAGCGGGTGAACGGTGCGGAAGGAATCCCACAGCGAGAAATCAGTGTAATACGTCCCCCCGGGCTCCACCGTATGCACGGCGCGGTCGAAGCCGGTGTACTCGCCGTTCACGTCGTTGAAGCTCGTGGGCATCTGCATCGTGCGATAGAGCGCGGTGGTGAAGATACGCCGCTCCGCCTCGCTCCCGCCCTCGATCTGGATTCGGGAGAGATGGCCTTCCCATTGATCGCGGGCCTGGGCATAGATTTCCTCGAAGGTCTTTCCCGCCACTTCCGCTTCCAGATTCTCCCGCGCGTTGGCGATACTCACATACGAAATCGCGAGCCGCACCTCTACCGTCTGGCCTTCGGGCGAGGGCGGAAAAGCGAGCGTGGCCCCGATGGAATCACCGCTCGCTTCCGTGCTGTTCGTGCTGAAGGCATTGCCATTCCATGTGCCGTGACTCGCGATGGGCTTGTCGAGCTTCGCGACGAAATACACGTTGAGCCCGTCGTAGCGCCCTGAAAACGATCCATGGATGCGAATGCTGCCCTCCACCTCACGATCGTCGGGCAGAATCTTCACGGTCCCCTTCTCGCTCCGCTTGTCTCCAATGACGCTGCTCACATCCAACGCCAGATGGGGCATCGTCCCGCCGGGAAAGGTATAGCGGTGGATCCCGACCCGCGTCGTGGCCGTCAGTTCAACAAGAATATCCTCCTCCGGAAGTCGCACGGCATAGTAACCGGGAAAGGCTTTCTCCTCCGTGTGAGAAAAGATCGCATAGCGTTTCCCATTTGGCTCCTTGCTATCCAGCAAAGCCGTAGAGGGAAAGATGCGGAACACGCCGCCTTCCTGCGCATCCGCCCCGAGCAGGCGCGTGTGGCTGAAGCCGATGATTTTATTGTCACCGTAGAAGTAGCCCGAGCGATTGAATCCTTCCTCATTGAGCAGCAGCGACGCCGTATCAGGCGCGAGGCGCACCATGCCGAAGGGAACGGTGGCGGCAGGGGAATCATGACCGCACATCCACGAGTAGCCGCCCGTGGCGATGAAGGGATCTACGCTGGCCCCGAGCTTGCCGGGTTCGATTGCGGTTTCCAGCGCACCGGGCTTTGGGCTCACGATTGATCGGTAGGTGCCCCAGACGCCCAACAAGGCCAGCACCGGAATGGCCAGGATTATCAAGGCCACGATCAGCATCCACTTGAGAATTCGCTTCAGTCGTTTCATGGGGCTCCTGTGGCGGTTGATTGGCAACTCGCTATAGCTTACAGGACCGATAGGACGGTTACGACCGATATTGGCGACGTAATCTGGCCTATCGGGCGAATCCGTCTTACAAAATAAAAGAGCGCCGGGCATTCCCGGCGCTCTGGTACTTCCATTGTGTTCGAGCAGGCGGCTATTCCTCGCCGCCCTCTTCGATCACGTCGTCGGGCGATGAATCGTCCGCATCGCTGTCGCCATCCGCGCCGGAGTCGTCGTCATCGCTTTCTTCGGGCACGGCTTTGGCCACGGCGCTCACCTTGGCACCCTCCTGAGGCTTCATCACCGTCACGCCCTGGGTGTTCCGGCCGATGGTGCGGATATCCTTTACCGAAGTGCGGATCACTATACCATCCGTGGCGACCAACACCAACTCGTCGTTGTCGTCCACGGTCATCATGCTGACCACGTTGCCGTTGCGCTCGGAGGTCTTGATATTGATAATGCCGGAGCCGCCGCGGTGCTGCAGGCGGTATTCGCCGACCTGCGTGCGCTTGCCGTAGCCGTTCTCGGTCACGCTGAGTACGGTGCGATCATCCTGCGCGAGGGACATGCCGACCACGTAATCGTTCTCGTCCAAGCGGATGCCGATGACACCCCGGGCAGTGCGGCCCATGGGGCGCGCATCGGTTTCGGGGAAACGGATGGCCATGCCCTTGTAGGTGGCGATGAGCACGTTGTCATTGCCGGAGGTAAGCTGCACGTCCATCAACTCGTCGCCCTTGTCGATTTCGAGGGCAATGATACCGGTCGTGCGGGGGTTGCTGTAGGCCTTCAGCGCCGTCTTCTTCACGGTGCCCTTCTTGGTGACCATGAAGACGAACTTGTCTTCCTCGTGCAGGTCGCGCACGGGCAGGAAGGCCGTTACGGTTTCTTCACCGCCGAGACTGAGGAGGTTCACCATGGCGCGGCCGCGTGCGGTGCGGCTCATCTTCGGCAGTTCGTGCACCTTGCGCCAGTAGACCCGGCCCAAGTTGGTGAAGAAGAGCATGTACTGGTGGGCCGACGCGATGAAGAGGTCTTTTACGAAATCCTCTTCCTTCGTGTCCATTCCCTTTTGTCCGCGCCCACCGCGCTTCTGTTTGCGGTAGGTACTCACGGGCAGGCGCTTGATGTAGCCCTCGTTGGAAACCGTCACCACCATGTTTTCATCGGCAATGAGGTCTTCGACATTGAACTCGCCCTCTTCATCCAGAATGTCGGTGCGCCGTTCGTCGCCGTGCTTCTCTTTTACCGCAATGATTTCTTCGCGCACGACAGTCAGAATGTTCTTATGGCTGGAGAGGATTGTGGTCAGACGCTCGATCTCCTTGAGAAGGTCGGCGTATTCGCTCTGAAGTTCTTCTCGCTCGAGGCCCGTCAACTGGCGCAGACGCATCGCCAGGATAGCGTTGGCCTGAATCAGGGTGAAGCCGAAAGCAACCATGAGCTTGTCGCGGGCGTCATCGCGATCCGCCGACGCGCGGATGATCTTGATGATCTCGTCGATGTGATCGATGGCTTTGAGCAAGCCTTCGAGGATGTGGGCGCGGGCTTCCGCCTTGTCCAACAGGAAGCGGGTGCGGCGCTCGACGATTTCCGCGCGATGCTCTACATAGTAGTGAATCAGCTCGGCCAGATTCAGCACCTTGGGCTGGTTGTTCACCAGCGCCAGGAAGATGATGCTCGCCGTCGCCTGCAATTGCGTATGCTTGTAGAGCTGGTTCAGCACTACCTCGGGCTCTTCGCCCCGCCGCAGCTCGATCACCACGCGCATACCGTCCTTATCGGACTCGTCGCGCAAATCGGTGATGCCTTCGACGGTCTTGCTGCGCACCAGGTCCGCGATCGACTCGATGAGCCGGAGCTTGTTCACCTGGTAGGGAATCTCCTGAATGATGATGCTCTGCTTGCCCTGGCCGCCGTCCTTCTTCGTCTCCACCGCCACGCGACCGCGCACTTTGAGACGACCGCGACCGGTGCGGTAGGCGTCCTTGATACCCTTGCGCCCGAGGATCACGCCGCCCGTGGGGAAGTCGGGGCCGGTGACAAATTGCATCAGGTCGTTCGGTGTGGCCTTCGGATTGTCGATAAAGTGGATGATGGCGTTGCACACTTCGGTCAGGTTATGGGGCGGGCAACTCGTCGCCATACCCACGGCAATACCGTAGGAACCGTTCACCAGCAGGTTCGGAAAAGCCGAGGGAAGTACAGTCGGCTCTTTCAGTCGCGTATCAAAGTTGTCCTGGTGATCCACCGTCTCTTTGTCGAGATCCGCCATCATGTCGGCGGTGATGGATTCCATGCGCGCTTCGGTATACCGGTAGGCCGCCGCGTTGTCGCCGTCGATGGAGCCAAAGTTACCCTGGCTGTCCACCAGCGGGTAGCGCATGTTCCATTCCTGGGCCATGCGGACCAGCGCGTCGTACACCGACGAGTCGCCGTGGGGGTGGTAGTTACCGAGGGTCTCACCGACGATGGAGGCGCATTTACGGAAGGCCCGGCCCTTGACCAGGCCCAACTCCTGCATCACATAAAGAATGCGGCGGTGAACCGGCTTCAGCCCGTCGCGAACGTCCGGCAGCGCACGGCTCACGATCACGCTCATGGAATACTCCATGAACGACTTCTGCATTTCGTGCTCGATGGTTATCGGCTTGATATCGTCTCTGGCCATTATTCGTCCTTGCGGTCTGTCGCGGAACTGTCGCGGAACTGCCGCGTTTTGTCGTTCTCAATTTCTTCAAGCAGTTTGTCCAA
>JBIJDL010000353.1:0-6881 GCA_044344195.1 Candidatus Hydrogenedentales bacterium
GTCCACCCAGTCCACCCAGTCCACCCAGTCCACCCAGTCCACCCAGTCCACCCAGTCCACCCAGTCCACCCAGTCCACCCAGTCCACTGTCCACTGTCAACTGTCAACTGTCAACTGTCAACTGTCAACTGTCCCCGCCTTCTTGTGATTTTCCTCAGCGCTATGGCACAATATCAACCACAGCGGGACACGGCGCTTCAGCCATGCCCATTTTTGCGCTAACCTGCTGAAACCAGAACACTTCGCAATTTCGTATGGCCAGCCATACCTCACTTTATTTCCGACGCGGCCCCGCCGCTTGCGGTTGTCGGGCCCGGCATCGCCCCTCCCGGCGGCCAGGAAGGATGAGAACCATTGAGCACCCTCAGCTTTATGAAAGAGGTCTTCCGTGCCAATAAGAGCACGGGCGCCATCGCCCCCAGCGGCAAGCAACTGGCGGATATCGTGACGGAGATGGCGGAGGTTCGCACGGCACGTGTCATCGTGGAATACGGTCCGGGCACCGGGGTCTTCACCGAAGCCATCCTGGCTAAGAAATCCGCAGATGCCTACTTTATCGCCCTGGAAGTCAACGAAGAATTCGTCAAAGTCACCCAGGATCGCTGCCCAGGCGTCAAAGTGATCCACGATTGCGCCCAGAATACGAAGAAATATCTCCAGGAAGCGGGCTTCGAGTATTGCGACACCATCGTGTCCGGCCTCCCGTGGACCCGCTTTGACGATGCCCTGCAGGATGAGATCCTCGAAGCCACCTACGACGTGCTGGAGCCCGGCGGCCGCTTCGTCACCTTCGCCTATGCCGTGAGTCCCTTTGTCCCCTCGGGACGCAAGTTCTTCCGCGAAAAACTGGTGAAGCGTTTCGGCGAGGTCAAGTGCTCCGAGCGCATCTGGAAAAATTTCCCCCCCTGCGTCGTATTTATCGCGGAAAAGAAATAGGGGTTGACCATGAGCGGCAGAGCCGCATTGATGGTGTATGGCGGCTGGGAGGGTCATGAACCCGAAGCCAGCGTCCGCCGCTTTGTCCCCTTCCTCGAAGGCGAAGGTTTAACCGTGACCCTCGCGGACTCCCTCGCCATCTTGGACGAGCCCGACTTCCTCGCGACCCAGCACCTCATCGTCCCCTGCTGGACCATGGGCGCTCTGAACGAGTCTCAGGAGGCCAACCTCCTCGCCGCCATTGAGGGCGGCGTCGGCCTCGCTGGCTGGCACGGCGGCATGGGCGACGCTTTTCGCGCTAACCCCGCCTATCAGTTCATGTGTGGCGGCCAGTTCGTGGCCCATCCGGGTAACATCATCGATTACCGCGTGCACATCACCCGCCCGGACGATGCGATCATGGAAGATCTCGTCGACTTCCCCGTCCATTCCGAGCAGTACTACCTGCACGTGGATCCTTCCAACGAAGTGCTGGCCACCACCACCTTCACCGGCGCGGTTCACCCCTGGATCGAAGGCGTCGTCATGCCCGTGGTGTGGAAACGCCGCTGGGGCGCCGGGCGCGTATTCTATTCCGCCCTGGGCCATGCCCCCCATGAATTTGATCATCCAGAAACCTTCACGATCATGACCCGTGGCATGCTCTGGGCCGCGCGGGTTTGAGGCGGAGCCGCAAACCGTGGCGCGTCAACATCAGCGCGGGAGCAACCTCATGAACCCCATGCGCGTGGGCCTCATCGGCTGCGGCAATATTTCCAACGTCTATTTCGAAGCCGGCGAGCGCTTTCGCGATTTCACCATCGTCGCCTGCGCGGATAAAGACCGGGCGCGCGCCGAAGCCGCCGCCGCGCTTCATGCCATTCCACGCGTATTGGACGTGGCGGATCTCCCCGGTGACCCCGAGGTCGATCTCGTGCTCAATCTCACGCCGCCCCTGGCCCACACCCAGGTGCTCCAAGCCGCCATCGCCGCCGGAAAGCACGCCTACACCGAGAAACCCCTCGGCCTTTCCCTCGCGGAATCCACCCCCCTCCTGGAACAGGCCGGCGCGGCGGGCGTGGTCATCGGATGCGCGCCGGATACCGTCCTCGGCGCAGGTCTCCAGACTGCGCGCAAGCTCATCGATGACGGCTGGATCGGACGCCCCGTCTCCGCGACCGCCTTCATGCTCTGCCCGGGCCACGAGTCCTGGCACCCCGATCCCGCTTTCTACTATGCCCCCGGCGGCGGCCCCCTCTTCGACATGGGCCCCTACTACCTCAGCGCTCTTGTCACGCTCCTGGGCCCCATAAACCAGGCATGCGCCATGACCACGGCGGCCGCCACCGAGCGCATCATCACCAGCGAGGCCCGATTCGGACAGCCCGTACCCGTGGCGGTGCCCACCCACGTCTCCGGCACCCTCGCCTTCGAAAGCGGCGCACTGGCCACCATCATCATGAGCTTCGACGCCATCGGCCATTCCCTGCCGCACCTCGAGGTGCACGGCACCGAGGGCAGCCTCCAGGTGGCCGACCCCAACACCTTCGGCGGGCCGATCAGACTCAAGCGGCGCGGCGCGGACGCCTTCACCGAAGTGCCCCTGAGCCACGCCTACGCCAGCCAGTCCCGGGGCCTCGGCCTGGCCGAAATGGCCCGGGCCATTCGAGAAGGCCGGGAACCCCGCGCAAGTGCGCGAATGGCCCTCCACGTGCTCGATTGCATGGAGGCCCTCCACCGATCCGCCAGCGAACGCGCCTTCGTCTCCCTGGCGACGCGCTGCCCCCGCCCCGAGCCCATGCCCATGAATTTATTGGAAGGCAGGGTCGTTTCCTAGTATGGTACGAGGTCAAGATACTCCCGGCCCTTCGGCCACACTCCAGAACAGGCGGATTTCATGCAATCAGAAGATCGCATAATACATTTCGGCGTCGAGCTCATCCACACCCCCCTGCGCTACAAGAAAGAGTCGCTGCAGAAGCTTTACTACGAGCTGTCCCAAACCCGCTACGCGGCCTACGACTCCACCGACTTCACCAACCCCGCCCAGGCCCGCTTCTACTCCAAGACCGGGCAGCGCACCCAGTCGATCTGCCTTTTTCTCCCCGATCGGGTACTCATCCTCGAAGAATGGGCCGAGATCCCCCTGAGCGTCTTTCTCGAAAAAGTCGAGGCCATCGGCGCTCGTATCCTGGAGCTGGACGGCGTGAAGCAGTTCATCGCCCACACCGCCACCATCCGCTCCACCTTCGCCCTGACCCACGTGCAGGATGGTCGGGTCTTTATCCTGGAGCATATGTGCGGCCAACAGGGTCGCATCGGGCAGCACTTCCAGCGCCCCATATCCCTCGCCGGACTCCGCCTCCACTTTCCCGACACCGACGAATTCCCCGGTAACTTCCAAGTTGCCATCGAGCCCTTCCGCCAAAGCCGCAACGAAATCTATGTCGAGGCCAAGGGCGTCTTCACCCGTGAACCCATCGGCCCGGATGGTTTGCCGGTCGTCATCGACCACTGCCGGGGAGTCCGCTCCTTCATCTCGGATCGCGTCTTTCCCTACATGAACCAGTTTGACGTCTCCAAGGCCCCCCTCGAATGAGCGGCGCCAAGCTGCGCGTCTGGCCGGCCATCACCCGGGCGCGTATCGCCCCCGAGCTCTACAGCCACCAAATCGAAATGGCCGGACAGAGTGTCTACGAAGGCATCTGGATCGGGCGTGCCTCCCGTATCTCCAATGAAGAGGGCCTGCGGATGGATGTCCTCGCTATCCTCAAGCACCTCCGTGTTCCCGTGCTCAAATGGCCCGGCGACACCTTCGCAGACTATTACCACTGGCGCGATGGCATCGGCACCGGCAAGGCCCGGGAGCAACGGGTCAACATCCCCTGGCAGCAAATCGAACCCAACACCTTCGGCACCCACGAGTTCATGCTGCTCTGCGAAAAGGTCGGCTGCAAGCCCTGGGTCACCTGCAACAGCGGCACCGGAACCTACAGCGAAGCACTCGAATGGTTGGAATACTGCACCTTCGGTGGGGACACCGCGCTGACCCGCCTGCGCACCCACAACGGCAACCCCGACCCCTTCGAGGTGCCCTACTGGAGCTACTCCGGGACCGATCCGGCGCAGTCCCTTCGGGTGTTGAATTCCGACATAACAGAGACATCAATCACCCAAAAACCGATAACAGAGAACAGCAAAAGACCTTCGTCCGTCCAGACGAGCTATCTCCTCGAAACCACGGGGGGCGCCAACTTCGGCAAAGAGGGCTACCTGCAATCTGTTGCCCGTTTTTATCGGTTTGAATCCGATTTTCGCCAGCTTCTCCTGTCCACAGCGGCAACGAACCCACTCGCGCCCCCGCACATCGCCGTCTCTCAGTGGGGCGTGAAACATCCCGAAGCCACGCCCGAAAGTGGACTCGATCAGCCCTGCACCCTGCGCGATGCCATTCTGACCGCCGCCTTTCTCCACTGCTTCAATCATCACGCCGACCAGGTTCGCCTGGCCGCCATGGCTCAGGCGGTCAACAGCCTCCTCTGTCTTGTGAAGACCCGGGACAGCGAAATGTTCCTGACGCCGGCCTACCACGTCGTGGACATGATGTTGCCCCACAAGGGTGCCCGACTCCTCTTCCACGAACTGGAGAGCCCGGCTCTTTCGCTGCCCCCATCGGCCGAGGGCCCCTCGACCGTACCCGCCCTCTCCGTGAGCACGTCGCGCTCCAAGAAGCGCCTATGCATCACCGTGGCCAACCTCAGCTACACCGACGAAATCCCCCTCCACGTCGAAGTTCGCGAGGCCACCATCGTGACCCTGTCGGGCCGCATCCTGAGCGCCACCTCGCCGACGGCCGAGAACTCCTTCGAGTCCCCCAAGGTCGTCGCCCCCGCGCGCCTGAACCTGACGCCGGATGCCAGCACCTTCACCCACGTGATGCCGCCCCACTCCTTTGCGGTCTTCACAGCAGCCCTCAAGTAGCGGGAAGAATGCCTCTCACCCCTGACACAACCGTATCGATCGTGCTCCCGGTCTACAACGGCGTCGATACCGTTTCCCGCGCCATTGAATCCATTCAGGCCCAGCGCCACCGCGCCTGGGAACTGATCATTGTGGACGACGGCTCAACAGACGGCAGTGCCGAAATCGCGGCCACACTCGCGAGTGTCGATGAAAGGATCGTCGTCCTGCACGGCCCGCATCGGGGCCTCGTCCCCGCGCTCGTCGATGGCTGCGCTGCCACCCGGGGCGAATTCATCGCACGTATGGACGCGGACGACGTCTCCCACCCGGATCGCCTCGCGCGCCAGCTCGCCTGGTTCTCCGACCACCCCGAAGGCGGCCTCTGCGGCACACGGGTCAGCATGACCGGCGGTCATATTGGCTCCGGACGCAGACGCTATGAAAACTGGCTCAATAACAACACAACCCACGATGAGATCGTGCGGGATCTGTTCGTCGAGTGCCCCATTGCCCATCCCACTTTCATGATGCGCCGCGCGGCCTTCGAAGCCGTCGGTGGCTACCGGGATTTCGAGGGACCGGAAGACTACGACCTCGTGATGCGGTTTTGGCAAGGGGAATACACGCTGGGCAACGTGCCAGAGACCTTACTCGACTGGCACGAGCAGCCCGGACGCCTCTCCATGACCTCCCCGCGCTACACCGAAGCGGCCTTTCGCCGCTTCAAGCGCCACTGGCTCGTGGAATCGCGAATAACCGGCGGGCGTCCGCTGTATCAATGGGGCGCGGGCGAAGTCGGCAAACGCTGGCTCCGCGAATGGCCGGCGGGAAGCCTGGAGGCCGTCGCGGATATCCGCCCTTCCAAGGTCGGACAGCGAATTCACGGCTACGACGTCATTCGTCCAGAGGACTTCCCCGCACCCGGCGCGTGCTTCATCGTCGTCGCCGTGGGCACCCCCGGTGCCCGCGACGAGATCCGCGCCCACGCGAACCGCCTCGGCTTCCGCGAGGGCGAGGAGTACTGCTTCATCGCGTGAATCTTGGACAAAATCCCACATACCAAAACAAATTCCAAGCTGATCACTCGCCTGCTTTCTATCCGTGCGCATCCGTGAAATCCGTGGTCAAAAAAGAGAGCATGGACCACGGAAGGTCACAGAACTTCACGGAAATAGACAGGTTAAAATCAGTATAATCAAAGCCTTGCACACTGCAAGTACAATCGACTTTTCAAGGCCTGAATAAAATTTGCGCTAATTTGCGTAAATTTGCGGTTCACCTCTTTGGGTCGCGGCCAACGGCTGCTCTATGTCCATTCGTGGTTGGCAATTCTCTGACCCAGTGATCCGCCGCCAGAAAGGGGCAGGGATGACCCCATTTTCGCTATACTTCAACCCGGTCGGGGATTCCCGGTACTTCAGGCGACCGGGCGCGATACTATCAATCTTCTGAGCGCGCCCGCTAGCCCTAACAAAAGGACTATGATTTAAATGCCCCAGATTTTTTGGGAGTTGGTATTGCTGGTCGCCCTCATCATGGGAAACGGCTTGTTTTCCATGACCGAAATTGCCATCGTCTCCGCGCGGCGTTCGCGCCTCGAGCAGTTGGCGGCGTCGGGTGACCACGGTGCCGCCGAGGCCCTCAAGCTCCTCGACGACCCCAACCGCTTCCTTTCCACGGTGCAGGTCGGCATCACCCTCATCGGAACCCTCGCGGGTGTCGTGGGCGGTGCCCGCTTTGCCACGCCCGTGGCCGAATTGCTCCAGAAGGTCGGCGTTCCCGAATTGCACCGCCAGAACGTCGCCCTGGGTATCGTGGTGCTGCTCATCACCTACCTCTCTCTCACCCTCGGCGAGTTGGCCCCCAAGCGCATCGCCATGTCGAACCCCGAAGGCATCAGCCGCGTTACCGCCGGGCCCATGCGCTGGCTGTCCAGGGTCAGTTCTCCCCTCATCAGCATCCTCTCCGGCACCACCAACCTGATTCTTATGCTCCTGCCCCTC
>JBIJDL010000354.1:0-6873 GCA_044344195.1 Candidatus Hydrogenedentales bacterium
GCCTCATGGTCGGCGATGTGTGTGGCGGCATGCGTTCGCTGATTGCCCTGCTGGCCTTCGGTGCGCTCATGGCCTACATCAGCAAGACCCGGGGGTGGGCCCGGATCGTGATATTGCTCATCTCGCCCGTAGTGGCGATCGCGGCCAATGTGGCCCGGATCTTTTTCCTCTGCGTGGTGGGTTATATATGGGGCAGCGACGCGGCCACCGGCTTAGTCCACGATGCTTCCGGCATCGGCATATTCGCCTTCGCTTTTGTCCTGCTCTTTGGCGCCGAAGGCCTGCTCAGGCGGCTGGCCCCGGCCCGCGAACCCAAGGAGGGCCAGTCATGATCCACTACATTGCGGGCATCGCCATACTCCTCGTTAGCGCCACGATTCATTGGGGCATCAACCTGAAACGCGACTGGGCAGCCGCGGCGGGCACCGCCACGGTTAGCCTGGATCTGCCGGCCCAGGTGGGGCCCTATCGCCAGAACGGCGAGGATATCGATCCGGGGGATGTCGTGCGAAAAGCCCTCGAAGTCGGGAAGTCCGACATTCTAATGCGTTACTACACAGCCCCGAATGGCGCGCCGATACTGGTCACAATCGTGTATGCCGGTCAGAAACGGCGCAGCCTCCACTTTCCGGAAGTCTGCCTCGTGGGCCAGGGCTGGGAAGTGGAGCAGTCCTACGCGGCCCCCGTCGGCATCGAGTTTGAGGCGCGGCGGCTAGTGATCTTTCGCGGCGACGACGAGCAGGCGGTCCTGTACTGGCTGAAGACCGGAAAGCGATTCACGAGCAGCACCTTCATGAACGCCATTTACTGGGCCCGAGAGCAGTTGTTTTTCGGCACGCCCACCTCATCCATGATCAAACTGAGCATGCCCGTCCTGAAGAAGATGGGGCAGGACGACGAAGAGGCCTTTGCGGTGCTGGATGATTTTGCCAGCAGGCTTGGCCCCATTCTTTTGGAGAACGACTATCTTGATTAATATGGGAAGGATCACCATGAACCACCTTAGTTACGTTGCCCGGACGCGGCATATGTCCCTCTGCGCGCTGTGTTGCGTCGTGCTGCTGGCCGCGGGCTGCAGCGGTCGCCGCAGCGAACAGTATCGCGGCCAGGGCGACACGCTTTTCAATCTCGGGCGCCTGGACGAGGCCCGTGCCGCCTACCAGAAGTCGGCGGAGACGAACCCGGATAACGCCCACGCCCAGATCGGCCTTGCCCGCTGCGCGGTGAAGGTCGGGGAGATGGATCAGGCGCTGACGCTCTATGAAAAGGCGCGCACGCTCGATCCGGCCTTGCCCGAGAGTTACATGGAACCGGTGACACATCTGGTGGTCCTCCAGCGCACCGATGATGCCCTGGCCATCGCGGACTCCTTCATGAAGGTTGCGCCTGAAAAGGGCGGCCTGCTGCACAGCGCCGTGCTCCTGAAGGCCGACCGTACGGCGGATGCCATTACGGAGCTGGAGAAGCTGGGACAACAATTCCCCGAGTCTCCCGACGTGAAACTCAACCTGGGCGTGGCCTATGCCCAGGGCGGAAAGCCCGACGATGCGGTCGCGTTGCTCAAGGAACTTTCCGAAAGTGGCTCCACCGTTTCAACTGCGGCCCACATGGCCCTGATTGAGGTCTACCAGTCGCAGGGCAAAGTGGAGGAATGGCTTAAGGAATTCGATACCCTCGCAGCCGACCAGCCCGACAAAGCGAGCATTCAGGTGGGCCATGCCCGCGCCCTGCTTCTGGCCGGAAAGCTAGAGGAAGCCGAAACAAAGGCGAGAAAGATCCTGGAAAAAGACACATCGGACGGTTGGGCGAACTATGTCGTGGGGGCGGTGAAACTCAGCCAGAGTGCTTTTGAAGACGCCATTCCCTTCCTGGAGGATGCGTCTGCGGCTTTGCCGGATGAGAAAGCCGTGGCGGTTGTCCTCGAACAGGCGAAGTCCGGTAAGTTACCGACCGAAGCGGCGCCAGGCCCGGCCCCCGTGGCGTCCGTCCGTACACCCGGGTCCCTAACCTGGCGCGATCTCTGGAAGCAGGCGGCGCTGAAGCGTCTCGTGAGCAACCGTGACACCTACCTGGCCGAGGGCGGCAACGAAGTTCGGGAAGTGCTGGTACTTTCGGCACTGTTCACGCAGGATGTGGGCCTTGCCCGGGAGCTGTCCGCGCCACTTCCCGCCGAGTCGCGTATTGGTCAGTTCTTCAAGGCCATGGATTCCCGGGATCCCAAGGTGGTCACGGCACTGTTTGAGGAGTGGAAGCCCGAAGCGCCAGAGGAACTCATTCTTCGCGACAACGCCCTGGGATTCGCCATGGCGAGCGGTGCCGCCCGTGGACAGGCCCTGTCCCTCTTCCTCTTCACCCTGGAGCGCTTTCCCGACAACATGGTCGCGCTCTACAACATCGCGCAGGTGTTCCGCTCCGTGCGCCAGCCGATTATCGCCGCGCAGCAGTTGCAGCGCCTGATCGTCCAATATCCCGAAAACATCGACGCCCATCAGATGCTCTATGCCGCGCTGCGAGAAGGCGGTGCCTATGAGCCCGCGCGCAAGGCGGCGGAAGCGAGCTACACCCTCTTCCCGGAAGAGCGCTGGAGCTTTCTCTATCTCGGGCAGGCCTACCTCGACACAGGCGAGCCGGAGCTCGCCCTGCAGGTGCTGAGTCGCGCGTCGGGCATGTTTACCGGGGACCCCGAGATCGAACTTGCCAAGGGTGGCATCCATGCGCGCCTGGGCGATTGCGCCCAGACCCGCGCCGTGCTTGAAGGCATTACCTCCACGGCACCGGGTATTATCGCCAGCCGGGCCAACCTGCTCGCCCTCTGCGCCATGCAGGAGGAAGACTGGGCTGCCGTGGGCACGCTGGCGGATTCCGCCGATCCCGCATACTGGCCCGAAAGCCTTCGCATCATGAAGACCCTCTCCGCACTCCAGGCAGGCAACGTGGATGGAGCCGTGGCGGCCCTGAAGGTGCCTGGTGCCGATCAACCCGCCGCCGGCAAGCTCGGGCTGATACTCACCTCCGCACTCGGCGTGGCCGTGGAAGGACTCAACGACGAGGAGCAGGCCTGGGCGGCTAACTTGGGTGCCGACCGCGACCTGATGCTCGGTTATGGTGCCACCCTGTCGCTCCAGATGGCCCGGCTCTACAACGCATCCTGGACGAGCTACGAAAAGCACCTCGCCAGCCGGTCGCCCCATCTCGCCATCGCCCAACTCGCCATCGCGGCGCTACAATTGGGTGATAAGGTGGAAGGGGCGAAGGAAAAGGGCCAGGCGATTGTCGACACCGTTGCCGCCGACCCCCGCGCCTGGATTGCCTATGCCGAGTTGCTCAAGAGCCTGGGCGATGCCGAGGGCGAGGCCCTTTCCATGGAGAAGGCCATGGCCGCAGGCCCGGAAAGCCCCGAGGTGTGGTCCCGGAACGGCGCCATGCTGGAAAAGAAACAGGACTACGCGGGGGCGGCGGAAAGCTACCGCAAGCTCGTCGCGCTCCAGCCCGACAACGCCCCGGCGGCGAACAACCTGGCCTACATGCTCCTGATGGCGGGCGGTAACGATGAGGAGGCCCTCAAGTTCGCCACGGACGCCCAGCAAAAAGTGCCCAACAGTCCCGGCGTTCTTCATACCCTGGGCCTCGCGCAGATGCGCACGGGCGACTTGGAAGCCAGCAAGACGACGCTCGCAAGAGCGGCCGAAATCGACCCGGCCAATCCGACGATTTCCTTTGATTTCGGCCGCGTACTCATGAAGCTCGGCGACAAGGTGAAGGCGAAAGAGCGCATCCGCTATTCCCTCGGGATCAGCGCGCGCGCGGGGCTCGACTTCCCGGAACAGGCGGAAGCGGAGAGTCTCTTGACGGAGCTGAACTAGTGGAATGAACACATGAATCCCCCATAGAATCAACGGCGCCGCAGCCCACTCGGGATTGCGGCGCCGGAACTGTATAGGCCCCGGCACGCGTTGCGTTGCGGTCGGGCAGAACCCGGGTGCGAAGGCCCGCGCCCACAACGGCCACGGCGGCATGGATACGGCCATGGAAAATCAAACTCGTCTCCAAAAAGCGGCTATTTTCAAAGGCTTCGATGCCGGGTCCGTCGATTTCGTCGCGTCCCTCGGGCGCACGGAATCGCTGCAGGGAGGCAACGTCATCTTTCGGCAGGGGGACGAGGGGAGCTATCTCTATATCGTGCTGGAGGGCAGCGTCTCCATCTACTGCGGGGATAAATGCATCGCGAAGTGCCGTGCACTGGAGGCCTTCGGCGAAATGGCCGCGTTCCGACCCCGACATCGATCGGCGACCGCCCGTGCCGTTACGGACGTACGATTGCTCGTGCTCGACGAAGTGGCCGTAACCAGTCTACTCAACGGCCCCCTGGCCGTTCCCTTCCTCCTGAATGTGATTGACGTCCTAAGCCAGCGATTGGAGGCGGGTAATACGTGGATTGTATCGAGTCTGGACGCACAGCGCCGACGTGCCTGAGTGCGCCGGAAACATAAGTTGTCACAGTTGACTACTTGTGATTCTAAATCGCCTGCTAAAATTGCTTCTAATCGCTCGATCATGGCGTCTCTCCCCTCTCCCTGCCTTTTTCCGATCCGGATTTGTCCTGAAATGATACAGATTTGTATCTTTTTGAGGAAAATCCCCCCCATTTCGTTTGGCCGGTCCATAAATAAGTATTCAACTTTGAGTATGTTAAATTTGTGTTATGATCGGCACTAACCCATTATAGACGATAGATAGTTCAATTCTGCTTACTATACCCAGAATAGACATCTGTTTGTATTCGTTTTTGTTCAAAAAATAGTTGGCACACATCATGCGTATAGAAGTCAGCCAAGTTAAAGGTAACGAAAGTTAACTGGTTCCAGAAGAAATTGAAATGTTGAGTGAAGAACAAAACCCACCCACAACCCACAGAAAATAGGAGAAGTTTGGTAATGAAAAAGACGCTTTCAATGCTCGCAATCGGTGCGGCCTTCAGCATGGCCTCCACGGCGGGTGCCATCACGGTTGACGGTAGTTGGTCCGACTGGTTCAACTACGGCGGCAACACCGCGTTCAACACGTGGAATGAAAATGCGGTCACCACGCTGAATGCGAACATTCGCACGCTGAACGACGAAGAAGGCCCCACCCCCGGTGGCGGCGGTCAGAACTATGACATCGAGCAGATTTTCTACTACTACGATGACACCGATCCGAACGCGTCCACGGGTGGCGTATTCTACATCGGCATGGTCACGGGCTTCCCACCCCAGGGTATACCCGCTGACGGCCTCTATGCCGGCGACTTCTTCCTCGACCTTGGCAACACCGGTGGATTCACCCACGCCATCGCCGTCAGCACCGCTGCGCAGGACTCGGCCCGTTATGGCCTGATGTTCGGCAACACCGGCGCTCCGAACTGGTCCGTCCTCAACCCCGCGCCTTTCGTGGCCCAGACCCCCTGGCGCGTTGACGAGACCCAGGCGGGTGCGGTTGATGTGACCGGTGCGTACAACCCCTCCATCGCTATCGCCCTGACCGGAAAGCACTACTTCTACGAGATCGCCTTCGACGTAAGCGGTGCCGATGAAGACATCCTGGTCGACCCGAACAACGGCGGTATCGGCATCCACTGGACGATGCAGTGCGGCAACGACGTGATTGACGTTCGCGACGACACCCCCTTCGTTCCGGTTCCGGAACCCTCCACCTTCGCCCTTCTGGGCATGGGCATGCTGGGCGCCGCCCTCCGCCGCAAGTTCACTGCCTGATACTTGGCCGAGTAGTGAACCGCTAACTTCCGATTCAATAGAAGGCAGCCTGACCCTCGGGTCAGGCTGCTTCATTTTTTTCAGAGGACGGGTGGCAGAGATATTGCCGAGTGGCAGGCCGAATCAGTGAAGCTACCGGGGCCAGTTGCGGTCTCCTTTTCTGGGGCCCAGGCCCGATGCTTGAAGATCTGGCGGAATGATACCCTCTCCGTCGTGGCTCCGGCACGCCATGCGTTGCGGCAGCACAGAGCCGGGTGCGCGCACACAACGGCCTGGAATGCGTCGTAGCGATGGACAAGTTCATCGAGTATAAGCAGGCCCCCACACTTCTGACGATAAAAAACGAGGGGCGAGATTCGGGGAGGACCAGGCTGCGGTCCAGCATTGAGTTCGAACCAGCACAGCAATGCGAACTGGATAAAGCCGTTGACGACCGCTGAAGGTGCCCGAGGTCACGCAGCCTTGCGTATCGCGGTCGGCTAAGCCCCAGGGTGCCCTGCCCACCATGGAATTAGGGGTTGACATAACCATTGTCGGTACGGTCTAATTCACCGCTGTACGCTAAGTAGAAAATCGATTTTCCCCCACGAACCGACTCAGGTCTGCACGGAATCCAGAGGAAGAAGCTGCCGGGTGTGCGTCCAGGGTTCCGCCAGGCTTCGATTTCGCCCCGTAAATCGATGAACTTGACGTAAAGTAGTGTGCAATTATGACAACCTTAATAAGGCGCTAACTTTTTAAACTAGTCATATTCGCTCCGCAATAAGTCAAAAATGAACAACTTACAAGGCAAACTCGGTGGTTTTGGTTGGTATGCATGAGGGATTGGTCTTGGCATGCATCCTGCTTTTAATACTCAGCCAGAATTACGGTAACGGAAGCATATTGGTTCAACTGAACTGAACGATTCTAATCACCAAACACATCACAGGAGACAGGGCTAAAATGAGAAAGATAACAGCATTATTTGCGCTTGGCGCAGCGCTCGGAATGGTTTCGAGTGCCGGTGCCATCACGGTTGACGGTAGTTGGTCCGACTGGTTCAACTACGGCGGCAACACCGCGTTCAACACGTGGAATGAAAATGCGGTCACCACGCTGAATGCGAACATTCGCACGC
>JBIJDL010000355.1:0-6870 GCA_044344195.1 Candidatus Hydrogenedentales bacterium
CCATCAACCATCGGGAAGGTTACACCGGCAAGCTGACCCCGATGGCCATGGCCCTTCTGATGGGCTATGACGATGTGGTCGAGTTCATGGCGGCACGGGGCGGCGTTTGCTGAGCAAATGCTTTTCGCGGGAAACCGGAACTCAGGGGCTTTGAAATCGCAGCATGATATCCTGCAATCCCGAGGGGCCAATGGTTACGGGGCCGAACGCGGCTGATTCACTCCCCAGCAGCATGGCCCGAACCTCCACCTGATCCGCGCCATGAAATCCCGAGGCCAGAAACTGGCCGGCCTGATCCGCCCCAAAGGTCAGGGGGGCTCCCGGATGACCCTGGATACGCACAAGTATATTTGCCTCCGGCACAGGCCGCCCATTGGCGTCGAGCACCAGACCGGCGAGCGACACGCCGGGCACTTCGCGAAATAGTGGACCCGATTGCGCCCCACCCTCCGCCACCACCACGCCCCCATCACCGTCGGCCACGAAGACCCGACCCAGAGCGCGATCCGTCGCCACCCGATAGCTCCCTGACGCCAGGGACTTGAACTGGTAGTATCCCGCCTGATCGGACTTCGCCGTCGCAACGGCAACCGTACTTTCGGGCTGAAAAAGTCGTACGGACACACCGGCTACGCCCACATCGGCCCCGGCCTCCAGTATCCGCCCACGCAGCGCGCCCGAGGCCCGGGCACGCAATTGTAGCGCCGGCGGCGCGGCGACCGCGGGTGCGGGTCCGGGCGACGGCAGGGCGGACTCGCCGGTGGCCACGGCCGCTCCAGTCAATGGATCGATTTTCATGTTGCGCGACAGCGGGGTGGCTGCGGGCGTGGCCTCCAGAGGTTGCGCGGAAACGTTGATGTCCATTTCCCCGCGCAACTCTCCCGGTGCCAGCCGGAGGATGTAGTCACCCGGCCGCAGGGTATCGAAGCTGAAATAGCCCTGGCCGTTGGCTCGGGTACTGTAGTATTCACCCGCGCGGTCAGCCGCCACCAGCTCGACTTTGGCATTGTTTACCGGGCGCTCCCCTTCGTCGCGCACCACGCGACCCGCCAACTTCTCGCCCCGCTCCAGCGCCGCCCGAAATTCACCGTCTTCATCCGCCGACACCAGGCTCGGGGCATAGCCCGGAGCCGAAACCAAGAGTTGCCAGGTTCCCGCGGGCAACAGCGGATGGGCAAACGTACCATCGGCCCCGGTCGTAACCGGCAGGTGCCGGTAGGGCCCTGAATCATCCGAAAAGTCGGCCGCATGGATAGGGACTACCCGTGCATCGGGGACCGGTTTTCCATCCGCGCTCACTTCGCCCTTCCTGGCCTCACTCGGCCACAGAGAGACCTCGGCTTCGGTAAAGGCGCCGCCTTCGTCCACGCGCACCAGGGCAAGCCCGCAGGACTTTTCCTTCGTGGCGAGAAGGAGAAAATTGCCTTCGGGCAACGTACGGAACTCGACCACCCCCTTCGCGCCGGAAGAGGCTTCCCAATAGCAGGGATACTCCTTTTCCGCCTCAATGGGATTCGCCGAAGGAGCAACGGGAGTCACACGGACCGTCGCCCCGTCCACGATGCTGCCATCTCCGTCGCGCACAACGCAGCGCAGCAGCCCCGAACCTTCCACGGGATTCTTTTTCGGCTGACGCTTGAACTCGCCGGAAAGGAGGGCCTGGATCTTGTCCTCTTTGGTGGCGACCGTCCCGTGGCCGCCGCCGGGCGGGGGCGACGGGGTGCCCAGGAAAATCCCGAAGAGCAGCTTGACGCCCCAGAAAACAGCCAGCAGGGTAAAGACAACGACGAACGTTCCGTTGATGCGCATGGATGAAGGACTCCTGAATTCGGGCAACGCGCCGTACTCTACCGTAACACCCGTACGAAGAGGCGGCGGACAGCACCACCCCATACCTTACGCAGAGCGCGCGCGGCAGTCAATGTGCCGCGGTGACCAGGGCAATGGCATTAAATGCGGGGGGTATGGAGCGGAGGCTTTCCAGCCCCCGAAAATTCTCCGCCGACTTGACAGGGCTTGTCCCGCCTGGACTACCATGGACACTTCGTGCAATGGAATACCTAACAGGATGGGAGACGTGGCATGTTCGGATTAACCCCCTGGGATTGGCTGGCCCTGATCGCCTATCTGGTCTCCGTCACCGCGATCGGTCTGTGGACCGCACGTCGCATCAAGGATACCGCCGATTTCTTCATGGGGGGCCGGAATTTCGGCAAGGTCTCCATGGTCTTCTTTTCCTTCGGCGCGGGCACGAGCGGGAACGACGCGGTGGGCGTGGCGGCAAAGACTTACACCAACGGCCTCTCCGGCATCTGGTATGCCTGGCTGTGGCTGTTTGCAACGCCCTTCTACTGGCTCATCGCGCCGGCCTTCCGCCGGATGCGCGCACTCACCACCGGGGACTACTTCGAGTATCGCTATGACAAGAGCACGGCGGCACTCTACACGCTGGTGGGGGTGCTCCAGCTCTCCGTCAACATCGGCGTGATCATGCTGGCCTCTTCCAAGTTCATCGAGGCCATTACCGACGGGGGTATCGGCCAGACGGCATCGGTGCTGATCACCACGGTACTCTTTGTCGCCTATGGTATGGCCGGAGGCCTGGCCGCCGCCATCGTGACCGATCTCATGCAGGGCATTCTCACCATCATCCTCTCCTTCATGATCCTGCCCGTGGCCTTGAAGGTCGTGGGCGGCTTCACGGGCCTCCACGAGTCCATTACCGATCCCCACATGTTCAGCCTGGTCGCGCCCGGCGAAATTAATGGCTTCCACATCGCCATGTTCGGCCTGAACGCCCTGATCGGCATCGTGACCCAGCCCCACATCATGGGCGTGTGTGCGGCGGGCCGCTCGGAGCTCGACGGCCGCGTGGGCTTCGCCTGCGGCAACCTGCTCAAACGCGTGTGCACGGTCGCGTGGATGCTCACCGGGCTCTGCGGCGTCGCGCTCTACATGAAGACGCGCCCCGATCTGCACCCCGATCTCGTCTACGGTCAGATGGCGCGCGAGTTGCTCCCTACGGTACTGCCCGGCCTCGTGGGGGTCTTCCTGGCCGCACTCCTCGCCTCGGTCATGTCCTCCTGCGACGCCTTCATGGTGGCGTCCTCCGGCCTCTTCACGCAGAATTTTTATCGCCGCTACCTGGTGAAAGACCGGGAAGAAGGTCACTATGTAAACGTCGGCCGGATCTCGGGCATGATCATCGTCATTGTGAGCATCGCTTTCGCCTTCGCCTTCGAAAACGTGCCCGCCGGTCTGGAAACCTTCTGGAAGATTCAGGCCATGATGGGGGCCGCCTTCTGGATTGGCCTCTACTGGCGACGTGCAACGCCCGCCGGGGCGTGGGCCGGCACCCTGGGCGCCTTCGCCGTCGTGCTCTTGACCGGCACCGATGGATTCAACGCCTGGGCAGCGGCCAACCTCCCCGAATTCATGGTGTGGGACGGAAAGTTCCGGATCTCGTGGCAGATGTTCTGCTATCTCTCCACGGGCTTCGGATTGTGCATCGTCGTGAGCCTCCTGACGCCGAGGTTGCCCAAAGCCCAGCTCGACCGCTTCTACAATTGCCTCCACACGCCCGTGCGCGGCGACGAACCCCACATGCGGGAGCCCTTCAGCCTGCCGACGGGTGTCGAGCCGGATGTCCCCCGAAAGCTCATCAAACACCCCGACTTTGAGTTCCCCGTGCCCTCCACGGTGGGTATACTGGGCTTCATCGTATTGTGGGCCTGCGTGGGCATCATGGTGTGGTTCGTCTTCGCCATGGCCCGCTGGGGCACCTGAGAAGGACAGCCGGGCTATGGCAGCACTTCAAGGGACACGAGTGAGATGTCATCGTCGAAGCGTGAACTTCCCCGGAAGGTCTCCAATTCCCGCATGAGCTTGTCCTGGCAGTCTCCGAGAGGACAATCGCCACCGCACTGAAGACTCTCGAGAAGGCGAGGCACACCAAATAGCTCCCGCTGTTCATTCATCGCTTCGGTCACCCCATCGGAATAAAGGTGGAGGCGATCGCCCGTGGCCAGTTGGATGCGCTGCTCGACGTAGGGCTCCATAGCCAGGCCGATGGGCATGCCGCTGCTCCGCGTGATCACCGGCGCTTGTCCCCTGACGAAATGAGCGGGGCCGGGGTGGCCTGCGGAGACATAGCGAAACTCCAGGGTTACCGTGTCGAGCACGCCATAGATCAGCGTGAAGAACTGGCCCGTTTCCGCGTCCCAGGGAAAATGCACGTTGAGCTCCTCCGCCACGCGCGCGGGGGAAACGACCGCATAGTCCGAGGACGACTCATCCTCCTCGCGCACCAGCGACGAAGACAGGGCCTTGGGCGAGAGCATGCGGCTGACCGAAACCGCCATCAACGCGGCGGCGGTGCCATGGCCCGACACATCGAGCAGATAAAGCCCCACCGACTGGCGGTTGATCCGGAAAATATTGAGAATATCACCGGCCAGCTCGTCACAGGGCTTGAATTTCCAGGCGAAATTGACCCCCTTCACCTTGGGCAGGTGTTCGGGCAGCAGCGCATACTGAACCTTGGCCGCCGTCTGCAAATTCCGCTTCATGCGGCGATTCACCCGGGTCAAATGGACATTTGTCTTTTCCAACAGCTCGAGCGCGGTCTGCACATCCGCGTTGGACTGAGTCCGATCGCTCACATCGGACTGGATCGCCACAAAATGAGTAATCTCGCCCGCCTCATTGCGAATGGGGTTCAGCGAAATTCGGTTCCAGAAAGGCGCCCCATCCTTGCGATAGCTGACCAGCTCCGCGGTGTAGGACTGGCGCTCATCGATGGCGCGCCGGATCCGCAGGAGCGTGCCGGGGTCGGTTTCGGGACCGTGGATAAAGCGCGCGCTCTTCTTGAGTACTTCCGCGCGCGTGTAGCCCGTCTGGCGCTCGAAACCCGCGTTGACATACACGATAGGCGTGCCAGGCTCACGCACGTCAAAAATGACGATACCCTCGTCCGTCGCTTCCATGGCGCGCTCGCGCAGATCGAGGTCGGCGTGGATACGCAAAAATTCACGGCGGAAGCCCTCCGCCTCGCTGGCATAGCGTGTGAGTTGCTCCCGCAACGCGGCCATTTCCGCAGCGGTATCGATGGTGGGATTGTCTGCCATACTCAGTTCTTCAGAAGTCACTCGACCGGGCCCCGCCCCGATTCTCTGCCCATCCTAGCAGAATGGGCCGCATGCATACCACGGCTAGCGCAATACGTCGGGCTTCTTTCCGGGGCGTGGAAATGAATACAGACGAATATGACTGGAAGGAATGAACTGGCCGCAGAATTCCTGGAGCAGCCTTTGTCCGCAAGAAAAGTGAGCTCCCACAGATGAACTCCGATGCACACAGATAAGATTGTTCCGAAGCCAGAACCGAAAATTCCCGTCCATTCGCGGTTCAAATCTCTTTGGTTCCCACCACTTCATGAATTTTCGAAAATCTGCGCAAATTTGCGGTTCATCGCTCCTGAAATCGGCCAAGGGGACATCCAAGTATTCTTTGGTAACTCCTATTCCAGTCTCCCTGATATCCAACGAAGAATCCACAGGCAACGGCCTGGCAAGTGTGTCCCATCAAAAGGGCGCAGCCGGGCGACACGTGGGCGTCATCGCCCGGCTGCGGTTGATCGCAATAAACTATCGCTACTTTCGCAACTTCCGATACCGCGCGCGGCGATTCTCAAACAACTTGCTGCCCAGTTCCTTCACGCGCCACGCCTCGTATTCCTGGTAGTTCCCTTCGAACCAGCGGACGTTGCCCTGGCCTTCGAAGACGAGGAGGTGGGTGCAGACGCGGTCGAGGAAGAAGCGGTCGTGGCTGATGACGAGGGCGCAGCCGCCAAAGTTGAGCAGGGCCTCTTCGAGGAGGCGGAGGGTGTTGACGTCGAGGTCGTTGGTCGGTTCGTCTAGGAGCAGGACGTTGCCGCCCTCCTTCAGGAGCTTCGCCAGGTTGCAGCGGTTGCGCTCGCCGCCGGAAAGCTGGTTGGCCATTTTCTGCTGGTCGGCACCTTTGAAGCCGAATCGCGCGAGGTACTGGCGCACGGAGACTTCCTGCTTGCCGATCTTCACGAAATCGGCACCACCGGCCACTTCGTCTATGAGGCTTACGTCACCCGCGATGGAGCTGCGCTCCTGATCCACATAGGACAGGCTGACGGAGGGTCCGACGAAGACCTCGCCCGCGTCGGGCTGTTCCTGGCCGAGGATCATGCGGAAGAGGGTCGTTTTGCCGGTGCCGTTGGGACCGACAAGGCCGACAATGGCCGAACGGGGAATGATGAAATCGAGATCCTTGTACAGCACGTCGTCGCCATAGGCCTTGGCGGCGGACTTGCACTCGATGACCTGCTGGCCGAGTTCGGGGCCAGGGGCGATCTGGATCGTCGCGCTGTCGGCGTTCTGCGCGGCGGCTTCCTTGGCCAGCATCTGTTCGTATTCCGAGAGGCGGGTGCGGTTCAGCTCGTGGCGATCGGCACTGCTCATGCGGATCCACTTGAGCTCGCGCTCCAGGGCCTGCGCGCGGGCGGAACCCTTCTTTTCCTGGGCGGCCATCTTCTCCAGCTTTTGCGAGAGCCAGCCGGAGTAGTTGCCTTCCCACGGAACGCCGACACCATGATCGAGTTCCAGGATCCATTTGGTCACGTTGTCGAGGAAATAACGGTCGTGGGTCACAATGATGACCGTGCCGGGGTAGTCGCGCAACTGCACTTCGAGCCAGTCCACCGTCTCCGCGTCAAGATGGTTGGTGGGCTCGTCGAGGAGCAGCAGGTCGGGCTTCTCCAGCAGGGCCTTGCACAGGGCCACGCGCCGCTTCTCGCCGCCGGAGAGTACGCCGATCTTGCGGTCGTCTTCCGGAAGGCAG
>JBIJDL010000053.1:0-20574 GCA_044344195.1 Candidatus Hydrogenedentales bacterium
CCCTCGCCTTCACCCTCACCCTCACCCTCACCCTCACCCTCACCCTCACCCTCACCCTCACCCTCACCTTCACCTTCACCTTCGCCCTCGCCCTCGCCTTCGCCTTCGCCCGCTATGGCGGGGGCGGCAAGCACGAAGGTGCCTGGAACGGAACTGCGAAAGGTCAACCGGTGTTGCGCTCGATCGAGATCGATCCCGGACAGCTCTGCCTGGGAATAGGTTCCGTCGCCGTGATAGAGAAAGGGTTCCAGCTCTTGCTCGTTGAGGCCGATAACATCGTCGTCGCTATACGTTATGGTGAGCTCGGCGTCTTCAATCTGGGCGGCGCCGAAATCGCTCTCTGATGCGGAAAAAGTCACCACTCGGGCACTCCGCGTCCGACCTGGAATCTCGCCACCGGGGTCCGCAGAAAGGGCAATATCCACGTCGCAATTGAAATTGCGGCTTCCATTGCGTAGACCGGCGGAGTAAAAGGTGATGGCATTTCCCGCCAGGTCCGCTGCGGTGCCCAGCCAATTCCCCGCGTTGTTGTCGCCCTCCTCCCGGGGGAACTCCAGCGGCAAAACCGTGCTCTCCGGCCGGTCGGGATCCGTCAGCGCCACGCGAATCTCGTAGTCATCAAGTATACCGTCGCCATCGCTGTCTACATCGGGCGCCACATCGGCCACCGCGTCAATTTCCGGCGTCATCTGCCCCAGTGGGCCGTTCAGAAAATTAACGAAGGAAGAGATCCGGATGAAATGAAACTGGGTCAACTCCGCAGGCTGTCCCGACTCGTCCACCGCCCAGGCAATATCGATGGCGTCGCCGCCGCCGCTCCGCTCCGTCAGCCCGACGGTCATCGGGTCATCGGGGCGCACATAATTGTCGAGATATTCCTGCTGCGTGGGGGAGAGGTCCAGATAGCCCCAGTCGTGCTCGCTGCCGTCGGTTTTGGGATTGACAATGAAGCCCGAGAGCGCGGGCGTGGGATTCGCTATACCGCCGGGCAATACATCCGTCGTAATCTCGCGGCTGCCGGGAATGACATACCAGGCGTCGTCGGCCTCGCTGTTCCCGTTCACATCTTCGCTGATTTCGATCAGCCCCGGCTCGGAGAATTTGCGCAGGGGATCGCCGCCCACCCAGTGACCATTCCCATAGACAATGAAATCCAGGCCCAGGGGATTCTCTGGATCGTCACTGATTGGCGTGTCAAAGGTAAGGGTGATGTAACTGCCGGGCGCATCACCGGGCGTGCCGATGGAGTGAAGGCTCCCATTATTCGCCGCGAAGGTGCCTCCGCCCACCGGAGCGCCCAAGGCCTTTTCGGGCGTGTTAAAGCCCGTATTCGGGCTGATGGCGTTCACGTCCAGCACCGCATCCGCCCAGGGGTCTTCCGCCCAAGAATACGGGCATACACTGAACACCATCAGTGGAGCAAGGTAAAGAAGGACGAGCCTGCGACGGCAATTACGGCGCAAATTCGCCATCTCGGATGAACGAGGCAGCATGAAAACCCTTCGGTTCGACGTAACGGTTTCGGTGCGCCAGAAGGGGAACGAGGGGGAGATGAAAAACAGCGGTGATCCGCCAATCGCCCATCCCTCGGGGCCCCGGATGTATGGCACACCCAGTGTTAAACGCGATTGGCAGGTCTTCGGACTTTCAGGCGCTTCCCGTGGGGGGGGCCTACTCCGCGCGGCTTCCCAGCCCTGTATCACCAGGGCCAGTGCCTTTGTTCCAGACTCCAGAGAGTCCGTTGCGCGTTTCGTTCCTGATTACCGCTGCGGGGCAGTTCCGGATTCACACCGGATTCCCTCTTAGCGTGCCGGGAACCCAAGATCCCGGCGCGAACCAACGCCCTTAGAATACGGGAAGAGGCCTCGGGCTGTCAATATCAGTTGATAGTTGACAGTTGACAGCGGCCGTGGACAATCTCAGTCCCCAAGAATCTCCAGTCAATTCTCTGTCCCCATACGACCCATACGACCCATAAACAGCCTCGCTCTCTTCATTTTCAACTGTCAATTGTCCATTGACCATTGTGTTCGTCCACGGTCCACGGTCAATTGCCCCATTCGTCGATCAATTACCGCTGTACACTCCGCCATCGCCGTGGTGGGCTGATCGAGGTTGCTGGCCAGTGAACGCTTCGAAAGGAAAGGTTTCCCCATGTCCAAGGTTTGTCTCATGGTTTCCACGGAGAAAGGTCTCTTTCTCCTGAACGGCGATCCCTCTCGTGAGCACTGGGAGGTCCTTTCACCCGCCCTCAAGGGTTGGAAGGTCAACTATTGCACCATCGATCCACGGACTGGACTCATGTACGCGACCGTCGGCCACTATGTCTATGGACCCACCATCCAGATCTCCCGCGATCGGGGCAAGACCTGGGAGCAGCAGGAGCACGGCCCCGCCTTCGGAAAAGAAAGCGCCTCCAAGCTCAAGAATATCTGGACCATCGTGTCCGGACTCGACAGCGAGCCAGGCACCCTCTACGCAGGCACCGACGACGCGGGTCTCTTCGTCTCGCGCGACGGCGGCGGGCATTGGGAAGAGCTTACAGCCATCTCCGAACACCCAACCCGGGCTGAGTGGATGGGCGGAGCGGGGGGGATGTGCCTCCACAGTATCCTTCTCGACAAAGATCGGCCCGGTCGAATCCTCGTCGGTATTTCCGCCGTGGGTGTCCTGCGCTCCGACGATGGCGGCGCGTCCTTCCAGCCCTGCAACGAAGGCATGCCCATCATCATCGAAGGAGAGAACCACAAGTGCGTCGGCTCCTGCGTCCACGCCCTGATGCAGGATCCCGCCGATCCCAGCCGTATCTATCAGCAGAACCACCAGGGTGTGCTGCGCACCGCCGACGGTGGCGACCACTGGGAGCGCATCGAAAACGGCCTTCCCAGCGTCTTCGGCTTCCCCATGTGCATCGATCCACATGACGCCAGTACGCTCTACATCATCCCCCAGGAGGCTGATGAATACCGCATCTTCAAAGATGGCCTGCCCATCGTCTACCGCACCCGGGACCGGGGCGATCACTGGGAGCCCCTCAGAAAGGGCCTTCCGGAAGACTGCTACAGCGGCGTCCTCCGCCATGCCATGGCCACCGACACCTGTCAATCCCCCGGACTCTACTTTGGCACCTCCGGCGGCCAGCTTTTTTACAGCCTGGACGGGGCCGAAAGCTGGCGGGCCATCCCGTGCAGCCTGCCAAGAATCAGCGCGGTGCGCGTCGCCGTGCTGGATGGGGATTGCTGACATGGCAGGTGTACCGATCGAAATCACCCTTCCGGGCATTCTGGCATCGTGTACGGGCGGCCAGAAGTGCGTAACCGTGGAGGCGGACACCATCGCCGGCGGATTTGACGCGCTCCTGACGGAATATCCGCTGCTGAAGGTGCATTTGTTCAAGGACGACGGCACGCTACGGGAGCACGTGATGTTCCTCTACAACGGCCAAAGTACGAACTGGCTGAAGAGCACGGATATTCCGCTGAAATCCGGCGATACGCTTACCGTGTTGCAGCTTGTCTCAGGCGGGTAGCACTTGTTCCGCCGCCGCTGAACCTGCACGTTCCGGGCAATGCGTCCACCCGCCGGGTAGAAGGGAAAGATTGCGCCGGACGGTTTGATTTGTGTGATAATGCGCGGCCCCGGCCGGGATGCCGGGGTATAGTGGACTGTTCAAGGTACTCGCGTAGCCTCCCATGCGGCGGCGCGCTATAACGGAGGGATTGGCATTGGGATCGGTCACACAAGTTACCTGGCTGGACTTTGTCGTACTCGCGGCGTATTTCGTGATGACCATGGGGGTCGGCTTCTACTTCTTCCTCAAGGGTAAGAGCTCGGACACGGAAGGCTTCACCGTGGGCGGGCGCGCCCTTTCAGGCATTCTGGTGGGCCTGTCCATCCTGGGGACTTTCGTGAGCAGCATCAGCTTCCTCGCGCTGCCGGGAAGCGCGTACACCGGAAATTGGAATGGCTTCGTCTTCAGCCTTTCGCTGCCGATCGCCACCATAATCGCCATCCGCTATTTCGTGCCCTTCTATCGGAACAGCAACGAAATCTCCGCCTACCACCACCTGGAAATGCGATTCGGCCCGTGGGCGAGGCTCTACACGGGGATGTGCTTCCTGCTGATGCAGATCGTGCGTATGGGCGCCGTAACCTTCCTCATGGCGCTTCCCATGCAGGCGCTGCTTGGCTGGGACATCAAGGTCATCATCCTGATCACCGGCGTCTCCGTGGTGCTCTACAGCATGGTGGGCGGCATCGTGGCGGTCATCTGGACCGACGCCATCCAGGCCCTGATACTCATCGCGGGCGCGGTGGTTTGCGCCATCGTGCTGGTCTATCGATTGCCCGAAGGGCCCTCCCAAATGTTCTCCATCGCCATGGAGCACAATAAGTTCAGCCTGGGTAGCTTTGGCCCGTCTGTCTTTGAGAATACCTTCTGGGTCGTGCTCATTTACGGCACCTTCATCAACCTGAATAACTTCGGCATCGATCAGGGCTATGCACAGCGCTATGTCGCCGCGCGCACCGACGCAGAGGCCCGCAAAAGCCTGTGGTTGGGCGGTATGCTTTATGTTCCCCTCTCCGTCGTCTTTTTCTTCATCGGCACGGCCCTCTTCGCCTTCTACGAGGTCTTTCCGGAGCGGCTGCCCGCAGGACTGGAAGGCGATCGGGTTTTCCCCTACTTCATTGTGAACGAATTGCCCACGGGCGTGACCGGATTGCTGATCGCCGCAATTTTCGCCGCCGCCATGAGCACCATTTCTACCAACATAAACTCTGGTTCCACCATCTTTATGACCGACGTGTACAAGCGCTATCTGCGGCCCAACGCCACGGACAAAGACATGATGCGCGCGCTCTATGGCAGCACGCTCGTCATCGGCGCTATCGGCATTTCAATCGCATTTCTAATGATTCAAGCCAAGGGCATTCTGGACGCATGGTGGAAGTTGCAGGGCATTTTCGCCGGCGGCATGCTGGGCCTGTTCCTGCTCGGCATGATCTCGCGGCGTGCGGGTAACGTGGCCGCGGTGACAGGTGTGGTCGTGGGCGTGTTGCTTATCGCCTGGATGACCCTGTCGCCCCTCGCCACCGCGCTGCCGGACGGGCTGAAGAATCCGATGCACAGCTATATGACCGTCGTGGTTGGCACCAGCGTAATCGTGCTTGTCGGCATGCTGGTCGCCCAAGTCGTCCCTGGCCCGAAAAGCGAGAATGCGTCGTAGAATCCCACGAAACGACGGTCGCTGGTGCCTTTCGATTGTGACTACTGCGCGATGATCGGTCGGATCACATTCCCGTGCAAGTCCGTCAATCGGAAATCGCGTCCGCCGCTCGTGATCCAGACCTGGAAGATGCAGCACCGTTGCCCAGAGGTCGATTGGCCGTCCAGGCGGCATCGTTCAGGGCTGGTGGGGCCGGATGAGTAAGCGCCTGAAAGCTCCACCACGCCAGGCGTCGCTCGCGCACCTTCTCCCACGACTTCCTGGTCGGAAGGCGGCGTGTCGCGCGGGTCCCCCGCGCCCTGGGCGATCCACGTGGCGAAATTCGCAATCACGTCTTTCGCCAGCGGGCCCGAGGGCGGCATCTGGAGGTCCGCGTCTTCATAATGAAGTGCCCTCAGCAGGCGGCTGTTCTGCGCATCCCCCGGAACAGGACTGGGCCACCATCGCCCCCTTTCAGCAATCCATCGCGAAAGGTAAGGTTCAATCCGCCCTTAATCTTCGCTGGATCGCCGCCGTGGCATTCGTAGCAGTTATCCACCAGCACGGGGCGAATGTTCTTCTCGAAAAACTCCATCGCCGCCGGGTCTGCGGCCACCGACAGACTTGCAGGGGCCAGGGCCGCCACGGTGATCATCCGGCGCGCGACCCGGCGCGTCATGACTTGCTTTCGATGCGGTAGAGAAAGCTCGGCGTACGCAGAAAAAGCGCCTTGCCCGCAACCGCAGGCGAAGCCATGAGGCCTTCGTCCAGTTTGTTCTCCGCCACCATCTCGAAGCTGCGTCCCGCGCGCAGGATCTTAGTCGTGCCCTGGGAACTCGCAAAGTAGAGCAGGCCGTCGGCCAGAATCGGTGACGCGATGAAATTGCCGCCGATCCGCTCGCTCCACACCACCGTCCCCGTGGCGGGCTCGAAGCAGGTGACCTCGCCGCGATTGCTCACCACAAAGAGAAGCCCGTCCACGAGAATGGGCGAGGGCGTCTCCGGCATGCTCTTGTCCACATGCTTCCAGGCCACGTGCGTCCCGGAAACATCCCCCGCGCCATCCGTCCGAATGGCCCAGAGGTCCGTCGCGCCATAGCCCAACGTCGTGAACATTCGCTCGCCGTCCCACACCGGCCGCGTCGACGGCGTAAAGCCGATCTGTTCCACCTTCCAGATTTCCTGACCCGTGCGCGGGTCGTAGCCGTAGGTCGCCGAAGAACCCACGCTCAGCATCAGCGGCTTGCCGCCCTGCTCCACGATCAGTGGTGTGCTGAAGCTCTTCCGCAAATCGCCGCCGCGAATGATCGAGCCATCCGGATCAAAGTCTTCCCACTTGCGCGTGCGGTCCGTCCGCCACTTCGTTGCGCCCGTGTTCTTGTCCAGCGCGGTGACGTACTGCTGGTCAATTCCGTCAAAGGTGAGGATGAGGAGGTCCTCAAAGAGGATGGGCGAAGAACCCGGTCCGCGATAGTGCTGGCAGGGCAGATCGGTGCGTTGCCAGATTACGTCCGCCGTCTTCGTGTCCAGGCACGCAGTGCCATAGCTGCCAAAGTGAACATACACCCGGCCCCCTTCGATGGCGGGGGAGGGCGAGGCGTAGCAATTCACATTGTTGCCCAGGGGCTCGGGCGCGGCGGATTCGAAAAGCTTCTTGTTGTGCAGGATTGCGCCCGTGGCCGCATCGACGCAGATCACGTAATATTCCGTGCCCTCCTCCGTCGCCGTCGTCAGCCAGACCTGCCCATCCATCACCACCGGCGTCGACCAGCCCTTCAAGGGGATGGCCGTCTTCCAGGCCACGTTCTCCGTCTCGCTCCACGTCGTGGGCAGGCCGGTTGGCGTGGTATCGCCGGGAGCCTGCACATGACCATCGCCAAACGGACCGCGGAATTCAGGCCAGGATTCGCCCGCAGGCGTCGCAGCGCAACCGAGGAGCACCAGCCCCCCAAGAAAAAAGTGTCTCAATGCCAACATCCGCAACGCTCTCCCGGTAACTCACCCAACCCGGCGCGCCGACCGCCCGGCGCGCAAATGAAACTCGGATTGTATGCGATCCGCCCACAGGCGCGCCAGATCGCATCGGGAGACTTCAGGGATACTTATTCCGGACGCTGCTGCCCCGGCTTCGGCGTCTTTTTGATCGCCCACGCCCCAAAGATGGCGAAGGCAAGGCTGGTGGCCAGCATAAAGGATACCCCCCAGAAAGCCGCGCGCTTCTTGTTCAATTTCGGATTCGGATCGGGAAGGGCCGGAGTCGTGGCGTGCTCATGCCCGCTCGCAGGATCCGCCACGGTAGGCGTAGTCTCCACCGCCTGCGCCACGACGATCCGCTCGCCAACGACCATATCCATGGCGACCGCCGGAGTAAACGCGGCACCGGCGGTGATCACAAGAAGCGTAAGAATACGCGCGGGGCGCGGGAAGGATGTAGTATGCATTGGGAACTCCTGTGGACGGGCCGTACGGTCCGACTTACGACGGAAAGAAATCCATTGTAATTCCTCAAGCACGGCGGAGTAAAAGTTCCCCGTGTTTTTAATGCGGGGGACGGTCCCGCACGCATAGTTGTATATCCTCGGCCGCTTGCGCCTTGATTGCCATAAGGATTTTGGCCGGACGGGGTCGTGCTCCGTGCAGGACGGACCCCGTTCCCCGTATAATACGACCCCAGGCAGCAACACGGGATCCCGCTCCCCGCGAATTTTCGTCGTATTGCGTCCCGTACCCAGAATTACCCCGAAGGACACCTTCTCATGGCCAAGCGCGGCATCAATTTCAAGAGTTCCTGGGCGGAAGCCAAGACGATCATGTGGTCGCATCGCAAGCGGCTGGCCATTGGCCTGGTGCTGGTGGTCATAAATCGATCCTGCGGTTTTGTCGTTCCGGGCAGCACGACGTTTCTTGTTGACAGCATTCTTGCACCGGGTGCCCATGCGCGACCACTATTCGGCATAAGCGAGCCGAGCTCCCTGCTGATACTGCTTGGCGTGGCCGTGGCGGTGGCGTGCCTGATTCAGGCGGCCACGGCTTTTGCCCTCTCGCAGATTCTCGGTGTGGCGGCGCAGAAGGCCATCACCGACATGCGCAAGAAAGTACAGCAGCACGTCATGCGTCTGCCCGTGCAATACTTCGATACCACCAAGACCGGTGTGCTCATTTCCCGCATCATGACCGATGCGGAGGGCGTCCGGAATTTGATAGGAACCGGACTCGTTCAAGTGAGCGGAGGCCTTTTCAGCGCGGTCATCGCGCTGGTCATACTCTTCTGGCTGAATTGGATTCTCACAGCGGTGATCATCGTCGTGCTGGCGGCCTTTGGCATATCCATGGCCTATGCCTTCAACCGCCTTCGCCCCCTCTTCCGGGAACGGGGCGAGATCAACGCCCAGGTCACCGGTCGCCTCACGGAATCGCTGGGCGGCGTGCGCGTGGTCAAGGGCTACACCGCCGAGCGGCGCGAAGATCTGATCTTCGCCAAGGGCATTCACCGACTCTTTCGCAATGTCGCGGCTGCCGTTACCGGGGTATCGGCCATTTCCTCCGTCTCCACCGCCCTCATCGGCATCATCGCCACGGTCATGATTATGCTGGGCGGTCGTTTTGTTCTCGCTGGGGACATGTCGCCTGGTGAGCTGGCCACCTTCCTTATTCTTGTCGCCATGGTGGTCATGCCCCTGGTGCAGATTGCCAATATCTCCACACAATTCAGCGAAGCCTTCGCCGGGCTGGACCGCATCCGCGAGATTCGCAGCATGGCCACGGAAGACGATGAAGACGTCGCACGCGAAGCCACCGGGCCCGTGAATGGCGACATCGCCTTTGAGGGTGTCCACTTCGAGTATGACGAAGGTGTGCCCGTGTTGAAGGGTGTCTCCTTCAACGCGCCCTCGGGTTCCACCACCGCCCTGGTCGGCTCCAGCGGCTCCGGCAAGAGCACCCTCATCGGACTGGTGATGGCCTTCAACCGCCCGAAACAGGGGCGGGTCACCGTCGATGGCAAGGATCTCTCCACGGTAAAACTGCGGGACTACCGGAGCCACCTCGGGCTGGTCTTGCAGGAGAATTTCCTCTTCGACGGTACCATCGCGGAAAACATCGCCTTCTCCCGGCCCAACGCCCCTCGGGATGAGATCCAGCGGGTAAGCAAGCTGGCCCACTGCGATGAGTTCATCATGGGCTTCGAAAAGGGTTACGACACGATCGTGGGAGAGCGGGGGGTGAAGCTCTCCGGTGGCCAGCGCCAGCGTATCGCTATCGCACGGGCCATCCTGGCCGATCCGAAGATCCTGATTCTCGACGAGGCGACTTCCAGCCTCGACAGTGAGAGCGAGGCCTACATTCAGGACGGCCTCAAGTCCCTGCGTACGGGGCGCACGAGCTTCGTCATCGCCCACCGGCTCTCGACCATCCGCAGCGCCGACCAGATTCTGGTGCTGGAGCATGGCGAAATTGTGGAGCAGGGGACCCACGCGGAGTTGATGGCGATGAACGGGCGCTACCGCGATCTGCATGATCGCCAGTACCAGTTCGAGAGCAACCAGTTCATCAACCCCGGCGAGGATTTCACGCCCGAGGCCACGCCTGCCCGCTAGAACTTCAATTCTTCCGACACGCTCAAACCCGTCATGGCATCCGTCGCAGGGCTGATGCCGCCGCCGCCACGGCCCTGACCGCCACCGGCAGTCTTGCCTTCCGCAGCCTCGGCGGCCACCGCCGCGGGATTGATCACCGTTCCGGTGCGCGGGTCATACTGAAACTGCGTGTTGGTGGAGTTCAGCGGTACCTCGGCCAGAAATTGGGGCACCATATGGTGGAGCGAGGGCGGATACTGATTGTGTGCCCGCGCATAGGTGGCCACGGCCTTGTTGAGCGTGTCCAGTTTGTGGCTGTCTGCCACGGGGTCATAGCCGCTGCCCCGGAGCATGGGCCCGAGCACGGGAATCGCAATGACCAGGGCAATGATGATGAGTCCGCCGATCAGAAGTCTGTTGTCTTCCATGGGAATAATCCTTGTTTGGGCGTTCTTCGCCCTTACTTCAAAGTATCGCATGATTCCCGTCGCCGCACAAGAAGCAGATGCCAGTTAACTCCGGACTCCAGACTCCAGACTGAACCACAAGGTAGGATCCCAATTCCCCGTAATGCTATGATTCCTCCATTCCCGCGCGCCCCGGATCAGCCGGATCGTGCTTTTCCATGCAAACACCCGGACCCGCGCCCATCGCGACGGCCCGATTAACACCATGTACAGGAGGTTTTATGTCTCAAGGACTGCTGGCCGGCAAGCGCGGCCTGATTTTCGGCGTGGCCAATGATAAGTCCATCGCCTGGGCCTGCGCCCAGGAATGCGCCGCTCAGGGCGCCGAGCTCGTCTTTAATTACCTCGGACCCCTCGAAAAGCGCGTGCGCGATCTCGCCGGGACCATCCCCGGCTCCGACGTGCTCGAGTGCGACGTGACGAAGGACGAGGAGATCGTCTCCTTCTTCGAGAAGATCAAGGAGAAGTGGGGCACGATCGACTTCGTGATTCACTCCATCGCCTTCGCCGAGCGCGATGACCTGAAGAACCCCTTCGTCCAGACGCCCCGCAAAAACTTCGCGCTGGCCATGGACGTCTCCGCCTACTCCCTCGTGGCCCTGTGCCGCGAAGCCGCCCCACTGATGCCCCAGGGCGGCAGCGTCGTGGCCATGACCTACTACGGTGCCGAGAAGGTGCTGCCGAATTACAACATGATGGGTGTTGCCAAGGCCGCCCTCGAAGCGACCTGCCGCTACCTCGCCAACGACCTCGGTCCCGTCGGCATCCGCGTCAACTGCGTCAGCGCCGGACCCCTGCGCACCCTCTCCGCCAGCGCCATCGCCGGCATGCGCAAGATGCTCAAGGCCAACGCCGACACGGCACCCCTCCGCCGGAACACCACCGTCGAAGACGTCGCCAAAAGCACCGTTTATCTCCTCTCCGACATGGCCTCCGGCGTCACCGGCGAGACCCACCACGTCGACTGCGGCTACAACATCATGGGCCTCACCCTGACCGGTGAAGAGGCGGCCGCCGAGTAATCCCAGAGAAATCACGCTGCCCAAGCCCGGCCCTAAGGCCGGGCTTGCTTTTTTGTGGACGGAGTGGACAAAGTGGACCGCGTGGACAAAGTGGACCTGGGACCTGTTTGCACTCTGTCCACTGAGTCCACACAGTCCTCGTTGTCAACTGTCAACTGCCAACTGTCAACTGTCAACTGCACACGGAGCCCCCCATGTCATCAATCACCGTCCAAAACACCGGCCTCATCTACCGCAACCCCAACGCCCACGTGCGCAGTGTCCACGCGTACTTTCCGTCCCTCGCGGCGCTGGACAACGGCGACCTCCTCTGCACCGGTGTTCTGGGCGAGGCCTTCGAGGCCCACAACTGCCGCACCCACGTTTTCCGCTCCAAGGATCGCGGGCAGACTTGGGATCACGAAGGCCCCATTTACCCCGGACCGCCCCATCCGCTCATGTCGGATTTTTCCCGCATCACCGCCCTGGGTGGCGGCAAGGTCGTTGCCATGATGGTGCGGCAGGATCGTCGCGACCTGCCGGACGACGGCCTCGCGAATCCCGACACCATGGGCTTTGCCCCGGGCGAAGTATTGATGCTGCGCTCGGACGACTACGGCAAGACCTGGAGCGAGCCCGTGCGCCAGACCCCGCCGCTCGACGGGCCGGAGTTTGAGTTGTGCAGCCCCATCAATGTGCTGCCCGATGGCCGCTGGGTGTGGAGCACGTCCACATGGTTCGACTGGGCGGGCAATTGCCCCAACGGCCTCCACCTCGTCGGCTGGGTCTCGGAAGACGAAGGAAAAACCTGGTCCAGCTATATGGACGTGATGCACGAGGCGGGCAACCGGACCTTCTTTTGGGAGTCCAAAATCATCGCGTTGAAGGACGGGCAATTGCTGGCCAATGCCTGGGTCTACGACGATGTGGCGAAGGCGGATCGGCCCAATGAGTACGCTCTGAGCGGCGACGGCGGCGAGTCCTGGACCGCGCCCATGTCCACCGGCCTCCACGGCCAGACCATGACGCCCATCGCGTTGGACGATGGCCGCGTCTTAAGCGTATACCGCCGCACCGACGAACCCGGCCTCTGGGCCAACCTCAGCCGTGTGGAAGGCACCACCTGGATCAACGAGACGACCACGCCCATCTGGGGACAACGCGCCGCCGGACTCATCGGCAACACGGGCAACATGGCCAACAACTTCGCTGTACTCCGCTTCGGCGCGCCCTGCCTCGTGAAGTTGGACGACGGTGTGGTGTACGGCGCCTTCTGGTGCTACGAGGACTGTGTGTCGGTGCTGCGGTGGTTCACGCTGACGGTTGGTTAACAGGGCAACGTGAGTAGGCAGAAGAATGTGGCATAGGCGTCCCGCCAGTGATTTACATGCCAGTATATCTGTGGATATTCCCCAGCCCACTCAAAAGCGCGGCGTGTCGCCGGGTGCCACCTCAATCCCGCCTCAGCGGGTTTGGGTGCGATGAGCGGGAGCAATCCGCTACTTCATCTTGGCCTGACGGAAGCTCCGCCCACTCAAAATCGGTATCGTAAAATCGTCGCGGCGCCTGATCAGGCGACCCCGTAATTACAGTCACTGATACTATCGCATAGCGCGTACAGATGGATTGAAGCGGTCGTCGCTCAAGGCACCCAAACCCGCTGAGGCGGGATTGAGGTGGCACCCGAAGTCGTTCTTCTATCGGGCAAATTGATTTCGGAGATTGCTGTCATTCCGTTCCCAGCGCATCCAGCGCCAGCAACACCTCCATCGCCTCCGGTGTCATGGATGGGTGGGGGGACTTCGGCATACTCGGTATCATGATTTCAGCATCCACTGGGACATGTCGCAGACGCGCCGTGGAGGGCCGCCCCATTGGCGTGGGCTTCGCTGGACTGGGTTGTGAGGAGGGACGTGGCTGTTGCTTCTCATGTGCCGGGCCCTTGCGGCGGTACGTCCCCATGGAACCCTGCCACAAGGAGCTTGACAAACCTTATCCTATCTGGCACTCTATGAATAGAGTTGCTATGCATAATGCTTTCCCAACCCAGCGAGGTCCACGGACCCATGAAAAACAACTTCGAATCCGACATGACCGAGATGCTCCTCCTCCACGCGGCGGGCCAAGGCGATGCCGGTGGCTACGACCTCTCCCAGCAGGTGCTGGAGCGCTCAAAGGGGCACTTCGATCTCCTGGAAGGCGATCTCTATCCCATGCTCCACCGCTTGGAGCGACAGGGCCTCTTGGACGCCTACTGGTCCGAAATCGCCAAAGATCGCCGCCGGAAATTCTACCGCATCACCGCCCAGGGCCAGATGCTCCTCGAATCCCGCCGCGAGCAATGGCGGCAATTCTCCACGGGCGTCAACGGCGTAATCGGCACACCCCAGACCGGCGGCCTCCTGGATGTTCTCGGCTCAATCCTGTCCACTCTGTCCATACAGTCCACCTCGTCCACCCAGTCCACTTTGTCCACTCCGTCCACAGCTTTCGGCGCGCGTCCATGACCTGGAACAAAGACCCCGACAAGTCTTTCCCCGCGCGACATCCGCGCGAACCCGGCGGGCTGCGGCAGGATATTCTCGACGAAATCGCGGACCACCTCGCCTGCGCGGCGGAGCGGGAACAAGAGCGGCAGGAAGAAGAAAACGAAGAGGCGGTCTGGAGCCGCGTCCTCGAACGATTCGGCAATCCCGACGCCATAGCGCGCAAGCTCTGGTGGGATAAAATGTGGGAGGCAGTCATGCGTGAATGGATACAAACCGGGGTGATGGTCGTGGTGACCATCGCCGTGCTGGCGGGCCTGGCCATGATGACCCGCCTCGTCGCAGGCGTCGGCACAGCCAACGACGCCATGCGCGAGGCGATGAAGCAGGTCGCGGCCTCCAACGAGAACCTCGCCAAGGCCATGGCGGAACAACGCGCGGGCAACGAAGCCATGCTGAAGGCCCTCTCCGGCATCCAGAGCGGGGGAGGGGAGAAACCCGACGCGTTGGAGCTGTCCACCATAGAGATCGTCGTGCGCCGAGGCACGCCCGAAGGCCCGCCCGCGCCGGAGGTGAAGGTGCAAATGCGTGGGCCGGGGCCCAACGATGGCTCGCTGACGGTGGATGCGGAACTGGATGAAGAGGGGCGCGCCGCCTTCGAGCGCCTTTACCAGGGGGCCTATACCTTGTCCTTCGAAGACCCGACATCGGGTCTTTTCAGCGAAGAGAGTATTACGATATTCGCAGGCAAGGGCGCGGGCGAGCATGTGATAGTGGCACCGGATGTCACGCCGAGACCAGTGCATATTGATTGGGGATTGCCTGAATACGGGCGCGATGAGGAATTGCTGATCGGAACCACGCTCGTCGGTCGCTGGGAATACGAAGACCAGGAATGGCGCGCCATTGTGGGCGTAGTCTCGGGCCACGGGCAAACCCGCATAGTTGATGAGCCAACGGGCTATGGAAATCTAGGTTTACGACCGAGAATGAATCGCCGCAGCCGTTTGGAGTTGACAAAACCTCAACCATGTAGCTTATCGGGCGACGTGTCGGTAGCGGAGCTGATATATCTAGCCGTGAGCATCGATATCGGCGTGGAATGGGCTATCTCTTCGAGTGTGCAAGTGGACGGACCGATACTGCCCATGTCGGCGGCTGGAGGCCCATATAGTACCGGCCGAAATGAACAGACTGTTTCAAACCAACTGGTGGAAAGCTACGACGGAAATTATACAAGCGAATTGCCCGAGGAATTCTTGGAGAAATACGGCTATCTAGCGCGCCTGAACCGGAATCGCGAGCGGGTGCCCAGTGAGGATCACGAGACGTGGCGCGATGCGGTCTCGAAGGAGTTGACGGATTCGTATCTCGTCCAGATGGAAGTTCTTCCCGCGGTGCGGCGGGGCGAGTGTCGCAATGCCACTTTCTTCGGCGCGACGGACGAAATCGACCCCGAGGCGCTGCCGGTCCACAGTATCGCGGCGCTCGCATTGCCCGAAGACTGGCGCTCCGAAGTTTCTGTCGGTCGTCGGGGAATGCTCGGTGTTCGGATGGACGATGAACGCGGGTTTCGCGCCGTGGAGCCGGACGACGTTCTGGAGGCCTATGTGATCCGGTCGGAGTGGCGTTCTCAGGACTGGCCCCCTATTCAGCAAAATACAGGTGCGGCAATGGAACTGGATCCATCTCCGTTCTGGTCTATTTCCGGCGAGGCGATTCGAGCGCGAGCCGAAACGACGGGAGACTTCTATGTGCCGGTGCCCGCCGAACTGGGAAGCGAGGGAAGCGCCCCGATGACGGGGATCCTGCTGCGCTGGCGGTGGCCTTCAGAAACCTTCGCATGGCCAGCGCGGATCGAAGAAGCCGACAAGACTAACCATTCGCCACGGTGGATTGTAACGGAGCCAGTGTCTTCGGTCGAAATCGCTGATTCCACCAAGCCCCTCACCGACATCGAGAACGGTCGCTTCCACTACGACAGCGAGGCAATCCCCGAACCACTCACACCGCAGGAGCCCATTGCGCAACCCGCGCCATAAATTCAACGGTCGGCGGCATCAAGGATCTTGGACATTCATGTCCGAGGCAAGGCACATGCCAATGCCAATTGGCCTATCGAGCATGTTCAATGACCTCAAATTGCCAAAGTCGAGGCTTCAAGATTCCCAAGCTTCTCCAAAATAAGAAAATGAATTTCCACACCAAAGTGCGCCGAAGGTGGGTTGAGTTTCCAGCTTGACGCAATGCGAACTCAGACACCGATGGCACACGTCAATGCATTTCGGTGATCTCGGTCCTTCAACGACGAGGCATGTTCCTTGGCGGTCGTAGTGGGCTGTGCGTCAAGCTGGAAGCTTACCCCACCTTCGGTGCACAGTGAAAATTCAGAGTTAACGGCGCAGGGACAAGACTCCTGGAACAATGTTGCACCCACTGGGACTGCGTAGGAGAGTCGAAACTGGAAAAAAGGCGTTGCGGAGAATCGAAACAAGGTTTAGCATAGTCATAGAGCAGTTGAGAATTGATTTTGGCGACCGGCGGACAGCCCATGGTGGTCCGCACCCTTTAAACCCACATAACATCAGGGAGCATGTTGACATGAATATTCCCTTCGTACAACAGCAAATGCGGCTTCTGTTGACGACGCTGCTTTCTCTCCTCGGCGCGGCCTTCGTCTACGGCGAATCGGCAGCGCCCATTCCCGGCTTTCCAGAGGACCTGACCCTCCGCGCGGCGCGTGCGGCCCATGCCCCTGCCGAGCCCCCTTCGATTTCGTTGGAAGACGTTCCCGCGTATGTTGCCTGGCGGGAGAATGCAAAGCACTTCGCCAGTATTCGTGTGGCCTATGATTACGAACGCTGGACAACCCCGGAATGCTCGGCGCGAAAGTCATATCCGGAACTCAGTGACGAAGCGTTCATCGAATTGACAACGGTAAAGGGATGGGTGCGGGTTTCGCGATCGAGCGGCAGTCTTGATCAAGATATCGGATTCCAGCGATTTGAAACGGGCACTCAAACGCTTCCGGAACCGCGTCGCAAATGGCAACTTGAGTCAAAGAATTACATAAACATCCATGGTGACGGCGCTTACTACGCCTATTATCCTGAGCGAAAATCTGGAGCGATCTGGAAAGAATGGCGGCGGGATGACCGCTATCCAATCCTCGACGTACTTCCGCCGGACCCGAAGAACTCGCGCCTGGTCAACGTAGATGCGGCGGGCACGGTGCTGGATTTTCGGACGGATGATACTTCCCTGATCCGGTACCATCTGGGCCGGGAGCACGGCATGATGCCAACCCGAATCGAGTACCACCAAGTTCTCCAGAACGGAGATCTTTTTCTTTCTCGGTTCAATACGGTGGAAGCGTATTCCCGAACAGAAGAGGGAGTCTATGTGCCATCCGAATGCACGATACACAACTGTGTGCGTCACAAAGAGGACGGAACAATAGGGGACTTACTTCTCTCGACCTATACGTTGACGTCCTTTGAAGAAGTGGAGAAATTTGCGCCCGAGGAGTTTGTCTTCACCTTTCCCGAGGGAACGCGGGTCACGAATAATATTACTGGCGTGGAGTCGGTGGTGGGTGCGCCGGCGCAGTAGGCATGGCGAGTACTGCGGGTTAAGGATGCGCGCCGAGGGTGGGTTAAGCTTCCAGCTTGACACACAGCCCACTATGATCGCCAAGGGGCACCTACAGTCTTTCAGGGACCGAAATCGCCGAAATACATCGCCATGGGCCTTGGAGGTTTACGGGCACCTTGTGTCAAGCTGGAAGCTTAATCAGCCTGCGGCGGACTGTGAGCCCACCTTCGGTGCACCTTCCAATATGCTATTCTCCTATGGAAGCCTGTAGTCTTGGAGAACCGACCCATGCCCATCCGTGAAGCCACACCCGAAGATTTTGATCGCATCTGGCCCTTTTTCCACGAGATCGCGGCGGCGGGGGAGACCTTCGCCTATGCGCCCGACACCCCCCGGGAGGAAGGCTTCAGGCTGTGGTTCGGACCCCAGCACCGGGTCTTTGTGTTGGAAGAGGACGGCGTGATTCTGGGCACCTATTACCTCCGGCCCAACCAGCCGGGGCTCGGCGCGCACGTGTGCAACTGCGGTTACATGGTCTCGGGCGAGGCGCGGGGTCGGGGCGTGGCCACCGCCCTCGGCGAGCATTCCCAGGCGACCGCCCTCGCGCTGGGCTACAAGGCCATGCAATACAACTTCGTGGTGTCCACCAACGAACAAGCCATCCGGATCTGGCAAAAGCTGGGGATGGAGATCGTGGCGCGATTACCCAAGGCTTATAAGCACGCGCGCCTGGGCTACGTGGACGCCCTGGTCATGTACAAGTGGCTGGGAGATTGAGGGAGGGCGAGTATGCAGAGACTGACGCGAATGGCACCAACCTATGAGAAATGGGCGAAGGCTTTCGATACCGATGCCGGGTGCCACCTCAATCGAGCAACGCTCGTTTGGGTGCCTTGCGGGTCGCTGCCGAACGACGCATACAGTGCGCTGGAGAGCGCCCAAGGTTCATTTTCTATCGCATGAAAAGTTGCGAGGGATTTCCGTCCCTTTGCTACGCCAAAGGAGCGATCCGGTTCAGCGTCTGTTGCGTACTCGCTCGGTTCCAATCATCAATGAGTTCTTCCTGGTGCTGCGAGGCCCACTCAATCACCAGTCCAAGTGCGCGGGGCGGGAGGTTACCGTCAATCACAGACAGCGTGTGAATATCGATCTGCGCCTGTTCCCCGCCGTATATTGCATGGAAGTGCGGCGGGTTGTGGTCATTGAAGTGCATGCGGATGACGATGCCGTAGAAGCGGGATATTTCAGGCATGCGCCCGCTCCCGCTGGATGGCGGGGAAGACGTCCTCGGGCTGTTTTCCGGTAGCTTCCAAATAGAGTGAGTCTGGACAAAGGTCGATGTCTTCCCCCCATGCGAGCTCGCCCTGCTGCCCAATCTGGACCGAACGAAATGCGTCCATATCGTCCCAAAGTGCGAAGACGCCCTTGCCCGCCAGGGGCGCGAGATTGACGAAGCCCTTTTCCCCCGTGTCAAAGGTCAGTTCGAGCGTGTAGCCCTTCGTGACAGCCACATTGGTAATCTTGTACATCGGGACACCCTTTTGCCTGCGGCGTTTCTTATGAGTCGACCAAAGTTTGTGCCGGAATCAGTATAGCAGAAGGCTCCCAATTCCGCTTTACGGGGCCTTCGCACCCGCTTGATGATGCCGCGATGCCGGCTCGATGTGTACCAGCACATCGTGCACAGCCGGTAGCCCCGCGCGAATCGCATCTTTCACGTGGTGGCCGATCAGATGGGCCTCCTGCACGGTCAGCGTGTCTTCCACGCCCACGTGGATATCCACAAAGAAACAAAGCCCCATCTTCCGCACGAGGCAGGTATCCAGCGAGATCACGTCGTCCTGCAAAAGAGCAATCTCGCGGACGCGCGCCTCGATCTTAGGGTCCGGCTTGGCGTCCATAATTTCGTTGATGGCCGGGCGCAGCAGCGTGATGCCGTTCCAGGCAATGATGACACAGGCGAGAAGCGCCGCCCACTCGTCCGCCGTGTTCCACGCGGGCCCGCCGAGCAGGGCGATGCCGATGCCGCCGAAAGCCGCCACCGAGGTGATGGCGTCGCTCCTATGGTGCCACGCGTCCACCTTGAGGGCCGTGCTGTGGAGATCCCCGCTCACGCGCGACAGATAGCGGAAGACCACCTCCTTCAACACAATCACACCGACCAGCACCGCCAGCGTGTACGTGGCCGGCTTGTCATGGGGCGTCATCATGGCCTGCACGCTGGAAGCGGCGATGCCTGCGGCCGCCACCAGCAGTCCGCCCGCCACCACCACCGCCGCCAGGGACTCCGCTTTTCCGTGGCCGTAGGGATGATCCTCGTCCGGCGGTATGGTGGCAATCCGGATGCCGCCCCAGATGACCAAACCGCCGAAGACGTCGAGGAGCGATTCCACGGCATCGGCGATGAGGGCATGGGAATTGCCCAGGATGCCCGCGACGCCCTTCACAAAGGCGAGGGCAAAATTCAGCACCAGGCTGAAGGAAGCATAGCGCAGCGCGCGGCGGCTGGTATCTTTGGGTGTGTGGGTCATTGTAATAGGATTCATTGGTTCGGGGTGGATCCCGGAGACGGCAGCGGTGAAATAGTAGCGGTAACGGTTTAGCTGTTTTAAGTGACAACTTAATTGTAACGTAAACTTGGACCTACAAGAAGAACGCGCATGGCTGGGAGCGCAGGCGTCTCGCCTGCAATGCACCAAAGGTGCACCCGGGAGGATTCGTTCAATTGTGGTAGTTCCGAACGCAACAGGATGATACTTCTAGTAACATGCAGTTCAACTCCCCGCACTTCATCCATGCACCTTTGGTGCATGGTGCAGGCGGGGACGCCTGCGCTCCCAGCCTTGCGCATTTCCGATGCGATACCAAGTCGCGATGTAGTATTCGAATCTGTCTGCTTCAGATCCCCCGCTCGCGGTAGCTGGCTTCCTGCGCCAGCACAAACTCCGCACCGCCCGTGTGGACGCTCCGGTAAATCGTCGGCTTTATTTCCTTTTCTTCCAGCAGCTTCACAGCGTGAGCATGAATCGCCCAGAAAATATAGGTCGCGCCCAGTCCACTCAAGGGGCACATGCGCTCGTTATCGGTTACCGGAACCACCGCATCGCCGACGCCGCTGCAGTTGTCGATGAAGCACGCGGTCACCTGATCCAACTTGCGTTTGCTGGGGTGCTGTGCCTCGCAGTAGTCCATCTGCAATTTTGAAGCCAGGCCGATGGTCTGGATGCCGCGCTCCTGCGCCTGAA
>JBIJDL010000180.1:0-10884 GCA_044344195.1 Candidatus Hydrogenedentales bacterium
TCCAAGTCCTGCTTCGCTCAATCCACTTCCTTTATAGCTCAATCCGCGCATAACCTCAACATACTCCCCCAAACACCCCTCCGCCCAATCCTCCTGCGCTTCCTCCACGAACCACTGCCGGAAAAGCGTTTCCGCCAGGGCTTCGAGGGTCTTGTTCTGACGGTGGAGCAGGTCGATCTTGTCGTCCAGACTGGAAAGCACGGCGGCGATGGCTTTTTGTTCCGCCAGCGGGGGGAGGGTGAGTTCAAGGTCCTTTAGTTGCGCTAGATTCAATGTGGGCTGAACTGTATCGTTTGTATTTCCATACATCTGGAACACTACATCGTCGAGGCGGAATGCATACTTCACGAAACGAGTATCAAACTGAGGCTTTATCCGCGCCACACTCACTGCGCGCGCTACATTCCAACCGGCCAAATCATGGGGCACTATGGCGCATTCACCAACGCTTCCAACTACTGTGATGAGTAATTCTCCCCCTTTCAATCTTGTTCGACGGTATTTGTCTTCAATTGTGCGGGCGACTCTCAGAACTCCATCAGTTGTTATAGTGCCGTTTCGGATGTTGTTCACCCGAAGAATTGGTATCGAATCCGTCTCGGTATGTGAGCCTGGCTGGACGATTCCGTAGGAGATTGCCCCATCTTCGAGAAGGTCCGCGAACCTGTGTACAGTCCAGTCGTTCATCCAATCTTCACCTTCGCCAGATTCTCCGCAATCGCCTTGTTCAACCGCGCCTCCTCCTTCAACTGCGCCTCAAACTCCGCCTTCAGCGCCCCGAAGCGTTCCTTGAAGTCGAAATCGTCCTCCTCATCCGGCAAGCCCACATAGCGCCCCGGCGTGAGGACATAGTCCAGCTCTCTCACGCGCTCCACCGTCGTAGAGCTGCAAAACCCCTTTACATCCTCATAGTTCCCCTTGGGCTTCCGCCAGTTGTGGTAGGTCGCCGCGATGGTCTGGATGTCCTCTTCGGAGAATTCCTTCGTGCGGCGATTGATGAGGTGGCCGAGGTTGCGGGCGTCGATGAAGAGGATCTCGTCCACGCGGTTGCGGAAGCCGCCGTTGGCCTTGTTGCGGCTGAGGAACCAGAGGCAGGCGGGGATCTGGGTGTTGAGGAATAGCTTGGCGGGGAGGTTGACGATGCAGTCCACCAGCCGCGCCTCCACGAGGGCCTTTCGGATGTCGCCCTCGCCGGAGGACTTGGAGGTGAGGGCGCCCTTGGACAGCACGAAGCCCGCCTGGCCGCTCGGGCTGAGGTGGTAGAGGAAGTGCTGGATCCAGGCGTAGTTCGCGTTGCCCGCAGAGGGGGTTCCGAATTTCCAGCGCCCGTCGTTGCGCAGAAGGTCGCCGCTCCAGTCGCTGTCGTTAAAAGGGGGATTGGCGATGACGAAATCGGCCTTGAGGTCCTTGTGGGCGTCGTTGAGGAAGGAGCCCTCGTTGTTCCACTTGACCTGGGAGCTGTCGATGCCGCGAATGGCGAGGTTCATCTTGGCCAGGCGCCAGGTGGTGTGGTTGCTCTCCTGGCCGTAGATGGAGATATCGTTGAGCTTGCCCTGGTGCCCTTCGACGAATTTTTCGGACTGGACGAACATGCCGCCGGAGCCGCAGCACGGATCGAATACGCGGCCCTTGTAGGGCTCGAGCATTTCCACGAGCAACTCCACCACGCTGCGGGGCGTGTAGAACTGGCCACCCTTTTTGCCTTCGGCCAGAGCGAATTCGCCGAGGAAATATTCAAAGACATGGCCCAGCACATCGGCACTGCGCGTTTTGGCGTCGGCGATGGCCACATTGCCCACGAGGTCGATGAGTCCGCCGAGGTTGGCGGGGTCCAGATTACCCCGGGCGAAGACCTTGGGGAGTACGTCGCGCAGGGAGGGATTCTCCCGCTCGATAGCGTCCATGGCGTCGTCCACAGTCTTGCCGATGGTGGGCTGCTTCGCGCAGGACTGGAGGAATCCCCACCGCGCGGACGGCGGCACGAAGAAGACGTTCTCCGCCTTGTACTCGTCCTTATCCTCCGGATCGGCCCCGGCGTCTTTGTCCGCGATCAGTTTCTGGTGGAGCGCCTCGAAGGCGTCGGAGATATAGCGCAGGAAGATCAGCCCGAGGACGACGTGCTTGTACTCCGCCGCGTCGATGTTCTTCCGGAGCTTGTCGGCGGTTTTCCAGAGCTGCTTCTCGATGGGTTCCTGGGGGACTTCTTTCTTGGGGGCTTTCGCCATGCTGCTCTCCTGCAAAAATTCGTTAGGATCTCGGACATTCCTGTCCGAGGCAAAGCCCACGGTAACAGATAAATGGCCCGGCGGTATGTAGTACCGACTTAAATCCTTCTAACCCGGAATCGTGAGACACGCCGACGGGCCCTTGGGGGTTTGGGTTTGCTTTGCCGCGGACAGGAATGTCCGCGATCCTGTGACGAGGATCTCGGACATTCCTGTCCGAGGCAGAGTTCACCGCAAAATCGAAACGGCCTTGCGGGCGTGTAGACAAACTCGAGTCTTTCCAATCCGGAATCACGAAACACTCCGACGGGCCGTTGGGGGTTTGGGTCTTCTTTGCCGCGGACAGGAATGTCCGCGATCCTTTGCGCCGGGACTATTCGGCACACCCCTCCCTCAACTGCCGGTATACTATCGCGCGCCACACACCCGCACGATACAGGGACAGAATAGCGGGTCTGGCGCTGCGATTCAATGTCCTATATCATGTTTGCAGGCGAAACACTATGGGCCGTAAACACTTTCGGAGCTTTCCTATGACCTACCATGCCGTTTCAAAAATTCGACTGGCGCTTTTCTTGCTCTTTTTCACCGCACAGGTACATCTCTCTGGCGTCGCAACACCCGCGTCCCCCACTCCGACGCCCGAAGCCGCCCTCGCCCCCTTCTCCGATCTCCGCCCTGAGTCACCCTCTCCCCGCCATCATCAACGGGCGGAGATCTTGTTTCGGCTGGGGCGCTTTTCGGAGTCGGTGGCGGATTACAGTGTGGCGGCGCGTGGCGGCGAACCCCATGACGAGGATTCGTGCTGGGAGCGGGGATTGGCGCTGTATTATTCGGGAGACTATGCGGGCGGGGCGGCGCAGTTTGCGCGCTATCATTCGGTGGGGGCAACGGACATTGAGAATGGCCTGTGGCATTTCCTGTGTCTTGCGGAGGCGGAGGGCGTGGAGAAGGCGCAGGGGGCTTTGCTGGAGTATACGCGAATGCGCGAGGCACCGTTTCCGGCGCTATGGGCGCTGTATCGGGGGGAGGGCAGCGTGGAGGCGGTGATGACCGCTGCGGAATCGGGCGACGACGTGGATCGGGGGCGGCGTCTGTTTTATGCCCATTACTATGTGGGGAAGTACTATGAGGCGATGAAGGATTTTTCGAAAGCGCGAGAGCATGTGGCGAAGGCCCTGGCGCAGTCGCTCCCTTATTTCATGGATGATTGCGCCCGGGAGGATCTTCGGCGGCTGGAGGCGCGGGTGAAGGACGAAGCTGAGAAGGTAAAGGAGTGACCGCGGAAAGGGTCGAAGCGGGAATGAACCGCGAATCTACGCAAACTTATGGGCACCCGCCGGAGTGCAGATTTTTAGTTCGCCAAGGCGCACAATGAATTGGTAAACTGGTGGAACGCTACGTGCTGGGCGTTGCACATTCAGGAGGCTTCCCATGCTTAAAAGTTACGACGCTATATACGACCACGGGCGTGTGAAGTGGATTGGCGTTGGGCCACGCCTTGCCCATGGGCGGGTGCTGGTGGTGGTTGAAGAGGCGCCGGATATATCCGATGCCGGATCGACCAATGGTGACCGTCTGGCCGACATGCTGGAAGGCCTGAACTCGGCCCGTAGAAAGAGCCTGACGGAAAAGTTTGGCGATCCAGTCGCGTGGCAGCGTGAGGAGCGGCAGGAGAGGCAACTGCCCGGGCGGGAACAGAACTGAAATTTTTTGCGTCTCGAAGCTAAGGCGGCGGCAGTGCAGGGGCTCAATTCGTAGCAAGCGAGGGCGATTTTCACGTTCGGTGCGTTGCCGACAGGGATGTCGGCGCTCCCAGCTTGCGCATTTCTATCGAGAGCCCGAATTATCGCGATACGGTTCACGTCAATTCATTTGGGCCGCCGTTTACGGCAATTCCTTAATGCGTACGTTGCGATACCAGATGCGCTTGGCTTCATCCTGAAAGCCGATGTGGCCCACTTCGGGCCGATCTTTCATGGCGGATTCGTCGAGCTTCAGGTCGATGATCTGTTCGCCATTGAGTACCACGGTGAGGCGGTTGTTCTCGACCGTGATGGTGTAGCGGTTCCACTCGCCCGCCGGCTTGGCCATGTTCTTGGAAGGTGCCGCCGTACCGATGACACCGCCGCAGTCGTGATTGCCGGGCTTCTCCAGGCCGAAGGTGTCGAGAATCTGAACCTCGATGCCCTTTGACACGGGCAGTAACGGGTCGCCCACGCGGAAAAACACGCCCGAGTTGCCTTCCTTCTCGATCTTGAACTCCAGGTCGAGCACGAAGTCCTTGTAGGTGCGCTCGGTCATGATGTAGGCATCGAAACGCTCCCACCCTGTCTCCCCCGGTCGCGGCACGAGGGTAACGGTGCCATCCTCTTCCACTACCCAGTTCCCCGTGGTCTTCCAGCCATCCAGCGTCTTACCGTCGAACAGGGGGACAAAGCCCTCCTTGTCTTTCTGATCGGTCTCTGCCTGGGCCAAGGAGACGGCGAACAGTAGTACACCGAGCGAAAGGATGATCTTATTTGCAAGCATGGATTACTCTCCTTGATGGATGGGTTGCCGACGTCAACGCTCGGTTTGTCTACTCCACAAGTTCGACCGAATTGCCCGCAGTGACCTGCGCCTGCATGGCGAGGATCCACTCCCGCAGCAAGGCGATGCCCTCGTCATGAATCATTCGCTTCGGAAGGGGCGGCATCATAACACCGGGCTCCGTGCTTTCGAGCCGGTGCATCAGGATGGAGACCTCGGGGTGCCCCGGCTCGATGCCAAACTTGTAGCCGCCGGAGCCGCGTCCCGCAGCAATAGGGCTCTTGAAAACGCCGTACTTCCCGGCGTCGAGCTGATCATAGGAAAGATCGAGTCCGGACATGTGTGCAGGCCCCTGAGGATTGTGGCAATGGGCGCAGTTGATATCGAGGTAGGCTCGCGCCCTCTCATTCAGGCTTCCGGACGCCGGATCGTCGGCATTGGGCACGCGGGGTGCGGCTTCCGGGGCGGGCGCTTCACCCAGATAGCCCGCAGCCTGCCATTTAAGGAGCTGATTCATGGCGCCATCGGAATAAGAATATTCTTTATTGAGATGCCTGGCCTTTGGGCCTATGGGCTGGAGCTTGCCGCCAATCTCGTGGCACTGCTTGCACTCGTTCATATTGGGGATGATATAGCGATCAAGCTTGCGCACCTGACCATCGTAGTGTGTCCATGAAACATCCGCCCGTCCGCCCGCGACCGCCAGCCTGGCATCGGTAGTTTCTTCATTCCAGATGTAGGCGAATCCGGCCCAGCCCTCCGGCTTGTGAATGAGCAGGCGAGTTTCGACCATCCGCTCTCCCTTCGAGGCATCCCGAATGTCCTTCAGGAAGCCGAAGGTCTTCGCGATCACTGTGCCTACGGGGAACTCAAAAACGTCGCGGTCGCGATATTCCGCCCGCTCACCTTCCGGTAGCCAGATAAAGCGGTGCTTGGAGGCATAATCCGAGTAGAGGGGGGTATTCAGGTCGTAGGGCAGGACGCCGTCGTTGGGAATCTGCCGGGCGGCATCTTTGAAGAGGTTGTATTCAGAGATGTTGCGCGCAGGGGGCTTGGCCACATCAATAGAAACCGGCGCGGCCAACGCCGCGAAGCACAACACGACAGAAATTCCCGACATGGCAAAAACTCCAGAGTTACCGACTCTATTATATGTCGCCGGCTGTGCGAACCCCAAACTTGATGCAGGGCGCTCCAGAAACACAAAAACCGGCTGCCCGCTCGGGCAACCGGCTTCACTGGGAAATTTGTGAACTTACCCTTCCGACGCGACCGCCGTATCGGCACCGGATCCAACACTGTGATTCGTATCGATACTGCTCACGATCTCTTCTTCCGGGTTGCTGAGTGCCTTGAGGTCCGCGAGTTGTACGGGTGTTCCCGACTTCTCCTGGGTGTTCCAGAAGGTGGTCCACTCGTCCACGGTGCCTGGCTTGGGGTCGGTGATCGCGTTCGCCCAGAGCGCCAGTAAGGCCTCGCGGCTCGCATTCGAGACGCGCTCGTCGGGACTCGGGAGCAGGCTGATGAGCGCCGGCGTTACTTCCCGCGCCCCCATGCCCGCCAATACGTAGACCGCGCTTATCTGCACTTCCTGTTTGTGGTCGGCCAGGCCGCGCACGATGAGATCTTTGCTACCCGCGTTACCGAGGCGGCCCAGTAACTCAATCGCCATGGCCCGGGTACCGAAGTAATTATTCTCCGCGGCTCCTTGGAGAAGTTCCAGGGCCCGTGAACTGTCCATGTAGGCCAGCGCTTCGAGAAGATTGGGCCCTATCAGGATGGAGACACCAGGGAGCTGATTGGCGAGGAAGTTGTAGGCATCGAACTCCTTCTGGAGGCCGATCAACTTCTCGCGTACCGCCACGCGCTTGGAAACGTTGTCGGTTTTCAGTTCGAACATCAGGCCCATCACCAGGCCGCGCTGTTCCGCGGTCAGCCCCGTTTCCTCCGTGAGGACCCGGTTCTGCTCTTCCCAACTGGCCAGGATCTCTTCCTTGCTCAGCTTTCCCGTCTTTTCGTTTTTCTCCACGCGGTCAATCTCTTCCGCGCGATAGGTCAGGCTCCGATCGCCGGCGGTCACCTTGAAGATCCCCGGGTTGTCGGCAACGGGCGTTACGACGCCATCAAACTCGACTCCGTTCTTCAGGTATACCGTATCGGCGCCCGCAGACGCCGCCACCAAGGCGACTGCGAGCATGGCATATTGCCATCCATATTTCATTTGCACGTTCTCCAGCATCAATTGAAAGACCGTCAAGGGACCGCTCAGCCGCGATCGAAATAAAAGGCTGCGCGGGCGAAGACCACCTGTTCGGTATCCGCAACGTTCAGGAAACGCTCCACGCGCGGATCATAGTGCAGCTTCAAACCACCGGGAACAAACATACCCAAGTCGGCAGCAATCACACCACCCCGGATGGTCATCTTACCCTTCGAGTTCGAATAGTGCCGTTCCATGCTGCGGACAATATTGAAGATCGAGTTGTTGCTGTAGAGCAATCCGTCGAACTTGAAGTCGCGCCCACTGCTCGGGCGGGACATTTCGTCGTCGTACCAGAATTGGCGCAACTGATCTTCGGACATCCAGTTGCCTTCGGGATTGAGGTAGTGATAGGCGGCACGGTTCATGATGTCGAGCGGGTAGCCCTTCGCAACCAGGTAGTCGCTGAGTTTCTTCACACCGGCGTCGTTGTAGTGCACGGCGTGTTCGTCCGCGGCGTCATACAACCAGATGTTGTTGGGCTGGCTTTCCCGCAGACCATAGAATCGCGGCGTGTACTGATTGTCCGCTACAGCCTTTTCCAATTCGAGCTGGTTGAACAATTGGAGCTCGGACATGGTAAAGCTGAACTGATGGCCCGGCTTCCCCGTGACCTTCTGGTTCGAATCGGTGGACCAGGGGTCAAAGTAGCCCCATTTCAAATTCTGGGTGGAGCTCAGACGGGTTACATTATTGCTCCGGTTCTTGTCGCGCGTGTGGATACTGTATTGGCTCCAAGTGGGGTATTTGTCGCTATTGTACGAGGTATGGTTGACGCCGCGAATGGTCGTGTAATCGCCCATCATGACGCTACCGCCCGATACCAGTGCGAAGGCGTTCGTTTCACCCGACTCGTTTACACCGAATTCTCCGGGAGCGTCCTTATAGGTGACGTCGCCAATGACGTAAGTATTGCCGCGAACGAGCAGCTTGCCTTCACCCTCTACCGGTCCCTTGATTACCAAGTCACCATCGATGGCAACCGTATTCTGAATTTTGATAGGGTCGTCTTCCGTGCCCACGAGGATCAGGTTGCCATCGTAGTACCCGTCGGTGGAAAGGGACGATAGCGCGGAATTCGAAGATTCCGGAAGGGTCGTGCCTGTGTAAATGCTGCCATCGGGGATGCCGTAGGCCACGCCGTTGGTGATGGCGCCGCTCGGATCTTCCACGCCCAACTCGAAATCGATGCTGCCGTTGGCCGTATTGACGATAACTTCGAACTCCGAATCATCCACCACGCGGTCACCATCCTCATCGGGATAGGGCGCGGGGAAGGTACCCGGCAGCGGGCCGTCGGTCTGGGCTTCCGCCTCAGCGGGATATTCCATGTAAAGGTTTGCAAACTGGAGCAACTCGCCGTCACCGTTCTTGGCGGCGTTGGCCAGGTTGGTCGTCGTCATGCCGCCCGTGGCGCTCTGGGTGATCTTGCCGTCTTCGCTGCTGAAGGAATAGGCGTCAAAGCCGGTGGAGGCCAGGCCGGCCGCGGTGTATTCGCTGCCGTTGGGCTGGTAAACGCGGCCACGGGTGTAAACCGAACCGGCGACTCGGGAGTCGGGCTCCGAGCCCGTGCGGACAAGCAGGGATTCAAGCGCCGCCACCTTAACACGGTCAAAGGTGCCGTAGAGGCTGGAATCCGTATTGCGCTCAAGGTCCAGCGAGCGTATTTCCGCATGGCAGAGGATACAACTTATGTTGTTCGCGAGAATGGCAAACTGGCCGTGATCGAAGGGAGTGCCGCCAATACGCAAAATCTGCACCGCTGTCTTTGAGGCGCCGTCGAGGGTCGCCGTGGAACGAACCGTAAGTCGGGACTCGTACACCGTGTCATAGCGGGTGACCGTTACGCTCTCGATCGTCGCCAGCACTGTTTCGGTGCCGGGCTTCTTGAAGTCGATGGGCTCGGTAATGATAGCCTTGCCGTACTGGCTGACGCCCGAGGGCAGGGTGTCGAAGTTGCCGTCGCCGTTGCCCTCTTCACCCACATCTTTCGTGCCGTTGAAGTTCAAGTCTTCGTTGATCGGAATTTCAGACGTGTTGTTCAGATAAAACTTGTAGGACGCCACGTTGCCCGTGGTGTTGCCGCTGCTGACCTTGTAGTCGTTCCAGAGTTGCTCGACAGCGAAGTCGACGCCTGCCTGGGCCGCTTCCTCAAGCAACACATTGTTGTAGGCGTGGTCGGTTTCTTTCTTGGCGCGCTGCACGCCCGTCATCACCAGCCCCATCGAGCCGAGAATGACGATGATAGCGAGCATGGCGAATACGAGTGCGATACCGTCCTGGTTTTTTCGTTTAAGGTGGCTATGATCCATAGGTCCCCTCCTTTCTTAATTGACGAGGCGAATATTGGATGTAGTTTCGGCGAGAAGCGGTTTGCCCTCACCTGCTCCGTAACGCTTGCTGCCACGCAAGGCAATTTGCACGGTGGTCCTGTCTTCAACGTCTGCGGCCTGATTGTCCAACAGAGAAAAATTTACAAACTCGATGGTCGAGGCACCCGCGACCGGCACGGTCTCGCCGTTCTGAGAGCGCACAACCCGCCGTGTCAGGGCGCCATCACCGTTGGTGTCTTCATCGGGGTCAAGCAGGCCGTTACCGTTGGCGTCTTCATTTTCGAGCGAAAAGGTAATCGGTGTCGAGTAGGCAAAGAGGGCCTCCCCTGAAACGGGCTCCGGTACTTGAAAGGTGATCGAGCGCCCTTCATCGCCGATGGCCACGGGGAACAGGCCCTCGGGGGCGCCCGTCTTTCCGGTGGTAATCTCGGTCACGCCTTCGCGCAGCTCGCTGCTCAGCACGGAGACGGTGTCTCGAAGGTTGTTTTGAACGTCCACCTTGGCGTTAGCCAGTTGGGCGGAAGTGGTAGAGGATTGAAGCACGATAAAGCCCAGGAGGGAAACGACGGAGAGAATGCCCATCGAGACCATTACTTCAACCATGGTATGTCCGTTATTTTTTTTCATCGACGTGCGCTCCTATTCGTTCGTCAGCATGCTGACAAGCGTGGCCGAAAGGGGTCGGCCCCTGCGATCAGTCCAGTTCGTCGTAACATGTACTACGATGGGGTTGTCTCCCCCATCCGCCGCTTCGCCCGCTTCATTGAAGCAAGTCACTTCGATGGTCTGATCCGCAAGTTCAATGTGCTCGCTGTTGTCCGCTTTAAAATCCGACCAGGAACTGTCGTTATTGGTCTCGATCCAGGTCAGGAGCCCTTCCGGAAAATCGTCCTTGAACTCCGTCCGCTTCTCGCGTAGACCGTCCATGACGCTCTGGCAGGCACGGACACCTTCCATGCGCTGTTCCTGGATATCGATACTGACGTAAAACGACATGAGTGACTGCGCCGTAACGCCGATAACACCCGCAAAAATGGCCACGGCCAGGGTAATCTCGATCAGCGTCACACCGCGTTCATCGTTGAGAAATCGACATCTTTTCATACTCACTCCGTTCTCCTGGGCATCGGGCCCTGGAACCAGAACTCCCCACATCAAATTCGATACCGACGCTGCCTATGGCAGGATTGCGACTGATTCTTAAAAGTGTTAATAGTTTATCCGTACGATTATGCCATGCCCCACGCCGATGTGCAAGCGGGGCTGAAATATCCGCACCCTAAACCATTGCAATACTGGCTCTTGTGGTGCTCCAGGCAAAATAGTAGGGAAAATTGCGCACTTTGAGAAGGGCCTCGAAGTCCCCCGGGCTGGCTACCTCACGCGCCCGCAAAGGAGGCCAACCCCAAACCACAATCGGGAATCAGGAGGTCAGCGGATAGCGAGCTCGGTTTCCTGGTCGAAGAAGTGGAGCTTCCGGGTGTTTATATGGAGGAGGTAGGGACTGCCCACGTCGGGCCTGGCCAGGGCATGG
>JBIJDL010000164.1:0-11313 GCA_044344195.1 Candidatus Hydrogenedentales bacterium
CCGCGCCGTTAATGGCTGCCCCGCAAGACTCAGGTACACGTAGATTTCCGAGCCCATGGGTTCCACCACCTCGACGAGCGCCTCCAGCGTTTCGCCCGCTTCCTCGATCTGCCCTGACCCGTCCACGAGATCTTCCGGGCGGAGTCCCAGATATACGCATTTTCCGGCGTAGGGCCTCAGCGCAAGGTGGTATTCCAGGGGGATTCGAAGCGCGAAGGCGTCTTCCGCCATGCGGAACTCCAAGTCCTCCCCCCGAGCCTCGATGCGCCCTTCCAGCATGTTCATCGGAGGGCTTCCGATAAAGGTTGCCACGAACTTGTTTAACGGACGGTGATAAAGATCGAGGGGCGCGTCGACCTGCTGGATGACACCGTCGAGCATGACGACAATCCGATCACCCATGGTCATGGCCTCAACCTGATCATGGGTCACATAAATCATCGTAGACTGAAGGCGTCGGTGGAGCTTGGAGATTTCCGCACGCATCTGTATGCGGAGTTTTGCGTCCAGGTTCGACAGCGGTTCGTCAAACAGGAATACCTTGGGTTTGCGGACGATGGCCCGGCCCACGGCTACACGCTGGCGCTGTCCGCCGCTCAGCGCCTTTGGACGGCGCTGGAGCAGGTCGGTAATCCCCAGGATTTCGGCGGCATCCCGGACCCGACGGTCGATTTCGTCCTTTGGGTATCGCCGCATTTCCAGTCCGAAGGACATGTTTTTGTAAACGTTCTTGTGCGGGTACAGGGCATAGTTCTGAAAGACCATGGCAATGTCGCGATCCTTTGGAGGCACGTCATTCACGACACGGCCGTCGATCCGGATTTCTCCCGCCGATATTTCCTCCAGGCCGGCAATCATACGCAAGGTCGTGGACTTTCCACAGCCCGAGGGGCCGACGAGCACGACGAATTCCTTGTCGTTAATGACCAGATTAGCGTTCCTCACTGCGGAGATGCCCCCGGGATAGAACTTCTGCACGTTGGTCAGGCTAACCTGGGCCACGGGGACGCTACCTCCACCTTGTTGACGCTATTGAATCCGCTCGCGAAATGGGTTTCTCACGACTCGACCGATCGCCGATGCCGGGGCCACCGCCGGTGGATGATATCAAGGGACTTGCCGGTGATCAAGGCGCGGCCGGTTCCGGCGGAGGGCTGGCCTCGGCACTTACCGTCTCGCGCACGAAGCTGGAGAGCCCGTCGAGCGAGCCCAACTGCCGCGCCATCCCCTGGAGCACCAGATGAATGGCCCGCGCGCCGCTGACGGCCTCTTCTCCTGCCGGATTCTCGACGGTAAAGGCGCTCATGGTGAGCGTGATTGGGGGTTGCGGCGGGGACACGCTTTCCGCCTTGATCTCGGCCGGCTCGCAAATGATTTTGCGGATGTTCACAGGCCGACCGAGAACCCAGGCCTCGCCGCGCGTCTGCTGGTCGGCCCAATCCCGTGCACGCTCCATCATGGTTCCCAGATTGGTCCCCTTCGCCTCATCGTACTGAAGCTGGATCTTTGCCTCCCGAATGAGCACCTGCTCGATCACGGGCGTCTTCGAGAATACCGCGAGCCATTGGGGGTAAACCCAGGCCGATTCCAAGCGCAATGCCTCGCGATCGGTAAAGCCTTCGGGATTGAAAACGGAGATTCCGCGGAATTCGATGGCCTGGCGCGACCAGTCGATGCGCACGCCTTCCAAGTGAACTTCCGAGCCCAGGATCTGACCCGCCTGCCGCGTAATGCCCTGGCGAAGCAAGCCCTCGAACTGGGTCAGCAGCAAGACGGTGCCGATGTTCGCCCCGATGAGCAATAGCCCTGTCAGGGTCATGATGAACTTAATGGCGGCTTTCACGAACGAAGGCCCTCGCGGGGCTTAGTCAAAGGTGTGGGACGTGCGGGAAATGGCCGAACGCGCTTCTGGGAGGTGCTTGCGGACAAACTTGGCCGCCTTCTGGTCCGGACGGGGGTTGGGCGTTGCCATGAAGTCCGGCGTGGCGGGCCAGTCGAAGAAGAACTGGGACTCGACGCCCACGATCTTGAGTTGGATGCCCGCGGCTTTTGGATTCACTGCGGGGTTCTCCACCAGGAACTGACTTTCGGAAAAATAGAGGGTCAGTTTTCGTCCATAGCGTCGCAGCGCCCCAATCGGAACCTCCTCGAGCTCGGAACTCAGGGTCTTCTGGGCAGGTTGCAATTCCCGCCCATCGGGTAGCTTTAACAGGATCGTCATGCCGCGAAGACCGACGGCGTCATAGGCGATACTGCGATCCGGAAACTCCGACTCCAGGCGGCATTCGATGGTCAATCCACCGGCACGCGCCGCCTCTACCGCTGGCTGCGGGGGAACACTTTCCAGGTTGGAATCCATCGCCGCCTCCGTGGGCGCGTCACCCGCTGCGGTGTCCAAGGCCACCGGGGGCGTCAGAGGGACGCTCGCGACGGCTTCCTTTCCCCACACCGCATACGAGGCCGTCGTAAAGAGGTTCGGGTAGCGCCCCTCACCCGCCTGAATCACCACCCTATGAACACGGGGCGTGAATATGATCTGCGCGGAGGGTGGTACCGCCGACGCGTCGGAAGTGTCTGTCGTCTGGCACCCTGTGAAGGGAAGGAGCACCAGCGTTGCCAGCACAATGGCAACCGCCCGGCGCGCGCTCATCGTGCCCGCTTTCGTACAGAAATATTGGATTTCTTCTTGCCTTTAGGGGGATCCGGTTGCTCGCTCGCCTCCGCCCCCGCTTCCTCGGGCTGTTCCGGCGAGGGTGCCTCCGCCACCTCCGCAGATTCTCCGGTTTCGATTGGGTTGGTGGGAATCGCGCTCTGGCCGTCCTTTCCCCCGTTGCCGAAGCGTTGGAGCATCAGTTCGCCCTCGGAATTCTTCATCTTCACCAGCCCCATCGGGGGCACCTGCTCGCTGATCCAGATTTCCGTAGGGGGCTCTCCGTCCTTCACGATGTAGTGCTCCGCCTGAATATCGCCCGAGGGAAGGGTGATGGTCTCAATACCCGCGGATTCCCTAGGGATGTCTTTCTCATCCTCCCAATCCCCGCCATTTTCCATGCTGATTTCCTGCACCGCGCCATTGCCCTCGCGAACGAGGAGACGCTTTACGTTGTCCGGCTCACCCGCCGGGCCGGTCAGGAGCATTTTATAGACCGAAGAGAAGCCGATCTTTGGGACCAGTTCCGTTTCCAGCCACCAGGCCTCTTTGCGCTTGATCTTCTCTGTGCCCACAATCGCCTGTCGAAGAAAGTACTCCTGGCCGGTCGCCTGGTCTTTGAGGGTATACCAGGCGTACGCACCCACTTGTGGGTTGATCAGTTTTCCCAGAAGCAGATCGGACATCATGCCCTGAGCGCTCGCCCCCTCGGGCAATACGCCCAGAAGCGCCAGAACTATCATCAATAGCTTTTTCACGTTGTAAACTCCTGCCGGATCGCGTCGCACTTTCATCCTAACACAGCGAGATACTGGATCGAAAAAGCCTGAATGGCGCGCAAGCGCGAAAAATTGACTGCACGGCGAGTCCACCCTATTATTAGCAAAGGGACAACGGGACGAGGACTACCCATGAAATGCATAATCAGGGCGCTTTTGCCCTTTTGCCTGGCCTATGCGCCATGGTCGGCGGCGCAGCCTCTCGACGTGGAAGCCGTGGCCAGCCGAAACATGGCCACGGTGCTGGTTATACAGGGCAAGCGCGCCGACACGGGTGCGGAGGTGCAGGGCAGCGGCTGCTGCATTCATCCGGATGGCTACGTGCTCGCGACGGCCCATCAGGCCGAGGGGGTAAAGGATTTCGTGGGCCGTCTTGCCGACGGAACTAAGGTGGCGCTCGAACTGGTGGAATCCCGCCCCGACGTGGAATTCGCCCTTTTCAAGGCGACGTCCCCCCTGCCCGCCCATGCCATGCTGGGCGATGGAGATACCCTGAAAAGTGGTGCCCCCCTCGTCTCTATCGCCGCCCCTATGAACCTGGAATTCTCGACGGTGAGCGGCACCGTCGCCAATCCCCATCGAACCTTTGACGGCTATGCCGTGATTCAGGTGGCCCTGACCGCAACCCATGGCTCCAGCGGCGGGCCTGTTTTTGATCGCGATGGCAGGCTCATCGGACTCATCAGTGGCGGATTCAACGACATCGACTTCACGATAGTCAACAAGATCAATAACGCCTTTCCCCTGCTGGAGGCCCACGGGGTCCAAAAATCCACCATGGACGCGGCGGAGCTTTCCGAGGCCCGACTGGTCCCCGCAGCCGGTGTCAGCGAATCTGAACTGCGCGCCATCGAGGCCTACAACCGCGGCGTCGCCGCATCGGACATTGAAGAGAAGATTGAAGCCTACCATTTGGCGGCCACCCTGCTGCCCGCTTTCTACGAGGCCAACTTCAACCTGGCAGTCGCCGAGGCCAGCATGGGGGCGACCGCCAAGGCCATCGAAAGCTATCAAAAGGCCGCCGCACTGCGCCCCGATGGGATAGAGGTAAAGCGCAATCTCGGCCGGCTCTATTTGCGCGAGAAGGCCTACGACAAGGCCGTGGCAGTATTCGACGAAGCTCGCCAACTCGCCCCGGACGACGCCCAGAGCTACAACGACCTCGGCGAAGCCTGCCGCCGCGCCGAGCGCAACGACGAGGCCATCGCTCATTTCACAGAGTCGCTGCGGCTTAAAGACAGCGCTCCGACCGTGCACTACAATCTGGCCCTCGCCCTGGCGGCGGTGGGCAAGAGCGATGATGCCATCAAACACTTTGAAACCTACCTGTCCCTCTCCCCCACAGCGAACGATGCAGAAGACGTGCGCGCCTGGATAAAAAAACTCAAGACTCCGTGACGCTAGACTGATTTGTTGGCTATATCCAGAAGGCAACATTCGGATCGGAATGGAAAGGTCGTTGTCAGATTCCGTTATATCGACTATCAACTAGAAGGTAATTGACCACGGAGGGCACTGAGGCACGGAGCGTCAAATAGGAGAAGAACTCTCCTCTCCGAAGACCTGCCACTTTGCCCCCAGTGACGCTGCAACTCATTTTTCTCCGTGCCTCCGTGAGCTCCGTGGTTCAAAGTTTTTGATTGCGGCCGGCTGGCTGCTTTAAATCTGTTTGTGGTTAAATTTATCAATGCCTCAACGGGCTGAAACGTTACTCAATACCGCAATCATCAACAAAGGATTCTATCGTGGCCGATCCGAAGATGCCCACCAAGCTGGGGCGTTATGAAGTCATCCGTGAACTGGGCAAGGGCGCCATGGGCGTCGTCTATGAGGGCAGGGACCCTAACATCGGTCGGCGCGTGGCCATCAAGACCGCGCGCCGCGAAGTGGTGGAAGCCTCCGGCATGGCCGACGAGATGATGGAGCGTTTCCTTCGCGAGGCGAAGGCCGCTGGTGCCCTGAACCACCCAAACATCATCACGATCTACGACGCTGCTGAGGAGGACGGCATGGCCTACATCGCCATGGAATACCTCGAAGGGGGCGACCTGGCCGACATTGTCGATTCGCGCAAGCGCCTGGGCATGGAAGAGATCGTGGAGATCGGCGCAAACATCTGCGAAGCCCTCCATGTGGCCCACGAGAACGGCGTGGTTCATCGCGACATCAAACCCGCCAATATTCTCATGCCCACGGACAAGCCCCTTAAGGTGGCGGACTTCGGCATCGCCCACGTGAGCGATTCCAACCTCACCCAGGATGGTGCCCTGATTGGCACGCCCCACTACATGAGCCCAGAGCAGTTCATGGGACAGAAGCTCGATGGCCGCTCCGATCTTTTCTCGGTGGGCAACATCCTCTACGAATTAACCACGGGCGAAAAGCCCTTCGGCGGCGAGGCCCTGAGCACCGTCATGCATCGAGTCATCAAGATCGACCCCGTGCCCCCCACCGAGTTGAACTTCGCCATTCCCGATGCGCTGGCGGGCGTTATCATGAAGGCCCAAAGCAAGCGTCCCGCGAACCGGTACAAGTCGGGCAACGAAATGGCGGCGGCCCTCAGGGAAAGTCTGAAGGAGCATCCGAATCCAGCCATCCTCGACCCCGGCGCGAATGCTGCCCTCTCCTCCACCATGGCGGCACCCGCACCCGCAGCACCGGTACAGGCGACCATGATTAACCAGCCCGTCTCGGAGGATTTCAAGGCCACCATCGCCGGAGCCCGCCCCGCAACGCAGGAAACGACCATCGCCGAAGCGGGACCGGGGGCCACGGTGCCCGGCGGCGCGCCAGCGCCTGGAGCCACCGTCGCGGGCCCGCCACCGGCTGAGGTTGCAACAGGTGAGGTGGGTGCAACGATGCCCGGAAGTGCGCCAGCGCATATTCAACCCGCGCCCGTGACTTCGACGGGACCCAACAAGGGACTGCTAATCGGAGGGGGTGTCGCTGCCGCGTTGGTCGTGGTCATCGGCGGGATCATGTTGGCTGGGGGCGACAAGACTGAGACGCCGCCGGACGCCCCGGTGCCGGTCACGAACAACGTCACGCCCACAGAGACACCAGCGACCACCGATTCAGAGAACTACTATACAATGATAGTTTTCAATGTATTTCGCGCTAAAGACGAGGAAACCTACCATAAATTCAATCGACAAGGGATTAGTACCGAACAACTCGCGGGAAAATTGGAAGACGTAGCCGGTCCATTCCCAATCGAAGTGCTAGATAGTAGCGATACGGTTCTGAAAACCTTGGAATTTCTCGGCTCTGGCGATTTCCTTGAGTTCACAAAGGAGGATGGCAAGGCCGAACTAAAATATCTCGCATACATCCCGTCAACCGGAAGCGAACCTATTATTAGTAGGGGTAACATTCCTGCTCCAACTAAGCCCGGGGCTACAGCGACCATTGAAGTCGTGCTTTCACCCTCCGGGCCATAGCGGTGATTGCCCATTCGTAAAAAATCTCGCTTGGTGGTAGAATTCAGCCATATAGGCGGTGTGCGTCGATAAACCCTTGAAATGTAGGAGGTTGGGGAGAGATCCATGAATATCAGCAAACGTGTTTTGCATTTCGGACTGGTGTTGGGCTTTTCACTGTGCAGCATGTCCACCCAAGCGGACTTCTTTGAAGGCGATCCGGTTCCGGAGATTCAGGCCCAGGACATATTTGGAAAATCCGTAAACCTGAACGAGATTCTGGAGAAGAATCCCGATCTGGTCATCCTGTTCTTCTTCACACCGGACAATGGCAAGGCCATCGCCGCCAAGCTTCAGGCCCTGAAGCGGCTGTACAACAGCGATGCCCTCTCCATCATCGCCCTCGGTATGGAATCGGACAAGGCGGCACTGCAGGCCTTCGCCGATGGACTCAAGATCCAGTATTTCCTCCTGGCCGATGAACAAGTGAAGACGGCCGAGTGGTATAAGAACGTGAACCAGCTCCCCCTCACCCTCTTCGTCCATACGCCCGAGCGCAAAATCGAGCGGGTGCTGCGTGGCGCGGGTACCGAGCAGGCCAACATTCTCAAGGAAGTGGCGGAAAACCTGTTCCAGCAGCGCAAGACGGACAAGGCCTCGGCTGTCGTCGCTTCCGCACTGGAGAATGGCGAAGACGCGACCCAGGTCAAGGAGCTCAACGGCCACATACTCGTGGCCGAGGGCAAGCTGGACGAAGCCGAGAAGGAATTTGGCGAGATCGGCGCCGACGCCGGCTTGGCCAAAGTGGCCTTGGAAAGGGGTGACCTCGAAGGCGCCATCGCTGCCGCCGACAAGGCAGGCGACAACGGCTATGCCCAGGCGGTAAAGGGCGAGGCCCTCATCAAGTCGGGCGAGCTGGAGCAGGCCGAAACAAGCCTTGCGGCCGCCGCCAGCGCGGAGATCCCCGAATGGCAGAAGTCGGAGGCGGTAAATTCCCAGGGGCGTCTGGCCCAGGCGAATGGTGACATCGACAAGGCCGTGGAGCAATATGCCAAAGCCCAGTCCCTCGACCAGTACAATGTAGAAGCCCTGAGCAATGAGGGTTCGGCCTATCGTGAACGCGGCGGTGAAAACGACCTTATGCTCGCGAAGGAAACGCTGGAAAAGGCAGCTGCCATTCGACCCGACGAAATGACCGGGCTCATGCTGCAGCAGGTCAAGACGGAGCTTGAAGAGGCCAACGACATCAAGAAGGGGGAGCTCATCAAGAGCCTCATCACCGACTTGAGCAAGCGCTACGAAGAGTTGAAAGCAAAGGGTGAGGCGGAACCAACCGATGACTGGACCTCGCGCCCCGTGGTTCTGGCCTTCCTGCCCGGTGAGACCAAGGGCAAGATCGTTTTCGACCGCGCGGGCACGGACATGGTCCTCCAGCGCGAAATCGAAGTGCAGGCCCAGGGCAAGAACGGCATCCAGGTCGTGGAACGCGTCATGCTCGACAAACTCCTCCAGGAATTGAACCTGGGAAGCTCTGAACTCGCCAGCGGCGATACCCAGCGCCGTCTGGGTCAGGTATTGTCCGCCGGGCACCTCGGCTTCATCGATTTCGCCCAGGTCGGCGCGGACACCATGCTTTACCTGCGCCTGATCGATTCCGAGACGACCGGCATCTTCTTCCAGGCCTCTCAGAAGATTGACGATGCCAAGCCCACAGAGACGGTATCCGCCGTCGTAAGCGCGCTGGCGGAAAAGCTGGCCTCCTCGGAGCCTCTCCAAGGCTTGATCGCGGATGCCGCCGCCAATGACGCGGTTATCATTAACCTTGGCAAAAAACACGGTGTTCAGACAGGCACCGAGTTCAAGATCCTCCAGGACGGCGACCCGATCGAGGTCGGCGGGAAGGTCATCGCCCACCGCCAGAAGCCGGTCGGTAAACTGACCCTGACGACGGTGGAAGAGGACTACGCCATCGGCACCGCTTCCAACCTGGCCGAAGGCGTCACGCTGGCCAAGGAAATGAAGGTCCAGCAGATGAAGTAAGCGCAGATGGATTAGATGTGCAAATCGCCCCGAAGGACTTCGGGGCGATTTTTTTTGTCAAGGGGACTGTCCTGCACGCAAAGGCACTCAACAAGATCCACTGGAATCCGTACTGATAAGAATCGGCCTACCGGAGCCCAGCCCGTACCCAACGTGCGGGACGGTCCCCTGCATTTCAACTACGCGGGACGGTCCCGTCGTAACACCTACGCGGCCGGGGCTTCCGCAGGTGTGGCGGGTTCGACCACAGGAGCGGGCGCAACTTCGACCGCCGGAGCGACTTCGGCGGGTGCCGGAACCGCTTCCACCGGGGCCGCCTCAACAACGGGAGCGGGTTCCGGGGCGGGCAAAGTCTCTGCAGGCACCTCTGCCGGAGCGGGAGCTTCAGCACTGTCGTCTTTGGCACCGGCGGCAATCCACATACGCAGGGTGTGAACCTGCTCGTCGGTGAGGGGTGGCTCATCTTCGGGCATGCGCGGGTTGGCGATACCGCGAATGTACTTGATGATAGAACTCTCATCCGGATTGCCGGGAACAATACCGGGGCCGCCTTTCTTGCCGCCCTTGGTCATGCCTTCTACGGTGGTCATGTCGTAGTCCGCATCGGCATCCGGGTTTTCATGGCAGCTCGTGCACTGATCGTCAATGATGGGCCATACGTCGCGCTTAAAGCTTACGAGTGAGGCCGCTTCCGCCGTGAACTCGCGAATCGGCAGCCATTCGGGGTTCTCCGCCACGGGCTCGGGCATCGGTTCGACCGGCGGCGCATCCACCGGGGCAGGCGCGGGTTCCACTGGCGTGGGCATAGGCTCTGCAGGAGCAACCGGAACGGCGCTTTCGCTGGGCATGACCGGCGTGGGTGTCGGGGTTAGGGGTTCTGGCGTGGGAGCCGGGGCCGCCTGATGGACAAAAGGCGTCCCTACCCCATGGTTGTAGACCAGCGCTCCACCAAGATGGCCGGTACTGGCACAGAATATGTTGGTAGCAATTGCTCCTACTGCGGCAAAAAGCAAGCCGCCGATGCGAATCGCATCGACACGGATGAGCGACAGGACCAGGCACACCAGGGTAAAGGCACCGGCGTAGAGCACCTTCTCGGCGGCGGCCTTGTGGGCGGAAACTTGATCCCACACGGCGGTCGGCAAGGTACTAGGCACCAGGTCGCGGGCGTCTTCACCGGTCTCAATGGCTACATAGGCGGATACGACCACGATGACAAACAGCAGGGCCGTCAAGGCACGCACGGTGTTGTTCCGATGGAATAGCGCGCTGAGAATGACAAAAATCAGGCCGATAAATGCCGCCGCGATAGGCATGTGCACGATGGCGGCGTGGATCATGGAAGGATTAGAGAGCAGTTCAGAGATATTCATAAAGGACCACCTGTTTGGAAATTCCCCGCGAAAAGCGATTAAAAACAGAAAACACCGTAGCACAGAACGGGGGAACAATCAAAGTATGGTCCGATTCGGGCTACTCGGATGGAGCGTCCCCGCTGGGTATACATCCCTCAAAGGGGGAAATAGTTTCACCGGTCGCGGTCTGCAGGGCATGCCAGGCGGAGTAGAGGGCCACCCGGGCCAGGGCCAAGCGGGCCTCAGCCTCCACCAGGTCGCGCTGGGCCTGATTCAACCGGGCCAGACTCCCCTGCCCCGCTTCATACTCTTTTTCCACGAGGTCGCGGTTGGTGTTGACGAACTCAGCGGTCGTCCGCTGGAGGGCCAGGGACTCCTGAGCGGTCTGAAGATCGATTCCACTCTCGCGGATATCCTGGGCAGCACCGAGGCGCAGCGCCTCCAGCAGATACTCCGCCTCTTCCAGCTGATGACGGGCCTCGGCCACGGACGCGCGATTCCGCCCGCCCGCAAAAAGCCCATAGGTTACGTTAACGCCGACCGTTGCACCGAAGTCATCCTGCTCGAAGCGGCCATTGTCGCTTGCTTTGGCGTTCTGCGAAGCGAAGGTGCGCACCTGGGGATAGTAGGTCGAGCGCCGCTCACCGAGCTGGGCCTCAATCCGGGAAACTTGGAACTCGCCTTGTTGCACATCGGGCCGCAAGGACATGGCCACGGAGATTTGCGCCTCCACATCCGGGAGCTGGAGGTCCTCCGGGGCTTCGTCAGGAAGTGGGGCCAGCGTAATTTCATCGCCCAGCCGGGCTTCCGACAGGCCCATCAAGGCCGCCAGCGCCACACGGGCTACACGCTCCTGACCCTCGGACCGAATGCGGGAAAACTGGGCCGCGCGCAGGGCCACTTCGAAATTCAGAACATCGCTCTTGGAGCCAGTGCCCCGCTCTTTGCGCAAGCGCGCTTCCTTGAGCAGGCGTTCGTTGAAGGATTCGTCGGCCCGGGCGATGGCTACGCCCTCACGGGCAAGCTGGACCCCGTAGTAACTCTGCGCCACGGCGTCCAGGATAAGGCGG
>JBIJDL010000356.1:0-6817 GCA_044344195.1 Candidatus Hydrogenedentales bacterium
GCCGACGGCGCGGTTGATCTTCGCGAGCACGAAATCGCGGGCCTGATCCGCCTGCTCGAATAGGTCACCGGTGTAGATTTGTTGCGACGCAAAAGGGCGGCGGTATTCGGTGCCGTGACAGTGGATGCACTTCGTCTCGGCGGTGCGATGAAACTGCTGAGGGCGCGCGGCAAAAAGCAGGACTGCCGCGTTGGTCGGCTTGCCGTCGCTGAGCAGGTTGAGATGCGTAAGCAGGGCCGCGGTGCCCGTGCTGGCCTTCAAGGGAAAGCCCCGTTCGCGCCGGGCCGTGTCGAGGAACCAGTCGATGCGCTTGCGGGAAAGCTGCTTGAGTGTGGCGCCGTCGCAAGCGGAGGTGTCGAAGGGCGGAACGCGCAAGGCACCCAGGCGGTCGAGGTGATCCACCAAGCTCGAATACACCTCCGAGGCGAGCGCGTTGTAGTCCTCCACCCGACGGCGGATCAGTTCGCCGCTGGCGCGCGACACGAGCTTTTTCATCTTTGGCGAGCGTGACTTCTCGTCCGCGCCCCACACATAGACCAGGCGTGTTTTGCGCTGCTTCGTGGCATGGTCGAACTCGCGTTCGGTGGGGGAGGTGCCTTCCGAATCTTCATAGCCATATTCATAGCCAAAGAGGCCGAGATAGATATCGCAACGTTCGACTTCCGCGAGATAGACCTGGTCCGCACGCCGATCCGCCGCAGGCAATTCCTCGAAGAGAAACACCTCGGCGATGAAACGGCGCAACACGGCGTCGCCCAGCAAGAAGGCCTTCAGGTCCTGACGAAGTTGTTCAAACTCCTTCTGGACACTGCTGATGAATATTCTCAACCGCGTTGCGGGCATGCCATGCATTTCTCCGTTGCACCGATTATTGTGGGTCTATGTGTGAGTCCGACAACTCCGCCCAGCGTATAACCCCATGCGGCTTTACTGCAAGCTATGCCCACAGAAATCCTATCAACGCTCATCGGGATCTCGCATCGATTCCAGTTCAGGCGGCAGGATGAGGTTCCACCGTGGGACCAGGGTGCCGCCGCGACGGCTCCGCATGAGGTATTGGGGCACACGGGGCCGTTGCGCTTCGAGGCGATCAAGATACCCATCGTCAACGTGGAAGGTCTGACGGTGCGCTTCGAGAAACCAGCCGGTTGCCGCCCACAGGTTTGCCGTGGTGTAGGCCGTCAGCACCGTCTCCAGCAGATCCAGATCCAGCGTAGCGAAGCCCGCAGCCGACTCCAACAACTCCGGCAAGCCGCCCGCCAAGTCGGGACGGCGCAATCCGTCGGCCAGTGTTCGCTCCGGACCGGTAACGCGCAGGAGCTGACCGCGCCACTCCACCCGTCGCAGGCCCAGGCCGGACTCGCCACGGTCAAGCAGCGGACGAGGGTGATCCAGAAAGAGAACGCGCGACCCGCCGAGGGGCAGGGGAGGACGGCGATGATCGGTGAACAGGGTCACCTGATGCCACACCGAATGCGCCGCGCCGAGCAGCTCCAGCGCGCTGTGATAGGAAAATATACCATCAGGACGCGCCGCGCGCGCCGCCAGGAAGGGATCGGGCTGAAAATGATCCGGCTCGACCATCGGCGGCATCACCGCATAGATGCCACGGGATACATGGGTCAACTGACCCGTCCGCAGATGATGCTTCAACCGCTGTACCATGGCGGCCCGACCACCTGCTGGCCGCAGGGTCGCCTCGGCCTCCTCCAGGGAAAAGACCGGATGGGTAGCGAAGAAGTCGCGGGTAGTTATTGTGCGTTGCGCTTGTATATGGGGGAAAGAGTAGACTGTTTACAAGCGAAATGTCAAGCATGTATTTTACGATGAGAAGTCGAAAGGGTATATTTACGTCCTGTAGCCGAGCGAATTGACAAATCGTCCCAGAGTTCTCCGTGCTGAGTCACCCATTGAACCCGGCCTCTCCAAAAGCTAAGCGCCTAATGATCTCGTAGACCCAAATGGTGACGTAGCGCGATTCACGGAGGGCCCGTGCCCGTTCTTGCGGTGTGAGCCGGGCTCGGAGTGTTTCCAAGGCAGAGTCATCGACGTGATCTTCGCCCAGTGCCTTCAGGGCATGAACCAGGAGCGCGGTTCTGGGGGAGAGGCCCGTGGTTTCTTTGTTGGCGCGGTGCTTCATGTGGATGCGGCCGCCCTCCCAGGCATAGCGCTTGGTGGGGCCATCGCTGAAATACTCCCACTGCGCGGGCACCTGGGTCGACAGGCCCAGCAGATTCAGGGCTGTGACGCCCGTGGGCACGAGGGTCCAGCCATGAGCGCGGGCAATCGCCCGGGCGATGGCATCCGGATCGGGACTCGCCGGTCCCTGACGTACCGCGCTGTAGGCAGGGAAGTCATAAACCCCGCGCAACGGTCGACGGAGCGTGCCGGCGTTGGCCATCCGCAGCAGCCCCTTCTTCGCCGATTCATAGCCCGCGAGATCGAGGAAGTCCTTGGGGGTAAACGCGCTACCTGGACCGGACCGACGCACGCGCGTAAGTATTTTATATTCTGTGGTTTGCATGGGATATGGCCTCTCTTAGTTGTCCCGAATTATAGCGCGAATTCGGGACAAGGTAAAGTGCCTTTGGAGCAACATATGGAATTCGAGGGAGGGCGCTGCGGACGATAGGGCTTCGGACGTCCGAAGTAGCCGCAGCCATGAGGCAGCTCCTGAATCCGTCGGAATCCGTATGGATGAACCGAGGCGGTCATGTCCTGTTTGGTGGAGAGGGATAGACCGTTATAAATATATGCCAAAAAACGAGTTATAGCTTGCTTTATCGAGTTTAAGTAGTCCTCGTGTCCTGTTTATGTCTTGTTCGGCGCTCTTGTGCCTTCGACACCCCGCAGCTTTCACCCAGCTGGCGGGTTTGGCGGGATTGTGGCGGGTTTACGTTACGCGATGATGAGTGGCCGGCAGGCACGGACGATGTCTCAAATGTCTGATAAATGTCTGATAAATGTCCCAAATTCCGACCCTTGTCCAAGTGAATGGCACGATTATGACACGATTCCAAGGGATCAGCAGCGTCGACCCTCGATGGCCCATTTGCGGACACAGTGCAATCGGTGCCTTTACCCCGCCGTGCCGATAATTGAGAACGCGCCTTTTCGACCCATTCTACGAGGTCACTGTGCGCATAAAAACCCGGTCAAGGTTCATCGGGTTTCCCCATCGATTCCAGTTCAGGCGGCAGGATGAGGTTCCACCGTGGGACCAGGGGGCCGCCGCGACGGCTACGCACAAGTGAACCTACCCCCATCTTTCTTTGAATAACGCTCCCTCAAGGACGGCACGGTTTTCTCTTGATCAGATCGGGTACTAACCGCATGCGCCAGTCGCCCAAAGCATGCTCAGGCCACTCTTCCGTCCGACAGCTGGATCTGTACAGGCAACCTAAGACGGGTTGATACCCAATTTTCACACCGTGTGTCCTCCAGCTGGTACCCCAACTATCACGCTTGACCTTTCCGTCACTTTGGCACCCATTCGAGGAGTGGACGGACCTCCGTCAAGGACTGGATATCTGAAGATGTGCCCGAGGTGAACCCGCTGCCTCCAACGTCTCACTTATTCCTTCGGAAGCACTTTCTCAACTACCACGTCACCCGATGCTGAGTCGTAAGAAAATGTACAGCGTATCGGCTGCGTGATGAAATAACCATATCAATTTGCGAACCGGTCACGTACAATTCTTGTGGGGGACGGTTGCAGGATCGGTTCTGGAGATCGTTTGGCGACCGATTCGATAGACCCACTTGAAGCGTGTTCCTACGCCCGCCCATTCGGCCTGTAGTCTGCTTTTCCTTGCCGATGCGGGGGGCGTCCCGAACAGGCATTCATCATTGCACGATCGGAGTGTGAAGCATGAAACGTTCTTCGTTATTGGCCGTATTTCTCCTGGCATTCAGCGCTGCCACCGCGTTTGGACGACCCCCTTCCTCGGAAGAGCTCGAAATTGGACGAGCGTGGTTTCAGTCGGCCTTTGGCACGGTAGCGCCGTCGACAGCACCCTGGACCGGTCTGACGCTCATCCAGCAGGACCACGGTACTCTTGGGAGGAAACAGGCCTGCACCGGGAGCGCACCGCTGAAACTGGCGAATAAGACCTACTCCCATGGACTGGGCACACACAGTACGAGTGCAATCCAGATTCGGCTGTCCAGGCCGGCGGAGTCCTTCCTCGCGGAAGTCGGGATCGACAACAACGGCGATACCCAGGGTGCGCTCGGAAGCGTCGTCTTTGCGGTCGAAGTGGATGGCAAAGAATCCTATCGATCGGAGATTCGCCGCGGCAGCGACCCGCCCTTGCCGGTTGAGATCAAGCTGGGCGGTGCGACAGAGTTTCTGCTGCGCGTTTTCGACGGCGGCGACGGGCCATCGCACGATCAGGCGGACTGGGCCGACGCATCCGTCGTCTACGAAGATGGCACGCGCGAATACCTGGATGAACTCCCGGTCTTCGGCGATGAAACGAGCTTTTCGTCGGGCCTTCCCTTTTCCTTCGTTTACGATGGGAAAGCGTCGGCGGAATTCCTGAATACCTGGGACAGAAAAGAATCGACGGAGAACCTTGCCGATGGCCGCAGCCTCCGCGTCCTGGTATTCACCGATCCGAAGACGGGCCTCGAGGTAACCTGCACGGCGACCGAGTTCACCAACTTTCCCACGTGCGAGTGGACGCTTACGTTCAAGAACACCGGCACGGCCGATACGCCTATCCTCGAGAATATCCAGTCGGCAAATCTTACGGTTACGCGACCAGCAGCGTCCGAGTTCTTGTTGCACTATTCGTGCGGGGCCGATTCGTCGGCCACGGACTATGCGCCTCTGGAGGCCGCCCTGGAAAAAGGCAGCAAACGGGCCTTTGCCCCAAATGGCGGTCGGCCCACCAACGGAGCGTGGCCGTACTACAACGTGCAGTGGGGCGATCGCGGCGCCATTCTGGCCATCGGCTGGGGCGGGCAATGGGCCTCGGAATTCAGCCGCGACGACCAGAAAAGTCTTCGGTTTGTTGCGGGACAACAATTGACGCACTTCACGCTGCACCCCGGTGAGCAGGCCCAGGCGCCCCGCATTATCATGCAGTTCTGGAAGGGGGGCGATTGGATTGGCGCGCAAAATGTGTGGCGTCGGTGGATGAAGGCCCATAACATGCCCCATCCTGGCGGCGACTTGCCCAAGCCGATGCTCCTGAGCTACACCGGCCGATTCTACGAGGAGATGGCCAAGGCGACTGAGGAGAATCAACTCATGTGCCTTAACCGATATCTGGAGGAGCGGATCGGCCAGGACTACTGGTGGACCGATGCCGGATGGTATCCCTGTCGGGGGAGTTGGCCCAATACCGGCACATGGGAAGTTGATACAACGCGGTTTCCAAACGGGTTGCGCGGCGTCACCGATGTTGCCCACAAAAACGGCATGAAGACGCTCCTCTGGTTTGAGCCCGAACGGGTCACCCCGGATACGTGGCTCTCCGACAATCATCCAGAATGGTTGCTGGGCAAGGTCTTGTTAAATCTAGGCGACCCGGAGGCGCTCCAGTGGCTGACCGACCATGTGGACAAGACGATGACCGAACAGGGGATTGACCTCTATCGCCAGGATTTCAATATGGACCCGCTCGAATTCTGGCGGGCCAACGACACGCCGGATCGCCAGGGCATGACGGAAAACAAGCACGTGGCGGGCTATATGGGATTCTGGGACGAACTACAGCGCCGCCGTCCGGAGATGCTGATCGATTCGTGCGCCTCCGGCGGACGTCGCAATGATCCAGACGCCATGCGGCGCTCGGTCCCCTTGTGGCGAACCGATCACGCCTATCGCGTCGTTCCCGGACAGTGCATGACCCACGGCGTTTCACTTTGGTTGCCCTATTACGGAACCGGTGTCACCGCGTGCGCTTCGACGGCCTACATGGGCAGCGGCGAGACGCCAGTCGAGCCCTACGCCTTCTGGAGCACCGCCACCCCGGCAATCAATCTCACGCTGGATATTCGAGAAAAGGGCATCGACTACGACGCGCTGCGGGCCTTGATCGCGCAGTGGCGGAGCGTCAATCACTACTACTACGGAGACTACTACCCGCTCACGCCCTACAGCCATGACGAGGCCGTATGGATCGCCTGGCAGTTTCACGACCCCGAGACCGACGCGGGAATGATTCAGGCGTTTCGCCGTGAAGACAGTGTGTATCGCACGGCGGAACTGAAACCGCAGTCCTTAACCCCAGACGCGATCTACAAGGTAACCGACCTGGCCAGTGGCCAGATGACCGAAATGACGGGCGAGGCGCTGATGAAATCAGGCGTGAGCGTGACGATAGACACGCAGCCAGGCGTGTCAGTGACCGTGTACAGCAGGGCAAACTAGGAGGGACAACACCACTTCGACAAGCACGAAGGTGGCATCGACTGGGCCATCGGGGCTGTGTTGATCTAAGACGGTGTCCGCGAGGTGACGATCCGGATTGGCAGTTATTCCATCCTTGTTCGGACGGGGCCACATGGTCGCCTCCACAGCCACGTCCGCATAGACCGTGCGAAGCAGACGCCCGTGATCCGGGGTCGGTCACGCTGAAAGCGCGCCCTTCTGTGGTCAAGTATTCGCCATACTTGAAAAGCACCCGCTCTCCCGCTACGCTGTACCCATAGCGCAATACCAGTGGACGTAGGGCGCGGGCAATTCTGGCATTGCAGTTGGGAGTGGTTGTACTTGAGCGCGGATCGTGTGGGGCAACTTGCCAGTATGGGAAAATACCGTATCATCCGCGAACTTGGGCGGGGCGGCATGGGCGTGGTCTATCTC
>JBIJDL010000357.1:0-6815 GCA_044344195.1 Candidatus Hydrogenedentales bacterium
CATTGCTGATCAAACCTTTCAGGGCCGCATGATTGAGTAGCTGCGGCGTCTGCGGCGCGATTCCCGGTCCATCCCATGGGAGGTGCTGCGGGGGCGAACTCTGGAGAATCCCCCGGGCCATCCCCATCCCGAGTTGAAGATTGCGCCAGAGCAGCGGACCGCCCGCTATCCGTTCGTCAACGGGTGCGTAGGTCGAGCGAACGGTGGCACCACCCTGCTGCGTCGCGGTAAGTAATTCATCTCGGAGATCGGATAGCGCGACGAAGGGTTGATACCAGGCGGCGGCGTGGCGCAGGTCAAAGCCATAGCCCGCAGCCTCCTGCCAGGTCAGCAACTGGTTGCGCGTCGCGTCGAGGCGTTCGGAATCCGTATAGTCCGCCGCGCCATCCTCCGGCGTATGACCAGTAATGACGCGGACAATACCCGGCTGATCCGTGCCCGGACGGATGACGAGAGCATCCGTGAAGGCCGCTTCGGCGCCACCGCTGTGGAGGCGAACAGAAACAGACAAGGCCTCGCCACCGGGCACCGCCTGTATGGGCAGTGCCACTGGAACGCGGAAGGCGCTCTGCGGATCAATGGGCTCGACTTCGATCAGTTCCGGAAGGGAAGTACCCGGCGTCGATATGATCACATCAATCGGTTCCGTAAACGCCTCCTGGGGATTGTAAAAGGTGAGCCAGGTGTCCTGCCACTCATCGCCGGGCCCGCCGGAAAAGGTGCCCGCATCCTCCAACTCAGGAACCACGTAGAACTTGCCCAGCGGGAGGGCCGGACGGATTCGCACCGAAAGCGCGAAGCCGCTGGTCTTCCTGAGGCGCGGGCGGTTGGCCATTGCGGAAGCCGTCAGTTGTTGCGTGGTCATGCCCAGTGCACGGGCCAGTTCTTCGTAGTCCGCGCCGGGCACTTCCATGACAACCAGATTCAAACCGGGACGCATGGGGACCGCCACCTGGGTCACGCCCGCCTCTTCAAAGGGGCCAGGCTCGTATTCTTTGAGCGGAAATCCATTCGCCCAGAGCCGCACGCCCAACGGCGACTGAATATCCAGGAATATCGCCGTGCTCTGGGTTGCATTGGCATAGAAGGCGGCATAGGCCACGCCGTCGGGACTTGCCGGAAAAAAAGGTTTGAGATCGATCTCCGCTTCCGGGGTGCCCGCCTGCTGCCAGATCGCTTCGCCCCCCTCGGCGGTTGGAATACGCATCAGGTGCTGCGGGCGGATCCGGGCAATGCCACTTGCCGTGGCCATGAAGTCCGTATCGCCCAGGACAGGTGCCTCGGACTGAAGCGCCCCAAGAATGCCGCCGGGCACATCGGACTTGAAGGGCCCACAAACGAGCCAGTGGGCAACAAATCCCCGGTCAATCAGTGTATTCACGGATTCCTGGGCGCGCGCTGAACATACCACTACCATGCCGGTGACGACGGTAAGAACAAGGACAAGACTCGACGATCTAAACACCGCCTCCCTCCCCTGTTCCGGCCGCCCCAACCGGCGTGGGCTCCGGAGTTTTCACAAGCCCAGGAAAAGCGCGATTGGCCTGAAACTGAAGCGTGAAGAGCACAATGCAAAGCATGGTCGTCAGGGCGATGGTGGGCTTTCCCCACGCTTCGAACTGTAGGAGCCAGCGACAGAAGCCCGCCAGGGCAATGCACCCGAGGGCCAATGGAACCAGGAGCTGCCCGCCCCCCGCCAAGCTGGTGAAATCGATCGTGTCCGCGCTGGGGTAGAAGCGATAGGACAGCAGCGCGAGCATGGCAACGCGATAGGCCCCGTTGCGCACCCAGACCATCGAGACCAACAGCAACGCCAACGCCAGCAGCGCCCAGACCCAAGCCAGGAGCGGAGTCGCCTGGAGTTGCGCCAGGGTGTCGGGCAACAGACCGATGGGATAGATCAGCAGGAGCAGCGGCGCGATGTTTGCTCCGAAATCGGGCATCCCCGCATAGAGGATCTCGAGGTGAATACCATTCGCCAGCAACGCCACCGCAAGAAAGGGAACGAGCCGTCCCCACTGTCGTGTTTCGGGTGTGCCTGGAAAGAACTCCAGCATGATCAGGACGCCAAACAGGGTGGCGTTGACGCTGAAGGGAAGGGTTGCCAGCGCAAAGCAGGCCAGCGCCACGATGAATCGTGTCCAATCCGGGGATTCCCTGAGGCGCAGGTACGCGAGCATCGTGAGCAACGCCAGCAAGGCCCCCACCAACTCAAATAGCCCGTATGCGCTGAACATTACTTCCGTCTTCACCGGGTGGGCCATAAAGACGGCGGCGGCCAACGAGCCGAGCCAAACGGGCCCCTTGGCAACGCGTCGCGTGAGATTGAACAGGGTGATCATGCAGCCGAACAGGCTCAACACGGCCAGCCCTTGAATCAGGCGGGGCGAACTCCCAAGGAGCCCGAAGAAGCCGTTCAGGTACGTTTCAACGATATTCGGAATGGCCTTCACATCGACGAAAGGCGGGCTCACGGCGGGCGAGGGAACGGAGAGCAGGCTGAGCCCATGCACCACGCACAGATAGACGAACAGCGCCGCCATGAAGAAAGCGGGACCGGGCGTTTTACGCGTCGTATTTGAGGGGGTGTGTTCGTCCATGATCTGCCCGCCGATTATAGCGGGTTTGGGGCGGACAACTCCAAGGAAGGGCACGTCGAAATGCAGGCCGTTAGAGATTCACAGGTCCTCGACCACCACGGAGTCGACGCCCCAGATAAATGGTCCCTGCGGCAATCACTGTGGCCATTCCAATACCAGCACCCCCGTGGGGCAGTACCACCAACAGCGCGGCGACCACCAGTCTCACGAGCACGGCCAGCGCCGGACTCATCGCCACCCAGTCTGCGATTCTCGGACTGAGCCGATAGTAGAGATCCACGAAGGCGGTTCCCGCAGCGTTGCTCAGCAGGTACTGGTCGCGAAAGTTGCGTAGGCCGTCAATCTCCGTGGCCAGCGGCGATCCATAGGCGGCGGTTGCAATGAAGCAGGGGCCCCCTCCACCAACACCGCCGTCGGTCAACCCCAATATGCCCAGGGCCGCGAGTATCCTTACCAGTAGATTGTCGCTGGACTCACCTTCGCCTTCACCCTCCCCTTCGCCCTCCCCTTCACCTTCCGCACTTCCGAGCGCCACAACTGAAAATACGCCGGAGTCCCCCACCTCCACGGTGGCCCGTCCTGAGCCCGTATCCACCGTTGCGTCGGAGAGTATCTCCCATTCACGTCCCTCCGGGATAGCGATCTGTGAACCGGATACTTCATCCACCGTCAACGCAACAGGATGTCGGTAGACGCCATAGGCGCGATTCACGTTCAGCACGAGTCCATCGATCACCATAGAAACAGGGGATTCCGCAAGAGCATCCTCGCGGATTAGGGCGTATTCGTTGGAATCCGTGCGCTCAGCAACAGCGACCATTACGTAGTGGCTGTCATCGCCCAGTGCGCCGGTAGGTTCATCGGCGAAATGGCTCCCTTCCTCAGTCCCAACCAGCGCATCAAGGGACTGGGACACCTGAACGATCAACACGCCCGTCTCTCCCGAATCGATCACATCGCCCGATGCGGTAACCCGAATTTCCTGCTCAGGGTTTGTGAGACTCGGCAGAATCAACGGCACCTCCGAATAAGCATCGGTATCCGCCGGGGGAACCAGCATCGCCATGACAGAGAAGGTCCGGGGCACCGAACCTGAATCAAAGCCCGCCGCGGCAAACCACACATCCCCCGCAGTCTGAAGCACGTCGTCGGGGGCGTCGGGCAACCCATTCCCGTCTCCGTCTCCCTCCGCGATCGCGTAGCCCACCTGAATCGATGTGGTGGGCCGCGTGGCGGGATCACTCGTGGCCGTGGCCCGAACACTCAAGCCCAGAACTTGGTTGAAGCGGATACCCGCGCCAAGATCAAGATCGATGGCATAAGGCGCTTGAACGTCACTGCCAAGTCGTTGCCCCGGCACTTCACCGCCTTCCTGCGCCACAAAGAACTCCACCACTTCCGTGTCGTCCTCGGCGTCCGTCTCCGCCAGCACGGGCACGACAATGCCCCCCAGCGCCGGATCAACCCAGAAGGTCGCTCCCGAAACAGGATAGCGAATCTGCACCTCGGTCAACCGGTCCATGGTACCCGCCGTCGCGGTCAGGGCATGACAAAGTACAGCAAGAAAAACCAGGCGCAACATGGGCGGAGCAACTCCAATGCGTAAGGGCGTCAATCCAGTATAAATTGGGCAGAACCATCGTGCAAACAGCAAAAAAGGCCGCCTGCGTCCTGGTGAGTACGCGGGCGACCTGTGGATCAACCAATTAACGCCGTCTAGCTCTTCTTGATCATTCCCATGCCCGCAAGCGTGAACAAGGCCAACAGAAACACGAAGATCCGTCCCAGAACGTCTTCCACGCTTTCTGCACCTTCTCCCAGCAACGCGCAGCCCGGGGTCAGCTCTGGAAGCTGGGCTTCAAGCTCCGCCTCGCTCAGAAGGCCATCGCTGTCCCCGTCGAGCAGATCAAACTGCCCCTGAGTCAGGGTAGCCAGGACCGCATTGGCCTCGGCGAAGCTCAACAGGCCGTCTCCATCGACGTCTGCGGTCGCGAAGTCCTGCAGAAGCGTATCCGCAGCATCCTCGATCTCGCCTTCGCCTTCGCCTTCGCCTTCGCCTTCTCCTTCTCCTTCTCCTTCTCCTTCGCCTTCGCCAGCGGTCGTCAGTTCTGCGCGGTACACATCGCCGTTGATAGTACTTTCCGGAGTAAAATCGCCCACGTGAATATAAATCGTGTCGTTGGGCTCATTGAAGATCACGGAATAGAATACGAACTCACCGGCGGGCTGAAGGGTACCGGCGATCTCGCCCATCCCTTGCTTCTGCGTTGGAAGTGTAAAGTCGATCAGGTTTACCGCGCCGAAGCCCCCATTCACCAGATAGCCTTCGGACGTTATGCCCGATACGCCGCCGCCCAGATAGGCACCGGTAGTGCCCACGAGATCGCCATCGGCCGCCCAATCCAGGGTCGTCTGACCGTTAAAAGCGGCCTCAAGTTTGCTCACGGTGAAATAGCGCAGTTCATTCGTATTGCCGTCCATGGCATAGACAATATCATGGTGCTTGTCCAGTGCCAGCGACGCCGAGTAACTGCCTTCGGGCTTCTCCACCACCTGATTCTTGTACGTCGCGGACTTGGTCACGACGGGCAGGGCCGTCGACTTCGCGGCGCCCAGATCAATAACCCGAAGTTCACTCGGCTGCCCGAAGATCCCGGCGTCAATCAGCACCAGCGTCTCGGTCAGGTAGATGGCCGAGTAATGGGGAACATTGGCCACAATCGCCGCCTCGGTGAAGTCTACCGGACTCGCGGTATCAAACTGATAGAGATTCCCGCTGAATCCCGCACCCAGCAGGGCGTGCTGCCCGTCCGGGGCCATGGTGATGAAGGACGGATCACCCGCGTAGCCCGTGGCGATAGCGTCGTAACTATCCCCATCCACGGCGGTCTGTCGGTAGATGGTGTTGCCATTCCAGACCAGCAGCCGCCCGTCGGGCAGGCCGGTCCCGACGACGCTGAAAGCGCTGGGATCCGCCGTGGGAAAGCTCTGTTGCAGAACAAACTCGGCGGCTCCGATGCGCAACACGCCGGAAAGAAGGGCGATGGCAAGACAGAAGAGTTGAACAGGTGATCGACGAAACATGGGGATTCCTTTTCGCATTTGATCCAACACGGGCGAGGAAAGCACGGCGCGCCGCTGGTGATACCCGTAGGGGATCGTGTCCGTTTTGGCACATTGCACCTGTGCCATTGGCGTGGGAAGGACAAAAAGGGGCAGGAGGGTGTGTGCACGCCTGTCCCGCAACGACTTTCCCGCGAGTCATTGCAAAACTACCCCAGGCGGCACAGATATTCTGGCTTCCGGATCGACCTACTGGCCGCGCCTTCCCCTCCGTTTGGAAAGTGGCGAATGCGGCGTTCGTCCCCGGTTACAGCAGCGCGACTGCGACGGATTTTCACCGTCTTCCCTGTACCCGCTCGGGGCTGCTGGAAAGAACCAGCAGCGCGCGGAGTATATAGCCACAGGAAGAAGCATGTCAATGAACGGATTCGCTCAACCAAGTGAGGTACACACTATGGAAGGAGCAGAGTGGGTTGATTCTTGAATCGCGGGGCCACCAACTTCATACTTGCGCGTATTGTGGCAGTGCCGTGAGGCGGAGGACCCCGAACGGCGACCCAATGTAAACCTCCACCCCGCTTCGCGAGTCTATAAGGTGCAGTGTGTCGTTCAAACTTAAAAGGAGACCTTTTGCATGCGATTTCCCATTCTGGCAACCCTCGTCGGAGCGTGCCTCATGACCGCAACGACCCCGGCTGAACCCACCTTTGGAGAGCGCCTCGGCTGGAAACCCGAAGACCGCGTGTTGATCCTGCACAACGACGACGTCGGCATGTCGCACGAGAGCAATCTGGGCACCATCGAGGGCTATGAAAAGGGCCTGATCACGTCCAACAGCACCATGATGCCCTGCTCCTGGGTACTGGAGTGGCGCGACTACGTTCGCGACAATCCAAAAGTCGATAACGGACTCCACCTCACCCTGACTTCGGAGTGGAAACACTATCGGTGGCGGCCCGTGGCGGGCGAACCGGCGGTGCCGGGCCTGATCGATGCCGAGGGTTACATACACCGGAGTGTTCAGGATACGATCAAGCACGCGACCGCGGACGAAGTGGAAGCGGAGATCCGCGCACAGATTGCACTGGCGGAAAAGATGGGCCTCCCCATCACCCACCTCGACTCCCACATGGGCACGCTGTTCTATAACCC
>JBIJDL010000358.1:0-6810 GCA_044344195.1 Candidatus Hydrogenedentales bacterium
CTATGGGCGCCGTGGACCACGAAGGCGGTAAGGCCATTCAACCCGGCGACGGCCTCTACGAGCCCATGCTCCAGTGGATCAAGGAAGGCACCATGCCCGATTCCCAGGAGCTTCCCAAGCTGGCCAACATCCAGATCTTTCCCAGCGAGGCCGTGCTTGAGGGGACCGGGTCCAACCAGCGTTTCGTAGTGATCGCCGATTACAACGACGGCACCACCCGCGACGTGACGGATTCCGCCGTTATCAGTTCCAGCGACGAGCTGACCCTGGCGGTGAATCCCGCCGGTCTCTCCACGGCGGGAAACAAGGGAGAGGTCTACGTCATGGCGCGTTACGGCACTTTCGCCGTCGTGTCCAAGGCGATTGTGGTAGATCCGGCAGCGACGCTGAACTGGCCCGAAGTCGCAGAAAATAATTATGTGGACACCTTTGTCTTCGACAAGCTCAAGAAGCTTCGGGTCCCGCCTGCGGAACTCTGCAGCGACGAAGTTTTCGTGCGCCGCGCCTACGTCGACATTCTGGGTACGATCCCCACGCTCGATGAGACCCAGGCTTTCCTGGTCGATTCCGAACCCGCGAAGCGCGCGAAATTGATCGACACGCTGCTGGAGCGACCGGAATTCTCGGAACTCTGGGCCATGAAGTGGGCCGAAGTGCTCCGCGTCGCCGAGATTCCCAATGTGCTTGATCGCAAGGGCATGCACCGCTACAACGACTGGCTGCGCCAGGCCATCATGGCCAACACGCCCATGGACGAGCTCGTCCGCGAGTTGCTCAGCGCCGAAGGTGGCAATTTCACCAATCCGGCCGCCAATTTTTATGTGATCGAGCAGGATCCGCTCGTGATCGCGGAAAACGTGTCCCAGGTCTTCTTAGGCATTCAGCTAAAGTGCGCCCAATGCCACAACCACCCCTTTGAGCGGTGGACCATGGACGACTACTATTCCTTTTCTGCGTTTTTCGCGCAGGTGGGCCGGAAGGCCTCCAGCGATCCCCGGGAATCCATCATCTTCAATCGGGCCGGCGGCGAAGTGCAGCACCTGAACACGAAGCAGAACATGGCACCCAAATTCCTCGGTGGTGCCGTGCCAGACATTGCCGGTCGCGACCGGCGCGCCGTGCTGGCCGAGTGGATTACCTCGCCGGAAAACCCCTGGTTCGCCAAGAACCTCGCGAATCGCGTGTGGGCCCACTTCCTCGGCGCCGGCATCATCGATCCCCCGGACGACGTCCGCGTGACCAACCCCCCGACCAATCCGAAGCTGCTCGACGAGCTCGGCACAAAAATGATCGCCTACAAGTACGATCTCCGCCAGTTGGTGCGCGACATCTGCAACTCCTACACCTACCAGATGTCCACCCAGCCCCGTGAGCCGGAAAACAACGACGCCCGCAATTTCTCCCACGCCCAGGTGCGCCGTCTGACCTCCGAGCAGATGCTGGATGCCATCGTTAAAGTCACCGGCAACGACGTGAAGTTCGCCAACCTGCCCAAGGGTGCCCGCGCCGTGCAGGTTGCCGGCGGCAACAGCGGCGTCTACTTCCTCGAAGTCTTCGGCCGGCCCCTGCGTGAGACGGTGTGTACCTGCGAGCGCCGCGGCGAGCCTAACCTGGCCCAGTCCCTTCACCTGATCAATGGCGACACCATCAACGGCGCCATCAAAGGGCAGGGCGGCCTGCTTGACTCGCTGCTGGCGGCGGAAACGCCCCCGGACCAGATCATCGACAAGCTCTACATGGCGGCGGTATCCCGCATTCCCACGGAAGAGGAGAAGGCCACGCTGAATACTTATGTGGGCAACGCCGAAAACAAACGTGAAGCCCTTGAGGATGTGTTCTGGAGCATGCTGAACTCGAAGGAATTTATCTTTAACCACTAAGGCTGGCGTGGAGATACGTAAGCGCGTGCACAGTTTCAGCCGCACGTACAAATAATAAACGCAGAAGTCTGGCGGGAAACACCCCGAATGATGCTAAGGAGTACGTTATGAAAATTCGACGCATTGCAATTTTGGCCCTTGGTCTGGGCCTTCTGGTCCTGCCTGTGATGGCGGAAGACGCCGCCCCCGCTGCTCCTGCACCCGCCCCGGAAGCGGCGCCTGCGGCCCCGGCCGAACCCAATGTTGAAACCGTTCTGGTCGATCTGGCGAAGATAGGCCCGGATCAGTTGATTGCCCATGTGGAGCAGCTCAAGGCCCAGGTCGGTGCGCTCAAGGCCGAGGCGGAAGCGGCCAGCGCCCGCGCCACCGAACTTGAAGCCCAGTCCGCCGCAGTGAAGGCGCGGGTCGACACCATCGAGAAGTTCATCGGTACCCTGGCTGCGGCGATGGCTCCGGCTCCCGAAGCGGCCCCGGCACCAGAAGCCGCCCCGGCACCAGAAGCCGCCCCCGCACCGGAGGCCGCGCCCGCGCCCGCCCCCGAAGCGGCCCCGGCCGGCTGACGCGAAATTCTCCCGATACTGATCGACTTTGAACGATGGCAATGAACAGGATGTACCGATGAAACACACGCGACTAAACTTCGGGCTGCGCCTGGTGCTCTGCGCCGCCATGGCCCTGGTCTCCGTGCCCGCCACGTGGGCCCAGGAAGCGGCCCCGGCCGTAGATGCCGTGCTGGATCAACTGCTCGCGCAGGATCCTGCGGCGCTGGCGGAGCATCTAAAGGCCATGAAGGCGACCACGGTCCAGCAGGATCAGGAAGCCGCCGACCTGCGCAAGAAATCTGAGGCCCTTACCGCCCAGGCGGCGGACTTGGAATCCCGGGTCAACGCCATTCTGGTGCAGGCCAAGGCCCTGGCCGATAAATTTAATATGGCTCCGGCGGCACCCGCCGAGGCCATGGCGGCGGCTCCTGCCCCCGCGCCGGCCGAAGGTGAGGCCATGATGGCCGCCGCGCCCGCAGAAGATACATCCCCCGTGACGAGCTACGCGGAGCACGTTAAGCCCATTCTGGAAGCCCGCTGTTTCAAATGCCACAACGCCGACACATCCAAGGGCGGCCTCAACCTCGCGTCCCATGCCTCCTCCATGGCCGGGGGCAGTTCCGGCCCCATCCTGACAGCGGGTGACCCCGGCGCGAGTCGCCTGATCAACTTGGTCATGCAGACCGAAGAGCCAATCATGCCGCCTTCCGGTGATCCGCTCACGCCCGAGCAGATCGAAGTGCTGCGCAAGTGGATCGCCGATGGCGCACCCGCCGACGGCACGGCCAAGCGCATGGCGAAGAAAGAAGAAGCCAAGGCGGAAGGCGCCGCCTTCGTCGCCGCGAGCTTTGACGGTCCCCCGCCCATGCCCGAAGTGGCCCTGGCCGCGCCCCACGCCTTGCCCGGCCGCGGCGTCGTGGCCCGCGCCGTGGACACGAGCCCCCGCTCGCCCCTGATGGCCGTGGGTGGCGACCGGCAGGTGCTCCTCTATCAGACCGATACCAACGCAATGCTGGGCGCGCTGCCCTTCCCCGAGGGCGACGTGTTCACCCTGACCTTCAGCGTAAATGGCGAGATGCTCCTCGCCGCCGGTGGTCAAGAGGGCGACACCGGCATCGCCGTGCTCTGGAATATCAAGACCGGCGAGCGCGTGGGCACCTACGGCGAGTATTACGATACTGTGCTCGCGGCGGACATCAGCCCGGATCACCGTTTAATCGCTCTGGGCGGGCCGAACAAGAAGGTTCGCGTTTACTCCACCGAGACCGGTGCAGAACTCTTCGCGCTGGAAAAACACAACGACTGGATCCAGGCCGTGAAGTTTACGCCCGACGGCGAAATTCTCACCACGGCGGACCGTGCGGGCGGCATGTACGTGTGGCAGGCGGCCAACGGTCGCGAAGTGGAGCAGCTCCGCGGTCACGAAGGCGGCATCAACGCATTGGCCTACACCGCCGATTCCGCGATTATGGCCTCCGTGGGCGACGACGGCACGGTGCAGCTCTGGGATACCTGGAAGTATTCGCGTATCCGCACCTTCCCGGCCCACACTAAAGCCGCGCTCTACGTAGACATCAACGCCGACGGCCTCATCATTACCGCCGGTGCCGACCAGACCACCAAAGTATGGGCGCAGGACGGTGCGGAGCAGAAATCTTTCGCCGGGCCCGGCGATTGGATCTACGCCGCCTGCTTCGGCCAGAACAAGAAAGTCGTAGGCGGTACCTGGACTGGCAGTGTTGTCTTATGGGACTTCGACTCCGGGGGCGAGATTGCCCAATTGAGTACGAACCCCGTTGCGGGAAGTGCCTGATCCCCGTTTCCGATTCTCAACATCCGCATGCAGAAAGCCCGGCCACCTCAAGCAAGGTGGCCGGGCTTATTTTTCAGTCTGTAGGCTGGACGCAAACCGCCTCGGACCGATCAGTCGGATTGGACTGATCAGGCGCGGGGCCTACATGGTTTTTCACCCTCTTCCTTAAAGGCATCGAGCACCCAGCTCGACAGGATGGCCATCGTGTGCTTTCCGCCGTGATCGGCATGAAGGCCCACGCGGAAGGTCTCGCTGTTGGGATCGGGCAGGCACCACGCCACGGCAGCGGGAAAGAAAATCTGCTTAGCTCCAACCGATACCGGTATACGTACGACGGTCTGGGGCTTCAAATAGCGGCCCAGCGTCATGGTCAGCCCACCATAGCTCACGTTGGTGATGATCGCTTCGCTCAGCGCTCCCGTTCCATCGTGGAACCGGACCGGCAAGCTGAACGCGATGCGGGTAAATCTTCGGGTATCTTTCTGTACGGCTAACATGGTCTTCACTTACTTTCTAACAAGGTGATTCTGGAACTGCTATTACCCGGCCCATGCATATTTTGCCACCGCATACGCCGCAGTTCTTCCTGATATATGCACCTGACGGCGGCCTCCATGTCAGGCTGGACCCGGCTGCCGATCGCCGGATTTCTGCCGTCGACGCCGCCGGTAGCCGGTCTATCAAGGTGTAATACCCAAAGCCCGCCAGGGGTTTCCTCTATAACGAATGGGCACGGTCGATCAGGGACAAGAGGACCCAAAGGACCTATAAGAATGGCCCCCGCCCAAACAAAAACGCCGCCCCGTGATGGCCACGGGGCGGCGATAACGCAAACATACGCTACTGCACGGAATACAGAACCTGGGTCTTTTCGCCATCCTTCGAGATGGAGACGCTCAATTCGCGGTCGCCCTTCTTGAACGAGAGCATTTCCGCCTCACCCGCCTGCATGAAGGTACTGACGGTTTCCCAGCCCTGCTCCGCCAGTTTGCCGCGCACCGAAGACGCCACCGTGTCCAGCGGCGAGGGCACGGAGCCCTGGACGATGAGCATGTCCTTTCCGTCCGCCTGAGAGGACTGGACCATCTGCCAGATGATACCCTCCGGTATGGGGAGATCGGCGGGAAAATTATCCGGCAGGGCCACGGATTCCCCGGTCTCCATATTCAGCGAACCATCGGGGCTGTCGATCCTGATATTGCCCCCGTCTTCGTTTATTTCCACCTTGGTGCCATCGGGCATGCCGGATTCAATCACCTGCTCGGCGATCTCCTCCTCCGTGGAGCCCCCGCAGCCCGCGAGGTGCAAGGCCAGCAGAAGCCCGAAGCTCAGGCGAGCGATGGGGGAACGCAACCATTTGTCACTCATCATTTCAATGCTCCAGATTGGTGGGCCACTCGGACTCAGCCTTCGCCCATCTCGCCGATGTATACGTTGGCCGCGCCGGGAACGATCATCTGGATCTGCTGGCCCTCGATCGTGATCTTGATGTTCTTCACGTCGAATGTGTCGGGCAGAAGGATGATGGATTCGACGTTGTCCCTGGGGATCACTGCGGCATTGCGGTGCTTGTCGATCTGGATGTTGTTCGGCTGGTTGCGCGCTACCATGACGCCCGTGGCCTCCATGGCGACCCAGTAGTCGTTGAAGGCCGTAACCTTGCCCACATACGACAGGGGGCGCTGCTCGTGGAAGCTCTTCTTGAGCTTCAGGCGAATCATGCGATCTTTAATCATGGGGTAATCCTCCTTGCGCCGCGGCGCATGCCCCGGCTGTGTCCATGCGGCCCCGTAAGGCCACTACTTGCGCCAGTATTGGCGTTTATAGGCTTCCATTTGTTTTTCGAGGTGCGCGGCGGCCTTCTCCGTTTCCGAGAGGGCGGCTTCGGTTGTTCCTTCGGCCCCTTCTGCGCTTGGAGCCGCTTCTTCCACCGCCGGATAGGCCGCCGTGTCGGTGGAGAAGGCGTGCAGGATCATGGGGGAGACCGGCGGCTCGGTGATGGTGGCCAGATGCAAGCCGTCGGGGCTGAAGGCGACCTGCTTGGGTTCAGGTACTTGAAGATTCGCAGTGACGGCAGCATTGTTCAGTGTGAGAATCTGCGCTCCGGTAGCGACATCGAAAATCTTGAAGGTGCGATCATTGCCCCCCGTGACCACGCGGTTACCGTCCGGGCTGAAGGTTACCTTGGCAAGCGCGCCGGAGTGGCCTCTAAGCGTCGCCACAGGCGTCAGGTCGCTGCTGTTCCACACAACCGCCGTGACGTCCTGGCTGGCGGTTGCGAATCGCGCGCCATCGGGGGAGAACGCGAGGGCGTTTACGCGGTTGCCGTGGGCGCGGACCGGCTCGGTCCGAGAATTGTCGGCGATCTTCCAGCGACTGAGGCTGCTCGATCCAATTCCGGGAACAACGATGTCTTTTTCCTTCTTCGGATCGTCCTGACTGACAATCAGTTCGCCCTCGGTGGGGGTGAAAAAGGTTCGTGCGCCGACGGCGTTGGAGACGTCCAACGTTACGGGCGCACTGTCGCCCGCGAGGGCTACATGGACCGCCGTCTGGGTGTTTTCGGCTTCGGCCA
>JBIJDL010000045.1:0-21828 GCA_044344195.1 Candidatus Hydrogenedentales bacterium
CCACGGTGTGCTGAAGCGGTTCGGCCATGGGTCGCCCGATGCAGTCCATACTGATCGGGACCGGAAAGACCGTCGTCTCCCATCGGCCCTGTGCGTCCGTTATCAAACGATCCATGAGAAAGGCCACCCCCTGAGGCGGCGACCAGCGCCAGTTCTTGCGGCGGGGCTCCGGCCCACGGGGGATTTCAGGGACCGTCGCCGCAATCCATTGCTCCGTGAGCGCGTCCCCCTGATAGACGAGCACCGTCGCGCCGACTACGGGCAGTCCCTGCCCGTCCGTAACTGCGCCACGAAGTTTCCTCGACTTCATGGGAATCAAGCGGACGGGGATCTCGTGGGATTGTCCGTGGGTAGACTGGAGGACTTTAAAGGTCTTCCCATACATTACAGGATTGCCCTCTGAATCGATCGTCAGCACGGGTGTCTGGGGTGTTCCCTGGATCGTGTACTGTCCGGGAGGCGAAAAGTCGACCCGGGTATAGCGTCCGGGCTCTTCAAGGTATATCCATCCCGTATCATAGCGCCCCGCGCTGTCTGTCTCGGTTTGACAAACGCGAACGCCGGGCACGGGCGCCCCATTGACACCCGTGACGATTCCGGTGAGGCGCATGGTCCCGGAAAGTTTTTCCTCCAGACCATCAAGGCGCTGGCCCGGACTCAACGGCGGCACGTTCAGCATGCCGAACCCCAGGGTGGGGTGTTCAATTCGGAATGAGCGGTCACCGTGCCATGGGGGCAAAAAGCCAGAGAAGTTTCCATTCTCGTCTGTCTCAAATGAGGTGGGTGGATGATTCCATAAGTCCCACGTGCTCGAGATTTTCTGACCCGCTACAGGCGCGCCGTTGGGGCCGATCAGTTTCCCCGAGATAAATGCGTTTTCGGCCACCTCCAGGTCACGCGCAGTTGTGCCTCCCGACTCCAGAGTCACGGTGGGTCCCTTTGGAGCCAATGGATCGTCTCGCTCTGTCAGTGTGAATCGTTCATGGGTCAAATGCACGCCGTAGACCCCCGGCGCCACGTTCGGGATCTCATAATTGCCCCCCGTATCGGTTATTCCCTCGGCAATTGAGGCACCGTAGCCTTTCTCGGGAGCCAACCAAACGGTTGCTCCGGTGGCGGGCGCACTATCGTCAAGTGTTACCCGGCCCCTTAGGGTAGACGGCTCCCCCAGGTGCAATTCGGCCGTCAAGTCCTCTTCGGGATACAGATAAAGGTACGCGGAGACCTGACCGCCCTTCTTCGCCACCATGCTGGAATGCCAGTCGAGGTTTTCATCGAGCACGAACTCGAATCGGCCCTCGGCATCTGACACGATTTCCCGGGTGGCGTGTTTTGCGCCGTATAAAGCCACCTCCGCTCCCGCCACCGGTGAGTTTGGGCGGGACACCACCCGGCCGTGAAAGACGTATGCCGTGGCCGCAGGGAGTTCAGCAAGCGGCGGAACCGGCACTGCCGGGTCCTTCGCCGCACAACCAAAACCGTGGCCCAGACCAACGAGTAAAAACAACAAACTGCGAAAGAACCGACACCCGTTCATTATTACCATGCTCCATGGTTTCTATTGGGCCGGGCCGAATCAAGCTCTCATTCAGCCGCTTGGCTATCATACTACGGCTGGCTCATAAGAAGGGTTCACTCCTTTTTTAAAACGTGCCTGCCGAATGTCTAGTTGACAGAAGGGGAAACGCGGCGTGTCCCACCAAAATCTATTGAAGTGCTCGCCCATTTAGTGTCGGGATACATCGTCTACGGACCTGTACCACTTTCGAACAGGCCCCATGCGGTGCCAACTGTACACCCCGAGCGCGGATGCCCCGATCCCGAAAGCCACGAGCCGCCAGAGCTTCGCGCCATGGTTGAGCAGTTCGGCGCAGTCGCCCACGCGGTCGAAGCCGCCAAGACCGAGATAGAGGCCGTTGGCGATGAGGGAGAACCCCGCGAAATAGCGCAGGGCCTGCTGGTATGGGCGGCGCACGTAGCGCGACGCTCCGAGCAGCAACGCCGCGAAGACTCCGCCGCCAGCCGCCCCCGCCCAGGCAACCACAAGCGGGTGAGGATTCTCGTGATAGAAGGTCTGTGAGAAGCCGAGCAGGGGAAAATGAACTTTCTCGACGACACCGCCCGTGCACCACGCCGCGAGGCAATGGCCCGCTTCGTGGAGGGCCATCATGCCGTACCACGATGCGATGGTCGCCAGGAGTACTATGCCGAGTTGACGGATCATGGTCTTGATGACTTCGTTGCGAAATTTCTTTGAGTGCCGCGCGTAGTCTGAATGCACGCCATCCCATCACCCATAAGCTATCGTCCGCCCGAGGCGGACAGCGTATGGGTCAAAGACGCGCCGGAGGAGGGTGGCACCCGACGTCAGAGTACGGTGGCGCGGTCCCACAATAACTCCAAGTATTCGCGTTCATTCGCGTCCATTCGCGGTTCAACCACGCGTCCCTCACTTCAACACATAGCCCTCGGCGAGCGCGGTGAACGCTTGCACCTGCGCGGTCTCCCAGGCTTCGTCGCGTCCGAGAACGCGGGCGAGGATCCGGGCCACGACGGGCGCGGCTTCGATGCTGGCGCGGGCGTTGAGCAGCAGGCAGCGTGTGCGGCGGGACAGGGCGTCTTCCACCGTGCGGGCCATTTCCTCGCGGGCGCCCCAGGCGATTTCCGCGCCGCAGACGTTGAGGGCGGGGTGGATGGGCGCGGCCCAGGTGCCGTCCTCGCGGATGAGGGCGTGGATACCGGGGGCGTCGGAGCCGTAGAGGCCGAGGGGCCCGAGCTCTTCGGTGTTCTGGTGCCAGCCGTGGATGTTGAGGGCTTTGGTGGCGCAGGGACGCTCTTCGAGGCCCGCGAGTTCCGCCGCCTGATCGACCGTGTCCTCGGCCATGCGGCGATAGGTGGTCCATTTGCCGCCGGTGATGGTGACGAGGCCGCCCTTGGAGATGGTGAGGCTGTGGTCGCGCGAAAGGGCCGCCGTGTTCTCCTCGCCGCCATTGCCCACGAGGGGGCGAATGCCGGTGAATACACTGCGCACGTCGGCGCGGCTGGGATCCTTGCGGAGGTAACGCGCGGCGTGTTTCATGATGAACGCGATCTCTTCTTCCTGCGCCTGTGGCTCTTCGGGCAGACTGTCGATAGGCGTGTCGGTGGTGCCGATGATCACGTGGCCGTGCCACGGCACGGCGAAGAACACGCGGCCGTCGTCGGTGTGGGGCACGGCGATAGCGCTGTTGCCGGGTAGGAATTCACCCGGCAGCACCAGGTGTACGCCCTGACTCGGTTTTACCATGGGCGGCAGATCGGCGTTCTCCATCTGGCGAACGGCGTCGCAGAAGGGCCCGGTCGCGTTAATCACTACCTTGCTGTTGAGCGTGTAGTGCTTGCCGGTTTCGCGGTCCTCCGCTTCTACACCGGCCACGATGCCGTCCTTCAGCACCAGCCCCGCAGCGTTCACGTAATTCAACATTACCGCGCCCTGCTCGGCGGCCGTCTTCGCCATGTTGATGGCGAGGCGTGCGTCGTCGAACTGGCCGTCGTAATAAACCACGCCGCCGCGCAGCCCTTTCGTCTCGATGGTGGGCAGGCGCTTGATGGTTTCTTCGCGGGAGAGATTGCGGGAATCGCCGAAGCCATATTTGCCCGCGAGCATGTCGTAGACCCGCATGCCGATGCCGTAGAAGGGGCCTTCCCACCAGTCATAGGTTGGCACGACGAAGGGCAGATCATGGACGAGGTGGGGCGCGTTGCGCCGCATGATGCCGCGCTCTTTAAGGGCCTCCATCACGAGGGAGATGTTGCCCTGGCGCAGATAGCGAACGCCGCCGTGGATCAGCTTCGTGCTGCGGCTGGACGTGCCTTTGGCGAAGTCAGAGCGCTCGATGAGCACGGTCTTATAGCCGCGCGAGGCCGCGTCGATGGCCGTACCCAGCCCGGTGGCGCCGCCGCCGATGATGATCATGTCCCAGGGTTTGTTGCCCTGCTCTTCAAGCAGGGCGATCATGTCTTCACGTTTCATGGTGATTGCTTTCAGATTTCGCTTTGATGATCCAAGGACACAAAGGACGAAAAGGACTTTAGGGACGATACCGTAAAATTCTCTCGCGTCCTTTATGTCGCTTCCGTCCTTTAAGTCCTTCCACCTGGTTTCTCGCTAGTGCTCTTCCCAGTTTGTCGCCCGCGCCAGGGCCTTTTCCCAGCCGCGCCGTGCCATATCGCGGTCGGCTGAGGCCATCTCGGGGTCAAATTTCCGATCCGCCTGCCACTGGGCCGCGAGGGTCTCGCGATCGGGCCAGAAGCCCACCGCCAGCCCCGCGAGGTAGGCCGCGCCGAGGGCCGTGGTCTCCAGCACCTTCGTGCGCACCACCGGGGCCTGCAATATGTCCGCCTGGATCTGCATGAGCAGATTGTTCGCCGCCGCGCCGCCGTCCACGCGCAATTCTTTCACGGGCGTGCCCGCGTCGGCCTCCATGGCGCGGAGCACATCCGCCGATTGCCACGCGATGGCCTCCAGGGCGGCCCGGGCGATATGGGCTTTGTTCGCGCCCCGCGTGAGGCCGAGGATGGCCCCTCGGGCGTATTGATCCCAGTGGGGCGCGCCGAGGCCGGTGAAGGCGGGCACGAGGTAGACGCCGCCACTGTCGGGCACGCTCGCGGCCAGCGCCTCGATCTCCGAAGATTTCTGGATCATGCCCAACTCATCGCGCAGCCATTGCACCACGGCACCGCCGATGAAGACACTGCCCTCAAGGGCGTATTCCAACTGCCCGCCGAGGCGCCACGCCACCGTGGTCAGCAGATGGTTGCTGGAAGGCACCGCATCCGTGCCCGTGTGGAGGAGCATGAAGCAGCCCGTGCCGTAGGTGTTCTTTGCCATGCCGGGCAGGACGCACTGCTGCCCGAAGAGGGCCGCCTGTTGGTCCCCCGCGATGCCCGCAATGGGGACAGGCGCACCGAGCAGCTCCGCATCGGTCTCGCCATAGACCTCGCTCGAATCGCGCACTTCGGGCAGGAGACTGCGGGGGATATTCAGCAGCGCGAGGAGCTCATCATCCCAGTCGCCGGTGTGAATGTTGAAGAGGAGCGTGCGCGAGGCGTTGCTCGCATCGGTGATGTGACATCGCCCCCCCGTTAGATTCCAGACCAGCCAGGAGTCGATGGTGCCGAAGGCCAACTCGCCCTTCTCCGCGCGGGCGCGCGCACCCTCGACGTTGTCGAGAATCCAGGCGAGCTTCGTGCCGGAGAAATAGGCATCGAGCACCAGGCCGGTCTTCCGCTGGATCAAATCGGCGTGGCCTGCTTCGCGCAGCGCGTCGCAGTGTTCCGCCGTGCGGCGGTCCTGCCACACGATGGCGTTGTGGATCGGTTCGCCCGTGTTGCGTTCCCACACCACGGTGGTCTCGCGCTGGTTGGTGATGCCGATGGCGGCGATGTCCGCCGGGGCGGCCCCATGCTCCGCGAGCACCCGCCGCGCTACGGCAAGCTGGGTATTCCAGATTGCGCGGGGGTCATGCTCGACCCAACCGGGGCGAGGGTAGATCTGGGGATACTCCGCCTGGGCCACACTGCAGATCTGGCCCGCCTCATCAAAAAGCAGGGACCGGGAGCTTGTGGTGCCCTGGTCCATGGAAAGAATGTACTTCATGGCATGTTTCCCTCTCGTCCGTCCGGGAAACACCATACACCGCGCGGCCCTCTGGGGCCAACTACTTCTTGCCCCTCACCATGGCGAGGATATCCCTGGGCGGCACGTCGTAGGGGGAGGTCTTTGAGGCGAAGCACTTTTTCGCGAGGGATTTGACGTCGGCCTCCTTGAAGCCCGCCGCTTTGGCCTCGGCCACCACTTCGTGCATCTTGCAGATGATTTGGTGATAGCACTCGGACTTGCATTTCTCTTCCACGCCGTCCTTGATGAAGATGCCCATGCCGCGCCGGGTGTAGACCAACCCCATGATTTCGAGGTCACGATAGGCCTTGGCCACGGTGTTCGGATTGATACGCAGCTTCTCCGCGACCGCGCGTACCGTGGGAAGTTTGTCGTCCGCATTCAGATCGCCCGAGGCGATGGCAAAGCGCACCTCATTCTCGATCTGCGCAAAAACTGCCACAGTACTCTGCAGGTTGATTCGTTCAAGCATGACCATTCCTCTGTAATTGAAGGCACGTTGTACCTGCCACTTTATTCGCCGCTGCCCAGCGACGCTTGTACATTATAGTAACACTAGCACGAAAAAGCTACCCCAATATTTACGATTTGGCTGCTTGTATGCGACGCTCGGTAATTTGGGAGTTGCCCGCTGGGCTGCGCCGGGGGCCAAACAAGAACAGGCCGCGTCGGCACAAGGTGCCACGCAGCCTGTATATGGGTGATTTATGGTGCCGGAGAGAGGACTTGAACCTCCACGCCCTTGCGAGCACATGGACCTGAACCATGCGTGTCTGCCATTTCACCACTCCGGCGAAGAAGCCGTAGTGTATCGCAACCTGGAGGAGCGTTTCAATTTTTTGATCGGTTCTCGTGTGCGCAGCGGCAAAAAGGCGCTGTCGGATTGAGTGGATGGAGTGGGCCAGATGAACGTAAGCGTTTCTGTCATGGCGCCGTCTGCTTTCGTTCGTGCACAATACCCCCATGCCCGCCACGTCATTGCCCGCCTTTATCCTCACCCGCCATGCCCGGGACACGCCCCAGGGCCTCACGCTCCGCTACTGGGCCGCCACCAGCGATGGCCCATTACTGCTCGAATTTACCCGGCAAGAGGGCGTCTTCTTCGTGCGCCGCGACACCCCCGCCGCAGCCGATCGGCGCGGCACCGTGGCCCTGGCAACCCTGGAGGGGGAGCCCGTGGACGCCCTCTACTTTCGGGGCACGCGCAGTCTGCAGGACATGCGTAAGGCCCTCGCGCGCGATGGACACGGCGCGTATGAGTCGGATATACGCCCGGCCGACCGCTTTCTCATGGAGCGCTTCATCACCGGCCCTGTCCTGCTCCAGGGCGAAGCCACCCAGCGGCGCGGATATCGCTGTTTTCTCAATCCCCTTCTCGCACCGGCGAAGCACGCTCCCGATCTCCGCACGGCCTCCATCGACATAGAAACCGAAGGGCTCGACGGCGCCCTCTACTCCATCGCGGGCCGCTGCGGCAACAGCGGAATCGTATTTGTGGCGGGCGAGGGCCAAGACACCGAGACCCTGCGCTTCGTCCCGGATCAGCGGGCCGTGCTGCTCGCCTTTTTCGATTGGATCCGCGCGGCCGACCCCGATCTCCTCATCGGGTGGAACGTGACCGCCTTCGATCTTCTCTTTCTTGCAAACCGCTGCCGCCAGCTCAGGGTTCCCTTCGCAATAGGGCGCGACGGCGAGCTTGGCCGCGTCTACCCCGGCGAGCGCGTGCGGCAGCCGGCCCGGGCCGACATCCCCGGCCGTATGGTGATCGACGGCATCCCCGCACTGCGCACCGCGGGCTACGGCTTCGAGGATTTCAGCCTGGAAAGCGTGGGCAGGGAATTACTCGGGCGCGGAAAGCTCATCAGTCCGGGGGAAGATCGCGTGGCGGAGATCAACCGGCTCTACCGCGACGACAAGCCCCAGCTCGCGGCCTACAACCTGGAAGACTGCGATCTCGTCCAGGAAATTTTTGATCGGACGGCCCTTGTATCGTTCCTGGTCGCGCGCGCGACGCTTACGGGCCTCACCATGGACCGCATGCCCGGCTCCATCGCGGCCTTCGAGTTTCTCTATCTTCCGAGGCTGCACCGGCGGGGCTTTGTCGCGCCCGACGTGCAGGAACGGCCCGAGGCCAACCCGAATCCCGGCGGCTACGTGCTCGATTCGTCGCCCGGCCTCTATGACAACGTGTTGGTCTTTGACTTCAAGAGCCTGTACCCCAGCATCATCCGAACCTTCCACATCGATCCCCTCGCCTTGCATCAGCCGGGCGAAAATCCCATACCCGGTTTCCATGGCGGAACTTTTTCGCGGGATGAGACCATTCTCGGCGGGCTGATCGAGACCCTGTGGGCCGCACGCGAGCAGGCGAAGTGCGAGAAGGACCAGTCGCTCAATCTGGCCACAAAAATTCTGATGAACGCCTTCTACGGAGTCCTGGGTACGCCCGCGTGCCGCTTTTACAGTCCCAAACTCGCCAGCTCCATCACGCGGCGGAGTCACGAGATCCTGACACGCACCAAAGGCCGGATCGAGGCGGCGGGACACCCCGTGATCTACGGCGACACCGACAGTCTTTTCGTGGCGCTCGGCGCGGGCTTCACGGAAGAGGAGGCGCTCACTATTGGGCGTTCACTCGCGCCCGCGATCAATACCTGGTGGGCCGAAACCGTCCGTGCGGAGTTTGGCATCGAGTCCTTTCTGGAACTTCAGTTTGAGACCTGTTACCTCAAGTTCCTCATGCCCACGATTCGGGGTTCTTCCGTCGGCACGAAGAAACGCTACGCGGGCCTGCGCCGGGAGGGCGATGGATCGCTCGGCGTCACCTTTCGCGGCCTGGAGAGTGTGCGCACCGATTGGACGCCCCTGGCGCGCCAGTTCCAGCGCGAGCTATACCGCCGCGTGTTCACAGATGAACCCTGGGAGGCCTATGTCTTTGAGACCGCGCGCGATCTCCTTGCGGGGAAGCTGGACGACCTGCTGGTCTACCGCAAACGCCTGCGTAAGGAAATGGAAGACTACACGAAGAACGTGCCCCCGCAGGTGCAGGCCGCCCGCAAGCTGAAAAATTTTCGCGGCTCGGTCATCCACTACGTGATCACCCTCCATGGCCCCGAGCCCGTGCAACAGCGGAGGAGCCCCATCGACTACGCCCACTACCTAAACAACCAGCTCGCGCCCGTGGCCGATGCCATTCTCGCCTTCTGCGGCACCAGCTTTGAGAAAATAACTGACCCTCAGTTGTGGTTGTTTGAATAGGGGTAACCATTCACGGGGGCATAGGGACAGCGTCGCCCCGCGTCCTGAAGCGGCGAAGACCGCTGCGGGTCCGTTGTTCAGGCTTGATCGAGCTAAATTCGCCTTAACAGGCGGGGCTGCTCTGAAAATACCCTACCCACTCGTTACCACGGTCCTCCGTGGTAATGCATACCGTGTCGCTCCTGCGGCACAAGATTGAGCGAAGCTGACTCGGTATTTTCATCCTCTACGGGTGTCGCGAAGCGTCATGAACGACTGTCCTGTCGTTCGCGACGCGTACGAGAACGCTCAAGCCGAACCGAGTGTTGCGAACCTGATTTTACAAACAGTCGTTTCGCGATTGCGATGCCTGTGAGCGATTGCACGGAGTCACGACGCCAAACAACAGGACAGCCCCGCCTGTTGAAGCGAGTTTCACCGGTTGGAGAACAACGTTTGACGTGTAGTGACTATCCCATGCCGGTACCACTGGGCGACGCTGTCCCTATGAACCCGTGAACGGTTACGAATAGGCCAGGAGCCAACCCGTTATTGAGGAATTCGCTGGCGATTTCCGGGCTTCGGTCGGCCCGGCCACTCGGAGCGATCGAGCACGGTGCCGTCGGTCTTTTTGAGTTCCACGGTCATGGTCTCGCCCGCTGCAGGGATGGACAGCAGCGTGTAGCTCTCCACCGCCTGGTAGAACTTTCCATTGGCCTTGTCCCCGAAGGAATCCAGCACCTTGAGCGCGGAGCTGAAATAGGGCAGGCCCTTCACCTCGCTCCGCTCCGCGAAACTGCCGAATCCGGACAGCACCGCCGAACCCTGGCGCAGCATATTTTCCCACATTCCCTTTTCCTGCGCGCGAATATTCGGGCCCGACTCATTGAAGTACGTGATCATGAATCGCGACGGGCGCGATTGCACTACTTCACGGTACCATCGAAACTGCTCCGAATTGCGCTCAAACGGCTGGCAACTCTGGCGCAGCGTGCCCATGTCGCGGATATGGCTCAGATCCAGCGCCACCAGCCGCGTGTTGAAGGCGGGAATGTCGAAGTAATACTTGCGCCCATCTTCCGGCAGGGGGAAGTAGCTGCGAAATGCGGTGGCGTCGATATCATAGATCGCCTCCACCGCCTTGCCCTCCTCCAGATAGCGGATCTGTCGCTCGTGATTGCCCAGGGCCGGCAGAAAAGGGACCCGTGCAAAGAGCGCAGGATAACGATCGATGATCGTGGCGAAAGGCTGGGTGTTGCCCGTGGCGCCCACGTTGTCGATGGTGACCACGTCCAGCACCATGTCGCCACACGACAACAGAAGGTGGGGGTCGTCCTGGATCAACCCGTCGATGGCGGGGCGAAACTGCCAGTTCGCCGTGGCGGCAATACGGAGCGTCTCCCCGCTGTACGACTTCACCGCGTTGATCGCCGACTCTTCCTCACCCGTGCTCACCCGGTAGTGGAGCAGTCCCGACTGCGGAAAGGGAATTTCGACATGGTGGAGCGTCGCGGGGCCGTCGCTCGCCACCGACTTGCCCAACGCCTCCGAAGACCCATACTCCACCCGCGACGGGCCGGCCTCCTTCGACTCCCAGTTCACCATGAGTTTCGACGGACCGCTGGTCTTGTGCGTGAGCCAGATCCGTGTGAGAGGCGCTGCGGCGGAGATGCCGCAGAGGCAAATAAGGAAGCCGGAAAGGGCGAGGCGAGAAACGAACAGCAAAACAAAGTCTCCAGGGGAACGCATGGGGTCTTCAGCCTCTACAAGGGAGCATGACGTCTGCATGGCGGGGGGCAGGCCGAATACCGAAGAGCGACGGAAATCTTCGTTCTCTTTGCGCCTCCGCGCCTTTGCGTGAGAATCGAATATTCGGTGGCACGCAAAGGCGCGAAGACGCAAAGAGACATGCTTACTTCAAATAGGTGTCAAACCAGTCGGCCACATCCACGTAATTCTTCTCCAGCCCTTCCCAGCCGCTGTGGACGCCGCCGGGCTGGACGATAAGCTTGACCTTCAGGCCCGTCTCTTCATACTTCGCCTTCAGGATTTCGGACTGCTGCAGCGGCACCGTCTTGTCGGCGTCGCCGTGGAGCAGCAGGAGGGGCGGATCATCCGGGGTCGTGAAATACAGCGGCGAGACTTCCCGGAGCTGGGTCGGCAGATCCGTGATCGTGCCGAACATGTCCGTGAAGCGCTGGGGCTGGAGCTTCTGCACAAAGGTATAGCCATCGGCAATGCCGTAGTTCACCATGTCCGTCGGCGGAAACCACGATACAATCGCCTGCGTACGGCTGCTCACCCGCTCCACCGGATCCTTCGAATCCGCCGTGCCGTCATCGCCCGTCATCCCCACCATGAGCGCCAGATGGCCGCCGGAGGATCCGCTGGTGATGCCCAGGTGATCCGGATCGATCTTGTAGTCCGCCGCGTGCAGGCGGATAAAACGCACCGCGCGCCGCACGTCTTCCACCATCTCCGGCACGTGAAAGCGCGGGCCGCTCCCATGGCGCACCACGAAGGCCGTATAGCCATTGCTCAACAGGCCCATGGCCCAGTGGTCCTGGCGGAACTCCGCCACCTCCTCAGCCACATTCGATTTGCTCGACCGCCAACTCCCGCTGGAGATCAGCACGATGCCAATGCCCTTCCGGCCCTGCTCCGGCTCCAGCACGTCCATCGTCAGGCCCATGCCTTCCTTCTGGCCGTAAACCACATCCTCTGTGGCGGTATAGGGCACGATCAGCGATTCAATGCCGGCGTGGGCCGGGGATAGGATAGTTGCAAAGCCGAGAATAAACAGGGCGGATCTTAGCGGAAACGTATTCATGTTCACTCCAACAAAATTTAGGCAAAGGACAGTTCGGGCATCAGTATGAGCCAGGGAAATCGGCGACGCAAGACTTTCGCCAGCCGGGTCGTGGCCCACTCAGGGAGTGATCAGATTGGTCACGGGAATAATCGCCAGCATGGCATGACGCTTCTCAGAGGTGTAGACCACGTACAGATTCCCTGAAGTTTCAATCGCGCAGGGGTAGGACCACTCCGGCCCCACGCCAAGCGCCCCATCGGGGCCATCGTGAATCTGCCAGACCTTTGAAAAGCGCCGCTCGCCCGGCTTGCTGATGGCCATCGTCAACAGCTCGCGATAACCGGGCGTGGGCGTGGTGTAGAGCAGATAGCGCTGGCCCGTGCTCAGCTTGCCCGCGTAGGGCTTGGCCGAGCCAATGCGGAAGTTCGCCGTGTGGGGCGGGCTCCACGTGCGGCCGGTTGGGTCACCCGTATAGACCAGACCGTTGCCGCCGTCATTGCGGACAAACGCCATCAGTCCATCCTCTTCCACGATGACCGTAGTCTCCGGATAGCGCAGATCGTGGCCATCCGGAAGGTGCTTGTTGGCCTGCAGGCGTACAACATCCCAGGGCGCGGCGAAATCCTCGCCCTGGCTCAGCGCCACCGCTGGCGTTTCCGGCTTCGTCCCCGGCGCATCCGCCACGCGCCCGGCGATCAGATAGTTCCCCCCCGGCAGCCGCTGCGCCGCGCTGTTGGGCAAGAAGCTCTCCGCAATGAAGCCCTTCGAAATCCAAGGCGCTCCGGGAGCCGTCGCGCCGGGATATACAAAGACCTCACACCGCGTCACCAAATCCGGCCCGATCATGTTGGACACAAAGCCATAGAGCTGCCCCCCAACCTGCCCAAAGGCAATGGGCACGTACATCACGCCCTGGTTCGCTCGATCCGCAGCAATCACTTCCACGTCGGACCACGTCTTGCTCTGATCCGTCGATCGCCGACCCCGAATCACCGACGCACCCTCCATCTCGCCGTTCGGGCAGTTGTACCACGCGGCGAAGAGCGTGCCCTGAAATTCCGTAATGGCCACGTCATGAAGAAAATTAAACTCATCACTCCCCGCGCGATGAATCACCTGTCGCGTCATCCCCTCGGGCGAAGAGAGCGCTTCCCGAGCGGGGAACGGCACAGATTCATCCCAGACGGGGTAGGTGGGGAGGGGGGCGGCGATATCGGAATCATCCGAGTACGCACGGAACGAAACGAACGCCGTAAGTATCGCCAACAGCACTGGGGCAAGCAGGGGATATCGCATGTTTGTCCTCTAAAGAATGGCGCGATGAAGTTTGCCGCGAAAGATCGCAAGGAACGCAAAGAAAATGATACACCTTTGCGCTCCTTGCGTTCTCTTGCGACAAATCAGTCGATTATGCTCGTCCATCACTCGCCCGAGCCGACCCCCATTATTCCATTTACACTGGACAACGCACGGGGTCGCGGCCTATGATCGGAGGCGAATCCGGCCGGTTGTTACGCGCCCGGATTTCCCACCGATTGCCAGAAGGAAAAATAGCATGTCTTCCAGGAAAATCCTCTCCCCCCTCTTCGCACTGTGCTTGATCACGGGGCTTGTTGCGTCCGCAGACGCCGCGCCGCTGAAGATCGCCGACCTCCGCTGCGAATACCGCACCAACCCCCTCGGCATCGATACCGCCGTCCCGCGCCTCGGCTGGAAGCTCGAAAGCAAAGAACGCGGCGTGCACCAGTCGGCCTACCAGGTCCTCGTCGCCTCCTCGCTCAAGCTGCTGAAAGAGGGCAAGGCCGATCGCTGGGACAGCGGCAAGATCGTTAGCGATGACTCGGCCCACGTGGTCTACGCCGGTGCGCCCCTCGCCTCGCGCCAGTTCTGCTATTGGAAAGTCCGCACCTGGGATCAGGACGACAAGCCCAGCGACTGGAGCGAACCCGCCCACTGGTCCATGGGCCTCCTCGCCCCAGAGGACTGGACCGGACAGTGGATTGGCGTGGATTGGATCGAAGACAACGCCGGCCCCCTGCCCTTGCTGCGCAAAAATGTCACCCTGGACGCGGCACCCGATCAGGCCCTCGCCTATGTCTGCGCACTGGGCTACTACGAGCTCTACGTCAACGGCAAGAAAGTCGATGACTACGTGCTGACCCCCGCCGTGAGTGACTATGGCAAGCGCGGCCTCTACATCACCCACGACATCAGCGACTACCTGAAGAAGGGCGACAACACCATCGCCCTCTGGCTCGGCCGAGGCTGGTCAGGCCGCTTGCTGGCCGCCGCCTCCACGAAAGGCCCCCTGATTCGCGCCCAATTCGAGATCGGCGGCGACGCGCCACAGGTCATCGTCACGGACACCACCTGGAAATCCCACCAGAGCCCCATCACCCCCCTGGGCACGCTGGAGAGTGGCCAATACGGTGGCGAGCGCTATGACAGCCGCCTGGAAAATCCGGACTGGGCCGCCGTGAAATTCGATGACAGCGCCTGGGGCAACGCCGTGCAATACAATCCGGCCACGCCCATCATCGCCGCCCAGATCTCCGAGCCCAACCGCGTACTGGGCGATATCCCTGCCCAATCGGCAAAGAGGCAGGAAGACGGAACCTGGCTCGTCGACATGGGCAAGAACTTCAGCGGCTGGCTCGAATACCGCTTCCCCCAGGGCGGACCCGAAGGCGCGGAAATCCGCCTCGACTATGGCGACAAATTCCTCGACAATGGCAAGCTCCAGAGCTACAACCAGTACGACGAATTCGTCTTCAGCGGCCCCAAGGCACAGGCCTTTAAGACCCGCTTCAACTACCACGCCTTCCGCTATGTCATCGTCAAAGGCCTGGAAGCCGAGCCCCGCATCGAAGACATCACCGGCCACTGGATCTCCACCGACTACGCGGCCACGTCGGAGTTCTCCAGCTCCAACGATCTGCTGAACTGGATCTACGACACCTCCAATTGGACCTACCGCTGCCTCACCCTCGGCAGCTATGTGGTCGACTGCCCCCACCGCGAGCGCCTGGGCTACGGCGGCGATTCCGGCACCTCCATGGAAATGGGCATGACCAACTTCATGACCGCCCCCCTCTACAGCAAATGGCTCCGCGACTGGCGTGACACCCAGGCCCCCGACGGCGACCTGCCCCACACCGCCCCCAACGCCCAGATCGCTGGCGGCGGACCCGCCTGGAGCGGCATCTGCGTCACCATGCCCTGGATGGTCTACCAGCAATACGGCGACGCCCGCGTGCTGGAAGAATCCTACCCCACCATGCAGCGCTGGCTCGCCTTCCTCGAAACCAAGCAGCAAGACGGCATCCTCGCGCCCTACTTCGGTGTCGGCTACACCAGCCTGGAGTGGTCCTTCCTCGGCGACTGGGTATCGCCCAACCGCGGCCAGGGCGCGGACAGCCGCGTGGATGAAAACTCCACCCTCTTCTTCAACAACGCCTTCTACGTCCACAACCTCCAGCTCGCCGCGCAGACCGCCACGATCCTCGGCAAGCCGGACGATGCCGCCAACTACACGAAGCAGGCGAAGGAACTCGCCGCCCGACTTCATGATCGCTTCCTCAATCCCGACGGCGCCACCTACGTTAACGGCGAGCAGCCCTACCTCGCCATGCCCCTCCTCTTCAACATCACCCCAGAAGACAAGCGCGACGCCGTGATGAACGCCCTCCGCGAATCCATCCTCGTCAAGCAAAAGGGCCACCTCAACACCGGCATGCACGGCACCTATTTCATGTTCCGCTACCTCACCGACACCGACAACAACGACCTCCTCTACAGCGTCGCCTCCCAGCCCGAATATCCCGGCTGGGGCCACATGCGGGCAAACGGCGCAACCACCATCTGGGAAGAATGGAACGGCGACAACTCCCACATTCACGACACCCTCATCTCCGTCGGCATGTGGTTCGTCCAGGGCCTCGCCGGCATCCAGCTCGACCCCGCCCACCCCGGCTTTCAGCACTTCCTCATCCGTCCCGCCATCGTCGGCGATCTCACCCACGTCAATGGCGCGAAAGAGACCCTCTACGGCCGCATCGAATCCAACTGGAAACACGACGGCGACCAGGCCACCTACACCGTCACCATTCCGCCCAACACCACCGCCACCGTCATGCTCACCGCAGACGACCCGGCAACCGTGACCCTCGAAGGCAAACCCCTCGCGAAGAATCCCCTCGCCAGCGAAGTCCGCAAAGAAGGCAAACGCGTCGCCTGCACCCTCGGCTCCGGCGCCTACGAGTTCACCGCACCGGCACCGCTGGTTGCGAACTGACGATCAAGGGGACTGCTCTGAAAATACACAGGCGTATCGCCTGTGTATTTTCAGGGCAGCTCCGTAGAACATTCCCCCGCCAAGGCGCTACAATAACCGCACAAGTACACAACGCCCCGTCCCCCGTGACCGCCCTCAGGAGATCCGGAAATGAGCCAGCCCAGAATCGCCATACCGCAGGAGCAGATCGAAGCCTTCTGCAGGAAATGGCGCGTGCGCGAGTTCTCCCTCTTCGGCTCCGTCCTCCGCGATGATTTCCGCCCCGACAGCGATGTGGACGTGCTGGTCAGCTTTCAAGAGCATCCCGAGATAAGCCTGTGGGATATTTCCGAAATGGCTGAAGAGCTCGAAGCACTTTACGCGCGCAAGGTGGACCTGGTCATCAAGGAAGGTCTGAACAATCCATTTCGCCGTAAGGAAATTCTGGACCGGAGGGAAATCCTCTATGCAGCCTGACGACCGCGACATCGGCTACCTGAACGACATGTTGAGGTTTGCGCGTGTCGCCATGGAATTGACTGAGGATAGGCTGGGCGATGAGAAGACTGAGCGCATGCGCCAGCTTGCGCTCGAACGGGCCCTTGAGATCATCGGCGAAGCCGCCCGCCGAGTTTCCGAGCCCTTCCGTGATGCTCACCCGGAAATACCGTGGAAATACATCATCGGAAATCGGAACGTCATCGCACACAACTACGACGAAATCGTACTGGAAGTACTTTGGACCACGGCTACACGGGATGTGCCGAAGCTCGTGGTTGCGCTGCTTGCCCTGTTACCGACGGAGCCTGAGTGAGGCGCGCGGAGCATCCGTAAACAAAAAGAGCGCAAAGAATCCATCGCCTCTTTGCGCTCTATACATGCTCTCGCGGCCACTCGCCCGTCACCCCAAGGGCAGCGCCACGTCCTCGAAATTGTCCATCATCCGCTCGCCGCGCAGGCGCTCCAGGGCCATCTGCGCATCGCCGATGTCCACGCTGAGCTGGTCCTTCGAGCTATACCGCCGCCAGGTGATGGTGCGGTTCTCTTTTTCCTTGTTGCCGATGATCCAGATATTCGGCACCTTGTGGGTAATGGCGTTGCGGATCTTCTTGTTGAAACTCTCGTTGCTGTCGTCGATCTCGGCGCGGAAAAGGTTGTCGCGGAGTTCCGCGGCGATTTCCTGGGCGTAGTCGGCGACGTCGTCGTTGACGGGGATGAGCTTCACCTGGAGGGGGGCCATCCAAGTGGGGAATGCCCCGCCGTAAAGCTCGATGAGGAAGCTGATCATTCGCTCGTGGGTGCTCAGCGGCGCGCGGTGAATGATGAAGGGGGTCTGCTGTTCGCCGTTCGCGTCCACGTATTTCAGGTCGAAACGGTCGGCCACGATGAAGTCGAGCTGGCAGGTGGACACGGTCTCCTCGCGGCCGAGGAGGTTCTTCACCTGGATGTCGATCTTGGGACCGTAAAAGGCGGCTTCGCCCTTTTCTTCTTCATACTCTACACCGAGCTTGTTGAGCACATCCCGGACAACGGCCTCGCTCTTGAGCCACTCTTCGGTCTTGCCGGCGAATTTGTCCGAAGCGGGATCGTGGAGGCTCAGGCGCACGCGGAAGTTGCCCATGCGCAGGTGGCCGTAGTAGTAGGTGTACATGTCCATCACGGAGCGGAATTCCTGCTCCACCTGCTCCGGGGTGCAATAGATGTGGGCGTCGTTCATGCACATGGCGCGAACGCGCAGCAGGCCCGCGAGGGAGCCGTGCTTCTCATAGCGGTAGGTGTTGCCATATTCCGCCAGACGCAGGGGCAGGTCGCGGTAGGAGTGGGGGCGCGCGCCGTAGATCTTGTGGTGGTGCGGACAGTTCATCGGGCGCAGATAATACTCGTCGTGATCGTCCACCACCATCGCGGGGTACATGGAGTCCGCGTAGTAGGGGAGGTGGCCCGAGCGGTGGTAAAGCTCGCCCCGGGTAATCGCCGGAGTGCTCACGCGCTGGTAGCCCGCGCGGAATTCTACTTCCCGCGCCCAGGTCTCCAGTTCATCCCGCACCACGGCGCCATTCGGCATCCACATGGGCAGGCCCACGCCCACTTCCTCGTCCATGAAAAACAGGTCCAGCTCCTGGCCCAGCTTGCGGTGGTCCCGCTCCATGGCCAGCTTGCGCCGCGCGATGTAGTCGTCCAGCTCGTCCTTCGATTCAAAGGCCAGACCGTAGATGCGGGTGAGCATGGGGTTCTTCTCGCTGCCGCGCCAGTAGCTGCCGGAGATGCGGTCCAGCTTGAAGCAGGCCTTGGGTACCTCGCCGGTGTGGGCCAGGTGGGGGCCTTCGCAGAGGTCGGTGAAAGGACCATTCACGTAGAAGCCGAGGCCCTCTTCGCCCGCGCGCCCACTTTCCACCAACTCCTGGGCATACTCGATCTTGTAGGTCTGATCGGTCGGACTCAGGACCGCCTTCGCCTCGTCCAGGGTCTTGTAGTACTGCTCGAAAGCCTGCTTGTCCTTGATGATCCGGCGCATGGCGTTTTCGATCTGTTCCAAATCCCGCTCGCCGATGGGCTCCGCGCCGAAGTCGAAGTCATAGTAAAAGCCAAACTCCACCGGCGGGCCAAAGGCCATCTTCGCCGTCGGACGGATCTGCAGCACGGCCTGCGCCATGATATGGGCCAGGGAATGGCGCAATTTATAGATGAAAGTCTGCTTCGGGTCGTCGTGGGCTTGGCTGCACATGAGATACTGTCCTGTCAGGTCGAAAATAGGGTACGCGGTCGCGGGTCGAAAGGCGGATGCACCGCACGCGATAAGAGGGCGTCTGGAAAGGCGTTAGAATACCAAGATCGTCCCTGTTAAGTCCATTGGGCATGCGCATTTTTGAATGGGGAATGGTGAATTCGGAAGGGCGAATAAGATCGGTTCCGACGTGGTAGCTATTCCACGCCCCATGCTATCATGGGTTGGCGCGATCCCTGCCTGGCGCAGCGGCAACGAGCATGAGGGGAGGCAACCATGACACAGGATACACAGCAATCCGGGCGCTGGGACCGGAAGACCATCATCGCCAGCGCCATCTGCCTCTTGCTACCGTTCTTTATTCCATTCGTCCAAGCCGTCTTTGGAATATTCACGACCGCCCAGGTGCTCTACGGCGAATTGGGCATTGTGGCGGCCCTGCTGTGTTGTGTCATAGCGACCGTGAAATCAGACCAAGCCCGGCTGGTCGCGGCCCTGGCCTTTCTGGTGCCCGGCCTTGTTCCTATCCTGACCGCTTTTCTGACTCAGGGAGAATGGCTCTCGATGCTGAAGGGGGCCTCGGCCGTCCTTGTTGCTACATTCGTCTTCCTGCTGGTGCTTCTGGCCGTGCAGGATTGGCGGTCAAGACAAGAAGCGAGCGAAATCAGCAATTTCACGCTGTTCATGTGTCTGGTCGCAATGATCATGCATGCTTTCTTGTTTCCCTACCTCCTGGGCGAGCCGCTGCGCTCGGGCATCCTGTATGTCGCGGATTCGGAAGGGGAGATCATTGAGACCAATCCAGACGGTACCCTGCTGCTGACGCACAGTGCGCTGATGCCCGTGGGGGCCACCCTATTCGCGCACAACAATGGCGTGTTGGAGGTGCTCCAGCATCAGCGTGTGAACGGCTATCCCGTGGGCATTCGCGTTGCCGAGGATCATGCCCTGATTGCCCTCCGCATTCAAAATGAGAACAAGGAAGTCTCCCGCATCGAGCTTGTCCGGTTTTCCGCCTCGGATCTTGCAATCGTGGGCAGCTACCCGTGTACCCCAGAAGAGAGCCCATCACATCTGATTAACAATCTGTCGCCAGAAGGTGCCCTGCTTGCGTTGGCTGACGGAGGATTCGCCGAAATGGCTACAGGCACACGCCGGGACCTGCTCCCGCCGGACGTGTATCCGAACGGTTCCGCGGCATTTCAGCGATGGAACGAGCCCGAAGGGGAGGCCATTTTCCTGGATGACGTCAACAGGCAATTGATTGTCGTGAACCCGATCGATGGCGCTATCGAGACCCTCGCGTTGGAGGAGGTTGAGGGCGCGGTTGTGCCGGGTGGCAAACAGAGTACATTTCAATACCGATTGATACGGCGAAGCGATGGCCGAACACTTTGGCATGAGGAGACCAGACCCGTGTCCCCTGCCGGTTCCCCCCTGCTGCCGGAGGGGATTGAGAGTCCGCCCGCCTTGTTCTCTGGCGCACCCGATACGGAGACGGACGACGCGACGCCGCCAAGCTTGGCCGGACGCCGCATAACCCATATCGCGGGAACCAGGGCGCTGGTCAGTATCAGCTTCGATGACGATCGCCGGTTCGGTCGCGAACGTCACACGCAGTTGTTGGACATGACCACCCACGCCGCACTGGCGCGGGAATCGAACTGGCTGTTCTGGGTCACACAGGCACCCTATGGCGAGGGCACCGCGATTCATGGAAAGCAACTGCGGTAGGGGGGCATTCGAAGCAGAGCTTCGGGGACTGCATTCCCAAGGGGATCTTTGGGAACGAGTCTGAATTTAGAGTAGTGAATGGGCTAGAGGCGTGTCGAGCTCGGGCGGAACGCATCAGAGCACGGCAAGGGTGTCCAGGAGCAAGTTCACGTTTCCTCCCCATAGAACGAATTGATGACGTCTTGGGGCGTCTCATCGAAATCGTCCGCCAACCGGGCGTCCGCGGCTCCGTGGGCTCGGCATAGTCGACCAATCGGGCAATGGGCTTGCCCGCATTGGCGATGATGATTTCCTCGCCGTCCGACACTTCCTGCAGAAGGCGGGACAGACGGGTGTTGGCTTCGTGAATATTGACTGATTTCATGGGGCTGACCTCAATTAGACTAAACTTAAGTTTAGTCTAATTGAGCGAACAAGCAAGTCAGTGCCGGAGCAATTGCGCCGGTTCTTGAAGCGGAACGAGTGGGCTTGGGGCGTTTCAAAGGTTTCCCGCCGCGTCAGTGTTTTCTATGGTCTCGGCGGGAGAGACCTTCCCAGCCAACCGCGAACGGCGAATCAGAGACACGCCCAAGGCGACGAAAATCGCCGTCACCACACAGGAAATCCAGAGGTTAACGTTTGGAACGGGGTCGCCATCGTGCCGCGCTGCTTCGATGCTTCGTGCGATGTTGAGAAAAGTACCTATTACGAACAGCAGTTGGGCCACGGCGGCAAAGACAAGTATCGAGCCCACGTCCCGCATCGGATTGAGAACCAAGCCAAGTGCGTTTCCCACACCATACGTTGCAACCGCAAAGAATGCGAGGAGTAAAGTCCAGTACAGGGCCTTCTCGCCGATGAATGCTATGCCCGAGGGCATTCCCATCGCCAGCATCATAGAGAACGTGGTCACCATATAGCAGAGGGCCGTTCCCGACTGCCAGAATAATGGCGGGGCCGCTTCCTCGCTCCGGAAGTAGGCCCGACCAAGGGGGCGGTAGAGTACCCAAATGGCCAGCGCACACATCGACATGTCCGCGTGAAATAACATCATCTCATTGCGTCGGCCCAGCAGGACTATCCTCAAAAGCTCAAGTACCAAAGTGACGGTGAAGCATGATCGCGCCCATGGATTCCCTTTCAGAATGGCTATGCAGCAAAGAGCAGTGACACCATCGAGGATTGCTTTACCCATCTGGACTGCCCCGGGCGGCAAGCCCAGTCCGTTGGTAGACAGGTGGTGCGCAGGAGCAATCGCCCCTGCCAGGCTCGGTAGCGTGATAATTAAAAAACACCAACTCAGGATTGTTATCGACAAGGGCCGTTCACGCATGCTTCAAGTCTCCCTCTGGGTTCATCCAATTGATCTGCCGGTTCAACCTACAGCCTAAAGCCTAAAGCCTCAGTCC
>JBIJDL010000538.1:0-4422 GCA_044344195.1 Candidatus Hydrogenedentales bacterium
TTCATGTCGAAGAGCATACCCCATGAACACGCCATATCCAAAGGCCCCCTTCAACTCATAAGACCCATTGTTCATCCTTCATCCACCTTTCCCCGATTTCACTTCCCCCCACCCCGGAACGTATCCTAAGTGCGCATAACGTGGCATCAGTGCGAAGGAGAACCCCCATGAACAACACCAAAGTCTCCGTTTTAATCGATCTCATCAAGCAGGCACGGACCCAGACCCTCAAGACCGCTCAGGGCGTGCCCGAATCCCATCGATTCAAGCAGCTCCAGCCGGAGAAAGCCACGCCCATCTGGCTCCTCGGTCATATCGCCCGCACGATGGACCGCGTCATCCTCGAATACATGCTTCAGGAGTCCCAAGTCTTGAGTGACGAAGATCGCCGCCGCTTCGCCCCCTCCATGGCGGGCGGCACGCCCCCGACCACTAATCCCGAGGACTACCCCGCGTGGGACGAGGTCGTTGCCCTCTATGAGTCCGCCACCGCACAGGCGATTGAAAAGCTAACCGTGCTCACCGACTCCGACCTCGACAAGCCCCTGCCCGGCGATCTTCCGCCCAACTATCGAGAACTGTTCCCCACCATCGGTGCCGCCCTCCAACGGGTCATCAACCACGACGCCTACCACCGGGGACAAATCGGCCTGCTCAGCAAACTGGCCTGATTACCCGCAACGAAATCAACGCAAGGAAATCCCATGTCGAACACGAAGATCCAGCTCTATACCGAAATGCTCGAAGGCGCACGCAAGCACACGCTCCAGATTGCCGAAGGTGTGCCCGAAGGCAAGCGATTCAAGCAACTCCAGGAAGGCAAAGCCACGCCCGCGTGGCTCGTCGGTCACCTCGCCAACACCATGAACGTCCTCGTGGTCATGTTTATCCTCGAAGGCGACTCACTACTGACCAAAGAGCAGGGCAACACCTTCGCCCCCGACTTCGCGGGCGGAAAAACCCCGACAGAGAACCCGGACGAATACCCGGCGTGGGACGAGATCATCGCGATCTACAATAAAGTCTTCGACGCGGCCATCGAAGGAATCTCGATGCTCGACGACAGCGCCCTGCCCAATCCCCTCTCCAGCAAAATGCCCGACCGCTTGCGCGAGCACTTCTCGTCCATCGAAGTGACCCTCGGCTTCATGGTCAGCCACGACGCCTACCACCGCGGCCAGATCGGCCTCCTCGCCAAACTAAATTGACCCACGACGGGACAGTCCTGCACGCAAGGCCCTTCTGACAACGCACCACGCCGTTGCCCCACACCAGCAACCGCCACGCGTGCGGGACCGTCCTGCGTTTTTTTGACGCAAGAGAACGCAAAGAAGGGTTGTTCTGCATGCTCTTTTTTGTCCCAGCACTCCTAATAATACGCCAGCCCATGTTTATCTCGATTTGACGGGCGAAGTCCCTTGTGGCGATCCTTCGGTTCCAAGCGTTTCCGTCTCGCACCAAGCGACATCCGTCCGCTCGAACACCCTGTTCCAAAGGCCATATAAAAGATATACGAAAAAGATAAACAAAAACACATTGTCATCGCTCAACATTGAGCAGCTTACCAGCCAAATCATCAAAACAAACAAAAGGATGTTGACTTTATTTATACCAGTCTGCGCACTATGGCCGGGGCGCCAGCGCAGGAAAAGCATCCAAAGCATCCCTTCGTAGGGTGCCGCAAACAGGTAGGGCGCCGCGAGCACGCTTGAGCCATCGCAAAAATACAGGCGACCGGTGAGTTGATTGAAAGACTGCAAGGCATCCGCACTTCGATATACCGTCTGTTTTCCCGCAGGCAGAAGCGCCAAACTCCGCCGAGATACGACAAAGGCCCGGTTCGCAGAGCGTCGAAGGAAAAGTTCCCGTGCAATGTAAGCCATCGCGGCAAGGGCGGCGGTGATGCCAATTAGACTGGCCACTGCGGAAATGCCATACAGGACAGAATCCACAGAAAACTGATCGTCCGAGAATTTCCTCCAATTCCGGTACAGCAAAACGTAAAACCAGAACGAGCAGAGCGGACACGCCGCCAGAATCACATACTGCCAGATCAGGTGGCGCTTGCCAACCGTGTAGACCAGCAGGGGATCGCGCCCGTCTGGGTGGCCCCGCAGATCCACGCGCAGAGCCAGAGATCTAATGCGATTGTGGTCTTGCAGCCCGGCCCAGAGCGGCGTCCCATAAAAGCCAGGCCACCAGACCTTACAGAGATCCGAGACGAGGTCCTTCAGATACGGCTTAGAACTCACTGAGCCCAGCGGCAGGTGTCCTCCATTCCGGAGCACCAGTTTCCAAGATCCCGGCAACACGCCCGTGCACTCTTTGCGTTGGACAAACATGCGCGGTTGCCCCGGCAGCAGGATCGCCAGCGTGCTGCCCGTCAACACATAGTGCCCATGAATCCGCCCGGCCCTCGCCTGCAAAATCCGCACGAGCAGGTAAGCGCTGCTGGAAAGGAAAAACAGAATGAACAACCAGGACACGCCCCGCAGTCCGTCCGACGGGCCGTCGAGCAGCACCACCAGGCCCACCGCCGCTACCAGATGAACAATGCCGAAAATCCGAATCGCGTAGTAGCTCTGCTCCTGGACTTTGGATATCCTGAACGTCTGCATGGCGTCCCTCTCGCGTGTTGCGAAGACCATAGCCGATTAACGCTTCCTGAACCGCATAAACAGTTCACGATCAGGATACCACGGGGCCGAGGGACGTGTCCAAGCCAAACAATAGAACGCAAAGAGCACAAAGAAGTCCATTCTTTGCGCTCTTTGCTTTTCTTGCGGCTAAAAACAATTCAATCCGTAGCAAGTGCTCAAGTCGTCTCCGTCCCCGCCGCTTCTCGCCGTTTGGCGATGAATCCCTCGACGATCGCCCGCCGGACGAGGCCGCCCATCCTGTCCCCGCTGTAGGCATCGAGCACCGCCAGGTCAATCTTGCCGCCCGCCGCGCGGAAGTAGTAGACCCAAACGGGCGCGTAAAAGTGGAATTGCTCTTCGATGTCGTTCACCGTGGGCTTCGGGCCGCGCTTGCGCAGGATGTACCGCACCACGCCATCGCGCGCCAGCGTCTCGGACTCTTCGGAGCCCAGAACGTCGGGGAAAATCTCCCCCGCCATATTGCCTTCGGCCACTTCCTTGACCCGCCCGAAGAGGGCGAAGCCACCGAAGCTGGCGTCGATGGTTACCCACGATTGAACGGGCTTCCCCTTGTACATCATGGAGAACCGATAGGCAAAGGCCGGCATCCAGACCATTTCGAGCGACGCGGGCAACCCGTCCTCGTCGACCTTCACAGGCCGGGTTGGGATCAGGCCAAACAAGTTCCCCCAGCGACGCCGGTGAAATCGCTCAACCGCGCCCGCCCTGTCGAGCCGCGCGGGCAGTATAAGCCCGATCACGCCTGGTCGTTCTTCCGGGCCTGCTTGAACAGACGCCAACCATAGGCCGTTGCGCCGATGCCGATCAGCGTGAGCACCAATCCGCAAACAAAATTGACGACTGCGGCCCGGGGGGTGTCCAGCGCCCAGAAAGTACCGAGCATCACTGGAAGGCCGAGGGCCAACACGAACAGACCCACGGCCATGCCGGTTTCACCATCGCGCTCCAGCATTTCATTCTTGGTGTGCCGCTCTTCCACTTTTTCGATTGTCTTGCTCATTTCAACATCCTCAATAAAAGTAGAAGTACACGAACACGTGGGGCAACATAGAGCACGCAGTCCAGATACGAAGGTCGGAGTACCACTTCTGATTTGGGCGGCCCAGGTTAACGTAGGATTCTTTCAGGATAAAACCGACCCAGATCATGGCACCGAGAAAGAGTCCGATGGCCGTGATCGTCGCCCAAGGCTGATAGATGGGCGCCAGAAGCGTGTTAATCGGACCGAAGAAAACAATGAGTATCGGCTTAAATACGGTGGTGCAGAGCGCCACAAAGGCTTCCCCGATTGACCCAAACAGGGCAGAAAACCAGTCGTTTATAGCGGTGAAGAAACTATTGAGCGCTTGCATCACGAATTCCTTTCATCGAGGGCCTTCTGGGCCTCATCACTTTTTATTACGTAACTCCAAGTGAGACCGCGCAGCTTTTCTTCCGATTCACGCGGCGTCAGGAGACTTACGATGATCGTGACGATCAGGGAGAAAATGAAAGACCACCAGGACACGAAAAGGAAGGGATTCTCCGAGGTGAAGAGTCCGGGGGTGTAGTTCAGCACGAAGCAGAACGGCACGCCCAAGCCCAGACCGGCAAGGCCGCCCCACTGGGTCGCGCGGGGCCAGACAATTCCGAGGAGCAGAATAGCAAAGGCGGGCCCCTGAAACATGCTCAGGATCGTCTGGGAGAAAATGTAGATGCTGTCGCGGTCCGCGATGGCCTTGCAGAAGATCGCGGAGATGATGATAAGCGCGGCAGTAAAAAT
>JBIJDL010000359.1:0-6745 GCA_044344195.1 Candidatus Hydrogenedentales bacterium
CCGCTGGCGCCTATACCGGCGTGGAACTCGTAATCTCCGAGGCAACCATGGTGTTGGCCAGCAATCCTCTGGAGACCATTGCGCTGGCACTGTCTGAGGACGGCACCTACACTCTGGACTTTGATTTTGAGATTGTCGCCGACAGCGCGGGTATGCTCTATCTCGAACTGGGTGGCCTGAACGTGCTCGAAGGCGAGGGGGGCAACTATACGCTGGCACCGGCGCTATCGGTCGACCTCCGCGAATCGGTCTCCCATAGCCGGATCGAAGGCACCATCGAGAGCACGGACAGTGCCGCCGAGACTTTTGTCCTCGCCGTGGGTGCGGCGCGCTACACCGTGGACTACAGCGATGCCGATATCTTCGTGCCGGGCGACTATGGTACCCCGAGTGGCACCCCCGCGATTCTGGCGATCAATACCGATGTGGCCGTGGTGGGTACGGCCAGCCTGGACAGTTCCATTGCACCGCACACGATTGTGGTGATTGATCTTCCCGGCACACCCGAGGACGATGGGGGCGACCTCGTCACCGTGTGCCTGCTCTTCGGCGAAGGCACACCGACGGCGGAGACCCTGCAGGTCAGCCGTAACCGCCTCGATCAGATTATTGCACTGGGCGGTTTTGAAGGTCCCTGCGATGGGGGCGATCCCTTTACCCTGACTTACGCGGCTGGTCCCGGCGGCACCGTCGAAGGCACCACGCCCCAGAGTGTGGCACCCGGCGCGGACGGTTCCGCCGTGACGGCGGTGCCTCTGGACGGTTACGCCTTCGTCAATTGGAGCGATGGCAGCACCCTCAATCCCCGCCGTGACCGGACAGTGGGCGCGGATGTTTCCGTGACCGCCAACTTTGCCGAACTTTTCGCACTCACCTACACGGCGGGCACGGGCGGCACGATCGCGGGTAACTCCAGCCAGCTCGTACCCGAGGGCGGCAGCGGCTCGCCCGTCACCGCCGTCCGCAATGACAGCTTCGTCTTTGAAGACTGGAGCGACGGCAGCACGGATAATCCGCGCACGGATCTCAACGTGATAGCGGAACTGGCGGTAACCGCGAACTTCCGCGAGGTTTTCCAGCTTACCTACACCGCCAGTGCCGGTGGCACCTTGGAAGGCGTCGCCCAGCAGTCCGTCATTGACGGAAACGACGGCACGCCCGTCACCGCGGTGCCCGGCGAGGGTTTCATCTTTATCGGCTGGAGTGACGGTAGTGAAGACAATCCCCGCACCGACCTCAACGTGGACGGGGACGTGACGGTCACCGCCAACTTCCTGGCCCGGTACACGCTGACGTATGTCGCCGGGGCCAACGGCTCCCTCACGGGCGAGACCTCGCAGATCGTGAATGACGGCGAGGACGGAACGGTCGTGACGGCGGTACCGAATACAGACTTCGGCTTTGCGGGCTGGAGCGACGGCCGTTCGGACAATCCAAGAACGGATGTCGATGTTGATGGTGATGTCACCGTGACCGCGAACTTCGCCACGGCGATCGATCTGATTTACACAGCGGGATCCAATGGCGCCCTGACGGGCGATACGGAGCAGGTGATCGGCAGCGGTGGTACTGGTACCGCAGTTACTGCCGTGCCCAATGAAGGCTATGGTTTCGATCAGTGGAGTGACGGCCGCACCGAAAATCCCCGGATGGACACGGGCCCCACAAGCGACCTGAGCGTAACGGCGGAGTTCGTGCCGGCTTATACCCTGACATATCTCGCCGGCGAAGGCGGAACGCTGACCGGCACGACGACCCAGCTCGTGAATACGGGCGGGTCGGGCACCGCCGTGCGGGCCGTCGCCGATGCCAGTTTCGTGTTCGACAAGTGGAGCGACAACACGAAGCAGAATCCCCGGACCGACGTCAATGTAGTCAGTGACGTGACGGTGACCGCCCAGTTCGTCGAGTTGTTCACCGTCACCTATTTCGCGGGAAGCAACGGGAGCCTCACCGGGCCCACGAGCCAGACAATTCGCGATGGCGCGGATGGCCGCACGGTGACGGCGGTGCCCGCCAACGGATTCGGTTTCGATGGCTGGAGCGACGGCATACTCGACAATCCCCGTACGGATCTGGATGTCGGCGCCGATATTTCCGTGACGGCCAATTTCTCTGCGACCCTTACGGTGACCTACGAGGCCGAGGAAAATGGGAACATTGCCGGTGTCGCAGTTCAGGATGTTGCCGTGGGCGGGAGTACGGCAGCGGTGACGGCCGTGCCCGATGAGGGCTACCTGTTCTCCCAGTGGAGCGATGGCAGCACCGACAATCCTCGCACCGACTCCGAAGTGATCGCCACGAGCACCTTCAGTGCGTCCTTCTTTGAAGAAGTGGTTATGATTCCAGTGCCTGCGGGAACCTTTACCATGGGGCCCCGTGAAGACGGCGATGACGCGCTCTTCGATCAGGCGGACGAACGTCCCCGCCGCGACGTTACGTTGGATGCGTACGAGATCGGTAAATTTGAAGTGAACAACGCCCAATTCGCCGAGTTCATGAACTACATGCACCATCCCTCCCGCGATCTGCTCAAGCGGCCCAACGGTTCCACGTGGCGCGGCTTCCCCGAGCACGTATGGTTCTACGACAGCGTATTGCCTCGGGTGGTCTTCGCCTTCGCCCTCACGGAAGACGGGATTGATTACGACCAGACTTCCAAAGCCTTCGTGACGAAACACCTTGAAGGAATCCCGGCTGGCACCTTCTACGACAAGGCGACGCATCCGGTGACGGAGCCGACCTGGTATGGTGCCGTGCTCTTCGCCAACTGGCTCTCCGAGCGCTCGGGCCTCGAACCGGTCTACGACACGGACACGTGGACCGGCGACTTCACCAAGAATGGCTATCGTCTGCCGACGGAGGCCGAATGGGAGCGTGCAGCCGCCTGGGACGGAGAGAAGCACTGGATCTATCCGATCACCAGCGACGAGCTGACCACGCGGGATCGGGTCAACTTCCACGTGGACAGCTTCCGGCCGAATCCGGATTACGGCAGCACGAGCTTCATCAACCCGCTGGGCATCCTGCAGGATGCGAAGGAGTCCTATACCTCGCCGGTGGGCTGGTTTAACGGGATCAATATCAGCCCCAACGGCAATATTCAAACGGTGGACAGCACCAGCCCCATCGGGGCCTATGACATGGCCGGCAATGTGGTCGAATGGTGCGATGACTGGTATCTGGACACGTATTACAGTCAAAATGTGACGGACAATCCGCGCGGGCCGGAAGTCGGCACCAACAAGGTCGCCCGTGGCGGTGCCTGGGCCCGACTGGTGAAGAAAGAGAACCAGCGCTCATCTCGACGCTTTCGTTACGACCCGAACCACTCCGACGGTATCAACGGATTCCGTCTGGCGCGATAATGAAATCTCGTGCCGATTGAGTAGTCTTCCTGGAGCCCCGTCCGGCATGCGCCGTGGCGGGGCCTCGGCGTTCAGGGCATGGTTCGACCATAACTCACTGGCATCCGAGCCTCTCAGGACGGTCGGAGGCGCGGAACTCTTGGCCGACGGGGAGAGCAACCGTCCGCTACGTACCGAGCTTCGCCAAGAATTCGCGGCTGATCAAGGTACTCGAACCGGCCCTATACAAGGCCGGTGTGTCCGTCACAGTCTGACGGGCGTGGCTTGCCGGGAATCCCTTTCCTTTGAATAGCGCGCAGAAATCCTGGACCCGGACCCGTCGCGTCATTGACAAAGCCTGGCACCTTCACAAAGGTTCGACCCCACGCTTCATTGTCACAAATCTGAGCGAGAAGTACGCGAACTGTACCAGAAGATTTCTGGGCTCGCAGGCTCCCCGAAGCGTCGGACTCGCCATAAGATCGCAATACGGGGTTTTCGGGTGGCAACCCAGTCCAACGCCCTCCCTTCCGCCTCCGCCCTGAATTTTGCCCGATCTTTACCTGTACGCAATCTCATTGATCCCCGGAAACGTTGAAAATGCATGAGAAAACGCTTATCGGAAGGAGTTCAAGTATGAAACAGAACAAAGGTATCACGTCTAAAAACGAATAACCTCAAGCTCGAAGGGCACTTGCCTACACCCAGAACAACAACGGGAAGTTGGCCCGCATGACGAATGCGGCGCGACAGGAGTTGGGTCGAGTGGGTGGCGAACGGCCTGCGGAGTACGCGGACTGGAGCAAGGCCGACTTGTAAGAGCGAGCGTAGGAGCAGGAACAGATCCTCGAGGTTCTACGCCAACAGGGAGCCCTCAGGGCTCGGGGTAACATCCTTTCCAATCCCAACCACTACGTAGCCGCAGTGAATCGCCCGAGAAGATCCTTCATAGCGAAAGCATAATCCGGGCGCGTTTGCGTCCCTCCCAGACTGGGTCAGTTTTCCGGAATGCGGAGTTGGTCGTGGAGACCGTCTCCCGGGAAAAGTCACACCCGCATGAAAAGATTGGAATGGTTCACTGCAACCATTCCAGCTGTGGGCGGTCAGCGTGCCCGAACTGCACTCGGGTCAGCCCGTAGCTGATTTGAACATGAGAACAACCACGAGCCACATTGGATAAGCGGAAAACCTGGCCCCATGCTGTTTAACTCGATAGATTTCCTGCTTTTTCTTCCGCTCGTGGTCGGAGTTTATTATCTTATCCCTCACCGCTTCCGGTGGGTCTTACTCCTCATCGCCAGCTACTACTTCTATATGTGCTGGAAGGCGGAGTTCATTGTTCTCATCGTACTCTCCACCCTGGTGGACTACGTTGCCGCGCTGTGGATGGAGAAGACTGCCAGCAGTCGAATGCGCAAGATGTGGCTTGGATTCAGCCTTGCTTCCAACCTGGGAATGCTCTTCACCTTCAAGTATCTGAACTTTTTCAGGGCGAGCTTTCAAGAAGTTTTCAATACCTTTAATATTGGCTACCACTTTCTCAGCTACAATCTCCTGCTGCCCGCGGGCATTTCTTTCTACACTTTTCAGACCCTGAGCTACACCATCGATGTGTATCGGGGGCAGAAGAAGGCGGAGCACCACTTCGGCATATTTGCCCTGTATGTGTGCTTCTTCCCCCAGTTGGTGGCCGGGCCCATCGAGCGCGCGGTAAGCTTTCTGCCCCAGTTTCACGAGAAGCACGCCCTCGACATCCAGCGGATCGTGGATGGATTGCGCATGGTCCTCTGGGGGCTCTTCAAAAAGATTGTCATTGCGGACCGGCTGTCCATCTATGTGAATACGGTTTACAACAACCCCTACCATTTCGATTCCGCGCCCACCTTTATTATGGCGACCTATTTCTTCGCCTTCCACGTCTACTGCGACTTTTCGGCCTACTCGGATATCGCCATCGGCTCCGCGCGCATGCTGGGCTTTGACCTGATGGAGAATTCCCGGAAGTCCTACGAGTCCAAATCCATCTCCGAGTTCTGGTCGCGCTGGCACATATCCCTCTCCACTTGGTTTCGCGACTACCTCCATATCCCCCTGGGTGGAAATCGGGTGGGCAAGTTCTACTACTACCGAAATCTATTCGTTATCTTCCTGGTGAGCGGACTCTGGCACGGGGCCAACTGGACCTTCGTCATCTGGGGCGCGCTCCACGGTTTCTTCCTGGTCTTCGCTCTGTTGAGCAAGTCCCTGCGCGAATCAATTGCCGAGAAGACGGGACTGAAAAGCACAAAGGCTTGCACGGGGCGGTGCAAGTCTTAATTTGCTTCCACCTCGTCTGCCTCGGCTGGATCTTCTTCCGCGCGAACAACGTCTCCGACGCGTTCCACGTGATCGGGGTCATTTTCGGCCCCAATTGGTTCTCCCTGGATATTTCCAATGCCAGCCACTTCTTCTACGGCATCCTGGGCATTGTCTCCCTGCTTGCGGTGGAGCGGCTCCAGGGGAACAGGACGATGGTCGAGAGTTTCAACCGGTGGCCCACTTGGCTGCGCTGGGGTATTTACTCGTACTGCATCCTACTCATTTTGACGATCGGCGTGATTGATGGCGGACAATTCATCTACTTCCAATTCTAGCGTCAAGCACTTCGCCCTGCGCGCGCTGCCGGCCGTCATCCTGATCATCACGATTGATCGGGGGCTCGGACTTGTCCTGAGGGCGCTCTACGATAGAACCCGGGAGGGCGATTTTGGCGGGTGCATCAATCTGACCCTGGAGCAACGCAACGACGTGGTCGTTTTCGGCTCTTCCCGCGCCAAGCACCATTACATTCCCGATCAGCTGGAAAAGTCCACCGGGCGGAGCTTCTTCAACGCCGGTATCGACGCGCAAAATCTTCTGTGCCACTACGGGATTGCCCAGCTCGTGCTGGGCGAGTACACGCCAAAGGCGTTTATCCTGGATTTGAACCCATGAGGATCTCTGGGATGCCGGCGGTACGGCCAGTCTGGATAAACTTTCGGTTCTGCTTCCCTATTACAAGCGCGGCAACAGCGCTCTCAACACGCTCCTGCTTGAACGCAGCAAGTTCGAGGGTGTGCGGCTGCTCTCCGCCGCCTATCCCTACAATTCCATGCTGATGCCGCTCCTGAAGTACACCCTCAAGCCCGATTCCGCCGGCACGATCAAGCGTCGGGGCTTCCTGCCTTACTGCGGATCCGACGTGCTGAATATTGTGAAAACAGAAGAGAAGAACGCACCGCCGGAAGTGACTTCGGTGCCCGCCATCGACCCCTTCCAGGTAAATAGAGCCTGCCCCTAATTTGGATTGGCGATGCCTGTTTATTTGATGTGGTCGGTCACGAGATATATAAGGCAGCTCTTTGGGTGGTACTAACGAA
>JBIJDL010000360.1:0-6736 GCA_044344195.1 Candidatus Hydrogenedentales bacterium
GAAGAGGCCAAACATGGTTTTTGCGTAGCCGCCTTTCACGTCGCGCAGGGCCAGGCGAAAGGCCGCGTAGCGTCCGTCCATCATCCCCCGGAGCATGGCCCGCGCCACGGTGCCGCTTTCGCGCGCGCGGGATTCGGCGGTATAGATGGCGACAGGTTTACTCACGTTGCGGGCTCGTCTGCGGGTTCGGGAGGAAGGGTCATTCTGGCTTGACTTCACCGCTGGGCGGCGTGGGCACCGGTGTCACCGAAAGGGCCTCATCCCCTGGTTTAGCGACTCCCAATTCGGGGGGCGGCGGCTCCGTGGCGGGTGCCTCCTCCTTCATTTCCGTCTCCGCCGGGGGCGCGGGATCTTCGAGCGGTGCGGTGGTCAGGTTCGGCGTCGTGTTGAAGAGGCTTTCCGTGGTTTCGCCGCCCGGGGGCGTGGCGGTGTTTGATGTGCTTTGCCCGGCCTGGGCCTGTTCGAGGGCCTGGGCCTGAGCGAGGGCACGCTGAGCATCCTGTGCGAGTCCCGCCTGCCGCAGAACACGGGCCAGGGCGTAGAACGCGTCGGCGCTATTGGGATCGGCGCGGGTGGCTTCCTGGTAGGCGCTCAGGGCCTGCTTCAGGTCGCCATAGTCCTCGAAGAGCTGTCCTAGATCGATCCAGAGGAAGGCCTCCCGGGGGTAGAGTTGGAGGGCCTGGCGGAAGGTGCGCAGGGCTTCGTCGTAGCGGTTGGCCTTGCCCAGGATCCGCGCCGTACCGCCCAGGGCGAGCACGTTGTTGGGTTGTACGGCCAGGGCCTGGCGATAGGCTCGTATCGAGCCATCCAGGTTATTCATTTTCTCGAAGACATAGCCGAGATTCACCAGGGCGTCGGGGGTATTGGGCGCGAGGCGTAAGACCTCCTGGTAGGCCATCGCGGCACCCTGAAGATCCCCGCCGTCTTCCAACGGGAATGCGATCCGCATGTAGCCCTCGGGGTCCTGTGGCGCGAGCTCGATGTAGCGACGGTAGGCGTAGACCGAACCCTCCAGGTCGCCGGATTCATAGAGTAATTGCCCGGCGTTGAACACCGCCGCGCTGTCATCGGGACACTGGGAAACGAGGGCGCGATAGGCCTCCACCGCCTGGGCCAGGCTGCCCTGAGCGCGATAGGCCGCACCGAGGCCGCCGTAGGCATCTCGGAAGGAGGGGTCCAGTTCCAGGGCCCTGCGGAAATCCGCGATCGCGCCGTCCGTATCACCGCCCTCGGCGCGGAGGAAGCCCCGGCCCGCGTAGGCCTCCGCGTAGTAATCCGAGAATTGAATCGCCAGCTCGAAGAGTGAGCCCGCGAGTTGGGCGCGCTGCTGTTTCTGCATGGCCAGGCCCATCTGCGACAGGGTCATGGCGATGGCGCCCCGCTCATCCAGCATGGAGTAACTGTTGGGCGTGACGCAGGGGAAGGGGAGGTACTGGAGCAGATAATCTTTGCTTGGCTGCAGGCCGCCCTGGGCGGTGGTTTCGATGAAGAAGGCGGGGTCCCCGTTCCAGGTGGCAAAGACATGGCCATGTCCCGCGACCACCTGGATGGGGTAGCCCAGGCGCTTGCCCACCGCGCAATAGAGCAGCGTCATCCCCACGCAATTCCACTGTTTCTTGTCCAGCACCTGATCCATCCCCACGAACACTTCGGCGGTCTGTACCGTGCTGTTCGCGTAGCCCTCTTCGGCGTAAAAGAATGCGGCCATGGCCGCCGCGACTTCCATGGCGGTGGTCGCGGAGGTTACGCGATTTCGGACGCGGCCGGTCAGCTCGCTCAGTTTTTCGAGATAGACCTCCGGCGCGCTGGCCGGCTGAACCAGTTGCGCGGCGTAGAGCGCGGCCTCCGCCAGATCGGGCGTGGCGGTCGTATCCAGCGCCATGGCCCGTAGTTTCACCATGGGTGCATTGGGCACGGCGGGCGAGGCGGGCACGGGTGCAGGTGCGATTGCGGGCGGGGTGACCGAAGGCGCGGGCGTGACGCTGGCGCCGGCTGCGGGGGTTGGCGCGGGCTCCGTGGACGCGGGGACGCCGGGCTCCGGCGTGGTGGGTGCGGTAACCGGAGGAGTCACGGGCTGCGCCAGGGCGAGCGGCGGTGCAATCCACGGGACCAGCGCCGCAGCCAGGATACAAAGAGATGCGGCGCGGGTGCGCGGCGTAGTAAGCGTGAGAACGCGCATGCAGTGAAAATCCTTTGGATAGCTGAAAATCCCGGCCAGCCGGGTTTCCTATGGGCCAACCTTGTGCCGCGATAGTATAACCGCTCGCCAGGGATGGCGGGAAATGGATTCAGGGTCCGTCACGCCACTATTCTCCGGATGTGCTTGAAGACTCCAATTCGTAGACCGAGAAAATGTCGTTCTCAAACACGATCTTGCCCGTCAGCGTGATTTCCGGTGAGCCGCCCAGTTCGATACGATTGAGGGAGATCAAGCCCAGGGCCGGGCGCAGGCTGAAGAGACGATAGTGCCCCGTGGCGCCTTTGCGCGCCCACTCGGCCATCCAGGCATCGTCCGATAGCGTCACCAGATAGCGCGGTGGGCGCTGGGCGACCCACGCGTGAAAGTTTGCGCTCACCCATTTGTTTACAAGCGCGAACTCCTCATCGGTCAAGTCCTTGCGAACGGCATTCACCCGTGGCCGGGGTTCGGAGGACATGTTGGTGCTGTAGTTCCACGCATCGCGGCCACCCGCGCACTCAATCTCCGCCAGCATCCAGCTCACTTCGGGAAAATAGTCCAGGACGATTCGATCACGGTCACCCAGGTGGGCATTGAGGAAATCCCGCAATTCGCGTACGGGCTCGGGCACGCGATAGAAGAGCCGCGTGGCATAAGCCTCGCGCAGAAGGACGCCCTGGACCAGCAGTGCGGCGATGACGAGCAGGGCCCCGACCACTTTGGCGGGCCGGGCGGGCAGGTGGAGCCGACGCAACACCGCAATCAGGGCTTGGGCCAGCCACACCAGCGCGGCGGCCAGAAAGGGCATCAGCAGGATGACATGGGCGAAGTAGTAGCCCTCATGATTGAAGGAGATCCGCCGCATGGCATAAGCCGCGAAGAAGGCCACGCAGAAATAAAGCAGCACGCTGGTAAGGAATCGCCGGCGGGGCAATCCCGCGAGGAGCACGGCGGGTATCAGGAAGTACTGAACGGCGGGGGTGAAATTGCGGTTCAGAATTTGTGCCCGCACACTCCGAAACCATTCGTGGAAGAGATCCCCATACCTCATCTGCTTGCGGGTATCTTCCAGAATGCGCAACCCCGTGGCATCACCGAGATAGAGGTTGTTGTGGACATACTGGGCGATGGGGTAGGTGAAGGTCAGGAGGACAAACGCCACACGGTAGCGGAGGGGAATCTCGACAAAGAGTGCGACGAGGAGCGCGACGGCGTAATTCTCAGGGCGGCTCATGCCCGCGCACCCGAGGGCCACGCCGGCGAGGAGGTAGAGGGGAATGCGCCGTACGAGTACGGCGCGGTCAAGAAAGTCGATGGAGAGCAGTAGAAAAAAGGTGGCCCAGACAAAGGTCCAGCCACTGAAGGTGACATAGAGGACAAGCGGTGCCCCGAAGAAGAGCGCCATGGCCAGCACGCCCGTCCAAGGGCCGAAGCGCCGCGCGGTGACGCGGAAGAGGAGCCATGCGGCCAGCGCGCCCACGAGGGCATGAAGCAGGAGGATGGCCTGAATGCTGTATCCAAAGACCGCGAAGTAGACGCCATGGATTGTGTAGGGCAGGGGCGTGGGGGTCTGCTGTCCGCGCCACCAGATGCCTTCGCGGAACCAACCGGGGAGGTTCAGGGTTACCATGCGGTGGGCCGTGGCCAGGCCGGTGCTGGCCGTGGTGGGCTTGTTGTCCAGGAGCCCGAAGCCGATGAGCGCGGCGCCGAACAGGAGAAAGACCGCGACAAGGAATAGGGCGCAGCGAGATGCGTTGCGATGGGCTGTGTTTGCATAGGGCAGAGCGTCATAGGGGAGGATGTGGTCCTGCACCCAGTTGGCGGCGGCTCTCGTGGACTTGATGGTCAGCATGGGTACTCTCCGAGACGGGCATTGTACATCGTGTGTGTCAGGGAACTTGGGACGTGCCTCTTCCTCGAGCTGGATTCCGCTACCCCTTCCATCGTACCTCATAGTCCCGCATCTGGGCCTTTCGCCGGGGCCGGGTGGCGCTGCGCCAGCGTTTGCGTACCATCAGGAAAACCCGGCCGGTCACTTCGAGGGGCAGCACCTGCACGACGCCACGGGCGAGCCGGGTGCGTCCCAGCCAGAACACCAGGGCGATGAAGAGTCCCACGCCATGCTGGCGCATCGTGCACACGGCTTCGTAAGCATAGTTCGGCACGGGCCCGCCCATCCAGCGGCGGAGGCGAATCCGACTCCACACGGCGTATTTCTTGTTGTACAGACCGTGCGCGTGCATGGCGACGGCGTCGTCCCAGCTTGAGGCTTCGACCCCGATGGCGTCCGCATCAATACACGCGCGAAAGGCGGCTTCGCCCCGGTCGGTGCGCACCGCGACCAGGCTGAAGCCCTCCTTGCGCTCTTCATAGCGCGTGGCCCAGGCATCGCCGAAGGAGATGTCCGCCAGCTCGTTGGACAGGTCCACACACAGCAGGGAACGTTCCATGGAATAGAACAGGGTCATGTAATTCGCATAGAACTTGTCCAGCTCCAGCGTTTGTCCATCGCGCAGGGTGACGCGGAGCTTGCCGGGCCAGGCGCCCGCGCGGTACTCCACCTTCGCTACCTGATCGAGATCGCGAATTCCGTGCTTGCGCAGGAACGACGATACGGCGGTGAAGTGCTGCACCGCGCCGCAGTAGGAGCCGAGGATCAGGACGATTTTCTCCATCACGGGATGGCCCAGTTCTTCCAGCTTGCGCAGGGAATGAACCTGGTCGGGCAGGGCCACGATCGCGACCCGTCCGTCAAAGGCCGCAATCTCCCGGAGGATTGTGTTCAGCGGCGCAATGGAATACTTGCTCTGCTGGGACATTCGCAGTGTTTCACGATCCCGCACGATGACGGGGCGCGGCAGCAGGGGACGCTCCGGGTCATCGATGAGACAGGCAATGCCCTGTACGATGCCGCTGTCGAGCAGGTGACCGGCGATGGCCGTGATCGCGCCACCACTCGCACCCGCTGCGCGGATCTCGGGTTCGCGCGCCCATGCCACGTGCCACGCGCGGGCTCCACCGAGGAGCATGTCCTCCGGAATCGCACCCATGACCTGTTCATTCAGCGCGCGGAAATCCACGGATTCGCCGGGGCACGCCGCCAGGCATAGGCCCCTGCAATCGGTGCAGGAAATGGAATCATCCGCGGTCGGAAGACACGCATCGAGCAAATCGGTAAAGCGAAGCTTTTCCGCCGGGCAGATTCCCACACAAGTGCCGCAGCGCGTACACAGTCCGCCCTCGATGATGTGCGACTTGAGGTAGGCCAGGCTGTCCTGCGCGGCGGCGCTCATGAAAAGACCGTAAGTCCGTCGCCGTCGTATCGCCGCTGCACCACGACCTTGCCCGCTTCGAGATCGACGGGAAGAATTCCGCCGTCCCGGTTCAGCTCCTGGGGCTGATAGAAGCCCGTGGACGCGAAGGAGAAGGCCCGCTCCGTGTCGAGCTGGAGTATCATGCGGACGATGGGTTCATTCACTTCGATGAAATCCGTCACGTCCACCGCGTCCTCGCTCACCACGATGTTGCGATGGACGCTGCCCACGCAGTCACCGGCGGAGACCGCCCGCTGGCGCAGATAGTCCAGGAACCGTCGGCGAAGGAAGGCGGGCACCGAAAGGTTGAAGGCCCGCACGAGAATGTTTTTCCAGGGGGTAATGGTCACCGGCTTGAGCACCACGAGCCGCGCGGACATCCGGGCATTCAGCCCGTCGACAGTAATGTCGGGCTGTTGCTGAAGGAACTGGGTGGTGACCACGGGCCCGTCCGGGATCTCCGCAAAATACCCGCAATCCACAAAGGCATGGCCGCCCAGGTCGAGGTGAAACACGCCCCCCTTGCGGAGGTTCGCCACGAGCTTGAGGCCGGGCGTATCCACCGACCAGAGGCCCGCCTCTTCGAACCAGGTAGCGGCGGGCAGCGGGCCTGGCTTCTGCGGCGCCTCGCTCCCGGCCTCCATCGCCGCCTGGGCCGAAAGCAGATAAAAAGGGCTCAAGTAGGCCAGGTAGCGATCATCGAGGCAACGCGTGATGAGCACGTGACGCCCCACGTCAAGGTGGTGCTCCAGTTGCTTCACCATCCGTGCCGCCGCTTCACTCTTGCGCGCCTGGAGCACCGCGCCCAGGGGAATAAAATATTCGGTGTTCCGGCTTCCGTAGACGCCGCCTGTCGTGCCATCGCGGTGGAGGAAGTGCTGGAGGAATTCGGCGCATTTGAGCGACATGGCCGTGGCCCGCTTGTCGTTCGTCCGCTTGGCAATGAGCGCGAGATAGCTGTGGGTCAGGGACGCATAGCCGATGTCGGCGCCGCCGTATTCGGGAAACCAGCCCTCGGGCGATTGCATCGCCTCGAGGTGGCTCAGCAGGCGATCCAGCTCCTCCTCACAGCCGAGGCCCGGGTCCAGCGCCGCCAGGTTCATGAAGGCCGCCGCCGCGCCCGCGACCTGATTGCCCGCGAGCGCTTCGCTGGTGCGCGACAGCCACTGGGCCGCGCGGTTCAACATGTCCTTCGCATCGTTGCGGATGCCGGAACTGAGGTGGCGCTCCAGTTGGAGCACGG
>JBIJDL010000047.1:0-21740 GCA_044344195.1 Candidatus Hydrogenedentales bacterium
TTGTCGAAGAGGTATATGGGGGCCTCGGGTCCCACGGCGTAGGTGTAGCGCTCGGTGCGCACGCCGCGAAAGACGGGGGCCGGGTGGTTTTCGCCGCCGGACGCGTTCGACTTTGCGATGTGCATGATGAACTGGGCATCCCGCGCGGGGGCGTCCTCGCCGCGCAAGACACCGCTGTAATCTTCGCCCATGCATCCTTTGGGCGGCTCGATGCCGGCCAGGCCGCAGAGGGTAGGCACCATGTCGATCGCGCCAAAGAGGGCCGGGCTCGAAAGGCCCGCAGGCACGCGGCTCGGGCCGAAGATGATGAGGGGAATACGAACGGATTCTTCGAAGGGCTGACGCTTGCTCCCCACGCCGTGGGAGCCGTGCATGGACCCGTGATCGGAGGAGTAGACGACAACGGTGTCCTCGGCGACGCCCGCGCCTTTCAGTGTATCCAGGATCCGCTCCAATTCATCGTCCACGGCGCTGATGTGGGCGTGGTAGCCTTCGTAGTGGGGCGAGCCGTTGGAGGTGAAGATGCTTTCCTCGCCCGGCGCGGGGGCCTCATAGTTCGGGCGGAAGGGCAGGGAGCCTTCGGGGTAGAGGGCGAGCTTCTCCGGCGGGGCATCGGTAAACTTGGAGTGGGGCGGATCGAGGGAGAGCATGAGGAAGAAGGGGCGGGATTTGTTCTCCCCGATGAAGTCGAGGGCCTGATCGGTCATGCGGGTGGCGTTATAGCCTTTCGGCTTCACGGGTTCACCCTCGGCGGGGTGGTACTCGGAGGCGTCGAAGTGGTTCGTGGTGTGTTCCCAGATCAGGGACGTGTCGAAGCCGAAGGCCTCGGCCCGCGTGCCGCCGAGGTGCCATTTGCCGATGTAGCCGGTGCGATAGCCCGCCGCCTGAAAGGCCTTGCCGACCGTCGCGGATTCCTGCGCGAGGGGAATGCTGTTGTCGATGATGCCAGTCTGGTAAGGCCATCGCCCCGTCATGACGATGGCGCGGTAGGGCGAGCAGACGGGATAGTTGCTCACGCACTGGCGGAAGGAAAAGCCCTCGGCGGCCATGCGGTCCATAGTGGGGGTTTTCACGCCGGGCATTTCCGTGTGGCCCATGGACTGGTAGCGGTGCTCGTCGGCGAAGACGAATACGACGTTGGGTCGTTCGCGCAACTCGGCGAGGGCGGGCAGGGCGAGAGAAAGAAACCCAAGGGTCAGGGTTCGAGTCCAATAGGCGCGCATAGCATGAGTCCCTCCTGAGGTTGGGCCACCAGTGTAGATCCGCCGCAGGGACCGAGTAAAGCGCCGGATTCTGCTGTGCCACAGTATCCCCCCGGAAAGCGAATGAAGCAGGCGTGCCGGATTGCGGGGCTGCTGCGTCACGGTGCCGCCGACCGCTTCGCGCTGGACATCGGGTGTCCGCACCCGTGTAGACTAGGGCTCCGGCGGGCACCCACATACAATCCAATTCGACAATGAACCTGTAAGAACATCCCACGGGAGCAGTACCTTGAACCCACAGAATAGTACCGTTGCTTCGGAGCGCCGCGCACGGCGGGGGTTCAAGAAGTTCCTCGTTCTCTTTATCCTGATAGGTGCCGGTGGCGGCCTCGCTTGGCTTATCCACACCGGTCGGGTCGCAACGCTGGGGAGCGGGCCCGCGCTTCGGGAGGAGCTGCCCGCGCCGGTGGAGGTGGCCGCCATCGAGCGGGGCCCCATCGTGTTTCGGCGCACCTTCAGCGGGACCCTGGAAGCCACGGCGGAATTCATGGTTGCGCCGAAGATCAGCGGGCGCATCGAGCGTCTCGCGGTGGATCTCGCCGATCCGGTGTCGCGCGGCCAACTGGTGGTGGAGTTGGACGACCGGGAATATGTGCAGGCGGTGGCGCAGGCCGACGCGGATCTCGCGGTGGCCCGGGCGACGCTGGCGGAGGCCAACAGCACGCTGGACATAGCCCAGCGCGAACTGGCCCGGGTGGAGACGCTGCGCGAGCAGGGAATCGCATCGGAATCTCAGTATGACGCGGCCAAGACGGAGCAGCTCGCGGGCCAGGCCCGCCTGGAGGTGGCCCGGGCTCAGTTGCAGCGGGCGGAATCGTCGCTGGAGTCCGCGAAGATACGACTCGCCTATACCCAGGTGAACGCCGAATGGACCGACGGCAGCGAGCGGCGTGTGGTGGCGGAGCGCTTCGTGGACGAGGGGGACACGGTGTCCGCGAACACGCCGATACTCGCCATCGTGGAGCTGTCGCCGATTACGGGGGTGATTCACGTCACCGAATCGGACTATGCGCGCTTCCACGAAGGTCAGACGGCGACCCTGGCGACGGACGCCTATCCCGGCGAGACGTTTAACGGCCAGGTGGCGCGGATCGCGCCCATCTTCCAGCAGACCTCGCGCCAGGCGCGGGTGGAGCTGGCCATCGAGAATCCCGACCAGCGGCTGAAGCCGGGCATGTTTATCCGGGTGACACTGGAACTGGCCCGGGCGCAAGATGCGACGATTATCCCCGAGGCGGCCATCGCCACGCGGGGCGATGTGGCGGGCGTATTCGTGGTGGACGAAGCGGGGACGAAGGTGTCCTGGCGGCCCATCACCACGGGCCTGCGGGAAGGTGGGCGCGTGCAGGTGGAGGGTGAAGGGCTCACCGGGCGCGTGGTCACCCTCGGCCAGCAGTTGATTGACGACGGTTCCGCCGTGACGGTCCCTTCGCAAGCGGGGTCGGTCGAATGAACCTGTCCCGATTCAGTGTACGGCGACCGGTGCTCACCACGATGGTCACACTGATCGTCGTGATTCTCGGCGGCGTCTCGCTGGAGCGCCTGCAGATCGATTTGCTGCCCAGCATCGAAATGCCCACGGCGTCGGTGAGCACGTCCTACGAAGGGGCCAGTCCCGAGGTCATGGAGCAGCGGGTCACCCAGTTTATCGAAGAGATCGTGGCGACGACGCCGGGTGTGGAAGAGCTCAGCTCGAATTCCTACGAAGGTGGCAGCAATGTGCGCGTGACGTTTTCGTGGGGCACCGATATCGATCTGGCCACGCTGGACATGCAGGGGCGCATTGAAGACGAAATCAGCGAACTGCCCGACGATATTACCCGCCCCCGTGTGCGCAAATTTGATATCGCGAGCTTCCCCGTGGTGATTCTTGGCGTGCAGGGCGATCTTGACCCGGTGGAGCTCACCACGCTGATCGAAGACCAGTTGCGCTACCGATTCGGACGCGTGCCCGGCGTGGCGCAGGTGGACCTCTGGGGCGGCTTCAATCGCGAACTGCGCATCGAGCTCGATCCCGAAAAGATCAACGCCCTCGACGTGCCATTGAACCAGGTGCTGGAGGCGGTGCGCAGTGCGAACCTTGATCTGCCCGCTGGCAAGATAGAACAAGGTACCCACGAGGTCATGCTTCGGGCGCCGGCGCAATTCGCCAATCTGGATCAAATCCGCGATACCGTGGTGACCCTGCAGGATGGTGTTCCCGTGACCGTCGGGCAGATCGCCAATGTGGTGGACACCTACGAGAAGCAATCCGAGACGGAGCGCTTTAACGGACACCGGGGCATCCGTGTGGCGATACGCAAGCAGGCGGGCGCAAACACCGTTGAAGTGTCCGGCGCAATCCTGAAGGAGGTGGAGGCGGTTAACCGGGATTTTCCACAGATTGAAGTCATCGCGGTGGCCAACCAGGGTAACTTTATCGAGCGATCCATCGACAACGTGGCCAATTCCGTGCTGTATGGCGGCGCGCTTGCGGTCATCGTGCTGCTGTTTTTCCTTCGCAATCTGCGCAGCACTATCGTCATTTCCCTCGCGATCCCCATTTCCATCATCGCCACCTTTGCGCTGATTTATTTCGGCGGCTTCACTCTGAACCTCATGACCCTGGGCGGCCTGGCCCTCGGCGTGGGCATGATGGTGGACAATTCGATCGTGGTGTTGGAAAACATCTTCCGGCGGCGCGACGAGCTCCACGAAGACAAGATCGACGCGGCAATCCACGGCGCGGGCGAAGTGGGCGCGGCGGTGGTGGCCAGTACGATAACGACTCTGGTGATTTTTCTGCCGCTGATCTTTGTGCGCGGCGTCTCCGGCATCCTCTTCCAGGAATTGGCCTACGTCATCGTCTTTTCCCTGCTGTGCTCGCTCCTGGTGGCGCTCAGCCTCGTGCCCATGCTGGCCTCGAAACTGGTGGAATCGCCCGAGGAACGCCACAGCAAGTATGAGACCCAGCCGAGCTGGGTCGGTTGGTTGGCGGATTTTAGCGAGGGATTGCTCAACCGGCTGGACAGCGCCTACCGCGACCTGCTGCGGGTGGTCTTGCGCCATCGAGTCTTTACCGTATTTTCAGCCTTGCTCGCCCTGGGCGCGAGCCTGTTCCTCCTCCCCCTCATCGGCACGGAGTTCATGCCCCCAAGCGACGAGGGCGAGGTGCGGGTTTCTGGCGAAATGGAAGTGGGGACGCGACTCGAAATTGTCGATGCACAGGCGCGGAAGATGGAAGCAATCGTGCAGCCGGTGGTGCCCGAGGCCATCTCGATCATCGCCGAAGCGAGCGACAGCGGCGAGGCCGAGGTGCGCATCTCCCTCGTCCCCGCGAAAGAGCGGACCCGGTCCAACACCGAGATCGCCGATGACCTTCGCAAGCGCCTGGCCGGAAAAATTCCCGGCATGGAGGTGCGCGTTACCGCGCCCCAGGGGCAGTTTCTGCTGGACCGCATCATTGGCGGGTCCGACGGCGTGACGGTGGAGATCCGGGGTTTCGATCTCGCGACACTGGACCTGTTGGCCGACCGCGTGGCGGATGCGATCAAGGATGTGCCCGGCGTCACGGATATTGATTCCAGCCGGGACGACGGTCTGCCCCAGCAGGAGATCAGCGTCGACCGCGACAAGGCCGCGGACCTGGGCTTCAGCGTGCGCGACGTGGCCGAGGCCATCGAGACGGCCTTCGCGGGAACCCAGGCCGGCGAGTTTCGCAGCGGCGGAAACTCCTACCGCATCCTGGTGCAATTTCGCGATGCGGAGCAGCTCACCATCGATGAAGTATTGAACCTGACCCTCACCTCGCCCACGGGCGAGCGCGTTTCGCTGCGCAATCTGGTGTCCGCGGAGGCCGGGCGCGGCCCCACGCAGATCGAGCGCAAGGACCAACAGCGCATCGCCTCCGTGAGCGCCAATATCGCCGGGCGCGACCTCGGCTCCGTGGCCGCCGACGTGGAAAAGGTGCTGGACGGCATCGCCCGGCCCGACGGCTACGATCTCATGGTCGCGGGCAACTATGAGGAGCAGAAGGAGTCCTTCCGCGAATTGATGGTCTCCATGATCCTCGCGCTGGTCCTGGTCTACATGGTGCTCGCCTGCCAGTACGAGTCCCTGCGCGACCCGGTCATCGTCATGTGCTCTGTGCCCCTGGCGGCCATCGGCGTCCTGCTCACGCTCTACGCGACCAACACCACGCTGAACGTCCAGTCCTACATCGGCTGCATCATGCTCGGCGGCATCGTGGTGAACAACGCCATCCTCCTCGTCGATCAGGCGGGTCAGCTTCGCGCCGGTGAAGGCTGGACCACCCGCGACGCGGTGGCCGAGGCGGGACGGCGGCGCTTGCGTCCCATCCTGATGACAACGCTGACCACAATCCTGGGCTTGTTGCCCCTGGCCCTCGGCATCGGCGAAGGCGCGGACGCCCAAGCCCCCCTGGCGCGCGCGGTAATCGGCGGACTTTCCAGCTCCACGTTGATCACCCTGCTACTCATTCCCGCGGTGTACTCGATGGTTCATCCGGATAAGCGGGAAGAAGCGACGTCATCAGCAGCCTGAACATGGTGTTAATTGGCTTTTCCTGTTCGGGGTGATCGCCCAGGGTAGTGTCGTTCCAGGAAACGATCAGGTCAAGCGACGGAAAGACCGCCATGCCGCGCTGTCCGTTTTTGTGGCCCAGCGCGCAGAAAACATCCTCCGGCGCGTCGGGCCAGTTGCGTGCGCCCTCCCGATCCACCCCATTGATCCACCAGAGCCAACTGTAGCTGCCGAAGTGATCCGTCTGATTGTTGGGAACCTTCTCCGAGCCGCTGCTGCGTTGACCGGCTATCATTTCACTCACCACGCGCGCCGATCGCGGCAGCGAAGCGGGCAAGGGGCTGGTCACCGCCATGCGTGCATGCTCCACGCTGAGAATTTGCCGATCGCGCCAGCGGCCCTGTCGCAAATACATCAACCCGAATCGCGCAAAGTCCCGAGGCGAAACCCCCAGGCGTCCGCGGCGTCCCTTCTCCCCAAAAGCGCTGAACGTGGGGCTGTCCTCGCATTGAAGGAGGTCCGTCAGCACCGGCCCGAGCACCGCGCCATCCACCGTATCCCAGCCGTGGCCATATACCTTGCCAAAGAGGGTGTCGGAAAACAGGGCCATCTGCCAGTCGCAATAGTGGAATGCGCTGCCCGGCGCTTCGCTCACGCCGTAACACGAAGTCTGGTTCGCCGCATGGCGGAAGGTGATGTTGCGGTCCTTGTGATCCAGCGCCGCGTTGATCTCGCCCAGGCGCGGCTCGAAGGTCACAAGGGGCGTGTCCAGACTCTCGATCTTGCCCGACTCCAGCGCCATGAAGACAAAGGTCGAGAACCAGGGCTTCACAGCGGACGCCACATCGCCCCGCTTCGTGGCATCGCCCCACGTGTACACCATCTTCCCCCCGCGCACCACGCAGCCTCGTCCGCCGACAAAAGCGGCCATGGCGTCGAGTCCGGCGGCATCGAGCCCGGCCTCCGTGGGTGTGGATTCGGCCCAGTGGGCCTCAGGCCACACTTCCGCGAGTGCGGGGGAGGCAAGGAAGGCGACGAGAAGGAGCAATCGAGTAATCACGGTGTGAATCCTGAAGGTTGTAGGGGTGTGATCAGTGTACCGGATGAGTGGTAAGAACCCGCAATGCTTCAGCCGTAGAAATTACGACAACACCTCGCACCTTAGCACGATGCATCTCTCGGGGCCTGGGCGCTCCATCCATCCGACGCATTGCAGCGTTCACTCGGAATTAGAAGGCGGACAGCGTGGCTTAGCCTTCCAGGCTGAGACAAAAGGAGTTTCGATGGCGGACGGTACAAGTCTTCCTGGTCGTGTCGTTACATCCCCAGGGACAGGCCCGTGCGCTGGCGTCAAGGGCGCGGGTTGGGGTGGGCCGGGAAACTTGGAGTATTTGCGCCTCGGTTGGGTTTTTCGGCACGGGTCCGTCCTTCGAATTCACCTCCGTCGACCTCGCGGTGTACTTAGAGTGAAATCACAACCGAAACCCGGCAGAATGGAGCAACCATGAACACAACAGACTCAGCCCTGCTCGAACGATGGATTGTCCGGCGCGACCCGGAGGCGATGGCGCTTATCGTCTCGCGCTACTCCGGGATGGTCTATGCCACCTGCAAGCGCGTGACGCGTAATGCCGCTGACGCGGAGGATATCGCCCAGGAGTGTTTCCTGAAGCTTTCCTCCGTCCAGCGCGCGGGCACGTCCCTCGCGGGGCTCTTACACACGATGGCCACGCGCCTGTCGCTGAACAAGGCAAGGGGCGACGCCCGCCGTCGCGCCCGCGAAGCGGACTACACGGCACTGCAAGCGGGCGCGACAGAGGCGACGTGGGATGACATCCAGCCCTTGATTGATGAGGCCATCGCCGCCTTGCCGGAGGGGCAGAGCACGGTCATCATACGGCATTTTCTGCGGGGCGAGACCCACGGAGAAATCGCGGACGATCTCGGTCTGACCCGCGCGGCGGTGTCCAAGCGCGTGGCCAAGGGTGTGGAAGAAGTGCGCGAGGCGCTGCGCAGGCGCGGCGTGATCGCGTCGTTTGCATCACTCGGTGCGATGTTGGCTGCGGCGGGCGCGGAGGCGGCGCCCATGGCCTTGACGGAATCACTGGGTCGGCTGGCGGTAAGCGGTGCGGGGCGGACGGGAACTCACTGGGCTGCGGCTGGAAGCATGGTGTGGGGGAAGTTGGCGGTGGTGATTGTCATGAGTGTGGCGGGCATTGGTGCCTTCGCCTGGCGCGCGCAGAACGCAATAACGGGAGCAGACGGGGAGCAACGGGCTGCGGCAACAGCGATGAACGATGAGTTGGTGGGTCAGACTCAGGACGAAGATCTAATAATGCCCGCTCAGGCGCGGACCGATGATACCGAGGCCAATGCAACGGCCGTTTTGGATGAACTGCCTCGCGGTCAAGGCAAGCTGACGGCCTACGTCTCGGACCGCACCGGACTGCCCGCAGCGGGCGTAGCGGTCACTTTGGCGTGGGAGAATACAACGCGAATCGTCGAGGAAGGTGTCAGCGACAGTCAGGGTATGCTTGCAATCAAGGAACTTCCATGGGGCAAATATCTCTTGCGCGCGGTGCAGGGAAAATTCGCCGCACGCTCGGCTGTCACGCTGAGCGCGGAATGGCCGTCGGCCCGCGGAGAACTGGTGCTGAAGCCGGGCGGTGATATTCGCGGAACCGTAACCGGTGTAGACGGCGCGCCCGTACCCGGTGCCGCTGTGCAACTTATGGATGCCGAGAGAAACAGCGAAGCGCCCGCGATGACCGAGACGGACGAAACCGGCGCGTTCCTGTTGGAGGCAATCCCTCTCGGTCAATATCGGGTGCGGATTGTCGCGGGGGGATTTGCCCCTGCGCTGACGGAAGAAGTTCGCATCGACTCCGCGCCGCTGGCGATTGCGTTGTCGCGCGGCGGCACGCTGGAGGGACTGGTGCGCGTTGCGAGCTCAGGGTTGCCCGCACCAAGCGTCGCGTTGAAGTTAAGCGATCCCAAGTTTGAAGGATTGGAGCGAAATATCACCACCGATGAGCATGGTCGCTTTCTCGAGGATACCCTCCCCGCCGGCCCGTGTTACGTTGTAAGCACCGACGAGCGTTACGCATTCAATCCCGTCCGCGCGGAAGTTGTGCTGGCGAATGATCGGGTGGAGCGCGCGGAGTTTACATTGGAAGAGGGCGCGCAAGTCTCCGGGACAATCACGGACGGCGCGACCGGCGAGCCGCTCGCCTGGGCGGTGGTCGTCGCGACGGACCAACCTTCCCGCACACATTACTGGAAATCAGCACCCACAGGGCCTGACGGACGATATCACCTCAGTGGATTGGCCGCAGGCGCGTGCCAAGTGATTGTCCAAGACTATCCGCCACTTTACTCGACACTGGGAGATGACGTACGGGAGTTGCTGCAACTTCAGCCGGGTGAAGTTCGCGAGAGATTGAATTTTCAGTTTTACCAAGGTGCGCTGGTCGAGGGCGTGGTAGTGGACGAGGCAGGTGCGCCCGTGCCGCGGGCGAAGGTGGAGCTGGAACTCATTCGGCGCGGTGAAAACCCGCTAAAACGACCGTTTCCGTTGACCGACGCGACAGGGTCGTTCTTCTTCGCGAATATAGGGTTGGCTGGGGCGGCAGACGATGATCTAGATGGCGTCCTGGATCTGCGGATGGAAGGCGCGATGGTGGCGCTGCGCGCGATTTATCGGGATACCCGGAGCGAGTACATGGGGCCGATGGAGCTGCCGTCGGGCGGAATTCACGGGATAACACTGCGACTGGAGTCCGCACCCTCCGGCGCAATCGGAGGTTACGCGGTGGATGGATTCGGTGAGCCAGCGAAGGCTCTCATCATGCTTGACCGAATCGACGCGCCTCATCGTGGATCGAGTGGCGGCCAGTGCGAGGTAGATGGTTTTTTTCTTGAAAGCAACCTCGAATCAGGGAGCTACGGCCTGCGGGTCGTGCCGAGCGATGACTACGAGCGAATCATCGAACTGGCCGAGGGGCAAAGGATTACCGATTTGCGGGTCGTGGTGTCGGGAGTCCTGAAGATTACCGGACGCGTCACCGATGCGGAAGGCCGGCCAGTAGACGGCGCGGATGTTTCCGCCATGGTTCCCGGCGCTGAACTCGATTCCGGCAGCACGTTCACGGATGGAGACGGTCGATTCGTGCTGGAGGTTCTTGAAGAAGGGAAGTATTCGATCCTGGTATATGTTCGCGGCCTGGATGGCGCGAGTTGGCAGGGCACAGCCACCACAGGGGACTATATCGAGATTGAAATGGCTCCGCCGAGCGATCAAGAGACAGACCCGGAGCAGTGACGTGGAAACCCGGCGACAATCGGCCTGCGAAAGTGCTCAAAGCTGGGTACCTCCTCGCGATGTCCGGAACTGTACTGTACGGTTGAGGTGGTGCCCCCGCAGTGGCCTCTGATCGTTCCGAATGATTTCGTGAATATTGTACACGTGCGGAGGTCGTGACTGGGATAGCGTTCAAGCCGCGACTTTACATCCCCTGGGACAGGCCCGTGCGTTGGTGTCAGGGGTGCGGGTTGGCGTGGGCCGGGTGAATGGGAATGCTGGTGCCCCGGTCGAGTGTCTGGGCACGGGTCCGTCCCCGGCGTTCTTGCAATGTTCCCAGTGGACTGTGTCAGACTATGGCCCCATCCATGCGCAACCCTCAGGAGTACCCGCCATGACCCGCTTCCACGTCAACCGCCGCCAGTTCATCGGCAGCGCCGCCGCGCTCTCCGCCGCCGCGATGCTGCCCAATACCGCTTCGGCGGAGGGCGCCGTGGAGCCGCGCGTCGGCCTTACGCCGTCGTCTACGTACCCCGAGTTGAAGTCGACGCTGACCATCGCGGATCCGTCGCGCATCCGCATGCTCCAACTCACGGACATTCACTTCTACGGCAATGACGACCCGGCGATGGACCTGCGGACGCTGGAGGAGATTCCCCGGTTGATCGACAAGACGCAGCCGGAGATTCTGCTGGTGTCGGGCGATCTGTGGAGCGACAATCCCGACGGGCGCGGCGCGGAGTACCAGGCCTTTGGTTTGGACAAGCTGGCGAAATGGGGCGTGCCCTGGCTCTTCGTCTGGGGTAACCACGACCAGCTCGACGATTACGCGAAGGGCCACGACACCTTTCACGACGCGAAGGGCTCCCTCTATCGTGGCGGCGCGAGTGGCGGCAACTATGTAGTCGCATTGCAGGACAAGGCGGGCAACGCCTGCTGGGACCTCGTCTGCATGAATTCCATGGACGGCGGGCTGCTCCAGCAACAGCGCGATTGGCTGAAGGCCCTGCCGGCGCAGGACTATCGCCCGACGGCGAAGAACGCCTTCGCCATTGTGCACATTCCCGTGAAGCAGTACTCGGAGGTGTGGGCGGCGGAGAAAACGGGCGGCGCGTTTCTCGAAGAGGTGTGTTCGTGGGAAGAAGACGGCACATCCCTGCCGCTTATCGATGCGCTGGGCACGGTGCGCGCCTACTTCTGCGGCCATGATCATGTCAACGACTACAAGGGCACGTGGGGCGGCGTCGAGCTGAACTACGGCCGCGCAAGCGGCCACGGCGGCTACGGCGGCGATAAGGTGCCCAAGGGCGGCAAGATCATCACGGCCAACGCTGAGACGGGAAAATACACCGCGGAGAGCATCCTGCCCGACGGCAGCACGTGGAACAGCGAACCGGGGAAGAAGATCGACAAGGTCGAGGCGCTGCCGTGGAAGTCGGCGTAGCTTGATCTTGGAATGCCGGTGCAGAGGTGTCGGGTTCAAGGTGCCATGCAATATTCATTGCAAAGTACTTTTTAATGTGCTAACCTTCAGGGGAAGGAGGCATAGCATGAAGCTGAACCCAATCCTGGCGCGTGCGGCGGGCGTTGCATCGGGCTGGCTCTGGAGCTTGCTCCAAATCCCCCTTAGCTGCGCAGGTTTGTGTTTTGGCTGCGCGCTTTTGGTCGTCGTAATCGCCGGGCCGAATATCCAAAAGTATATGACGAGCGGCCATGGGTTTCCGGCGAAATCGGAAATTGACGGGATCGATTTGGCATTAACGAAGATACTGTCCGATGCGGGATGCTCCAGCCTCAGCGACATCCTGGATTCCGCCGCCTTCGGCAAAGTCTGCGCGTGGTACGAACTCCAATACAATACCGATGAATTCGAAGCGCAAGCGGCGGTTTCTACTCGCGCGGCCCATGCCTTAATTGTTTCGGGCCGAGGCGCGTTGCTCCCGCAAGCGGGGGATGACGTTATCATGGCCAAGGTGCGAAAGGTCTATGCGGTCGAACGGGTGAGCAATCTTGGCACGTCTTACTATTCGGAACTTGGCAACGATCCCTGGGGCAATCCCTATCAGATATTCGCCGGGCCGTGGAAGAAGGCAATGGGGCCTGTGCTGTTCCGAAACTATGCCGGTCCAACCGGGCAGCCCCTGCCGGGGGATCCGCCGCCGCCGCCGGAGTCGGACGCGCTGACGGTAATCGGTGGAGGCGACGTTCCAGAAACGCATGGCTTCCCCGCATCGACGAAGATGGAGTTCTACATCTGGTCGCTCGGCGCCAACGGGGTCTCCGACCAACCGCGCTACGATCCCACGCACACATATGCCCCGCCCGCGCGTCAATACTACCGGAGCGACGCGCCCGACGAATACCTCGGCGGAGGGGACGACATCAACAACTGGGACAGGAACCAGACTTTCATGAGCTTTTACAATTGATGAGCAAATCTGGCATGACCCCGACCTCTTTCCGCGCAGGCGAGAAAATCCATTTTGCAACCGGTCAGTCCTCTCTCGGCGCAATTCTTGTAGCCGCGACGGAAAAGGGTATTTGCGCGATCTTCCTCGGCGACGATCCGGACCAGATCGCGCGTGATCTGCAGGACGCCTTTCCGAAAGCGGAAATCACCGGTGGCGACAAAGCGTTCGACGCGCTGGTGGCGCAGGTGGTGGGCTTTGTGGAGAATCCCGCAGTCGGGCTCGATCTGCCGCTGGACATTCGCGGCACGGCCTTCCAGCGGCAAGTGTGGGAGGCGCTCCAGGCGGTGCCGCCCGGCATGACCGCGAGCTACACCGAGATCGCCCGCCGGATCGGCCAGTCCAAATCCGTGCGCGCCGTCGCCACCGCCTGTGCCGCAAACAAGATCGCCGTCGCCATTCCCTGCCACCGGATCGTGCGCACGGATGGAGCGCTGTCGGGCTACCGGTGGGGCGTGGAGCGCAAGGGCGCGCTGCTGCAGCGGGAGCAGGAGGGGCGGTGACGTGGGACGGTTGGCTGCCCTCGGGCTGTTCCGCGGAGCGGAACGGTATACGCTACCACGGAGGACCGTGGTAGCGAGTGGTGGGGAGGACCGTGGGAACGAGTGTGGCCGCCAGCCTCGTTGCTGAGGCTGGCGGCAATTACTGGATTCAGATCTTTTCCATCTTGCCCGACTTCACCGACTTATACGCCGCGACCGTCACTTCCGTCGCGCGGAGGCCGTCCAGACCCGTAACGCTGGGCTCGATCTTTTCGTCGACAGCATTCACGAAATCCAGCACCAGGCCGAGGTCGGGGTTGTCGCCGTAGGAGGCCCAGGTGTGGCGCATGGTCGCGTCGTTGTAGACGTTGACCTTCTGGTTGAAGGCGTCGACGTTGAGGACGCCCTTGGTGCCGATGAATTCCATCGTCACGTCGCCCCAGGTGGGGAAGCTCTTGGAGCGGCTCCAGCTCGCGATGTGGGAGACTTGAATGCCCCCTTCCATTTCGAGGTTGAGCATGCCGAGGTCGTCGGTCTTGATCTCCTTCTTATGGAGGAGGTTGCCGTTCTCGCAGTAGACCTTGGTGAACTCCTTGTCGAGCATCCAGCGGAGGGCGTCGGCCACGTGGACGGTGTGGTCCATGGTGGCGCCTCCCCCCGCGAGCTTCTCATCGACGAACCAGTCGAAGGGACACTGGCCGTGGTTCGTGCAGGCGATGGCGAGAATGTCGCCAAGGGCACCGGACTGGATCTGGGTACGGGCTTCGATGAGGGTGGGGGCGAAGCGGCAGGGGAAGGCAGTGCCAAGGCCGACACCGGCCTTCTTGCACAGGGCGACCATTTCCTTCGCTTCCTTCACGGTGGGGGCCAGGGGCTTCTCGCAGAGGATCCACTTGCCCGCTTTCGCGGCGGCCTCCACCATCGCGCGGTGCTTCACGTTCTCCGAGCAGATGATGACGCCGTCCATTTCGCCCGCGAGGAACTTGTCCAGGTCGGCGGTGAACTTCGTGTCGAATTCTTTCGCCATCGCCTTGCCGCGCCTCGCATCGTCGTCCCAGATCCCGGCGAGTTGGGCCTGGGGCAGGGCGTTGAGGCAGGCCGCGTAGCTGAAGGCGTGCATGTGGGCGAAACTCATGATTCCAATTTTTGCCATGGTAGCAGTACCTTTATGACTAGGTTCCTAAGAACGCTGATAGCATGAAGTAGATTCCAAACGCGGGACGATCCCGTCCAAGCACTATTGGCTGTGGCCCTGCCACTAGAGCTTGACCGGCTGGCCGGTGGCATTGGATTTCAGGGCGGCTTCGGCCATTTTGACGGCCATCATGCCGTCCTCCGGCGTGACGCGGGGCGTGCGGTTATCCTGCACCCAGGCGATGAAGTCTTCCCATTCGCGCTGGTAGGGACTCTCGGCCACGGGGCTGGAGGGGACGACCATGCTCGGCCCGGTGCCGGTTTCGCGCAGCATGGAGCCGACGGGGGCTTCCTTGCTGTCGTACTGAATCATGCCGCCGCTTCCGCAGATCTCCGCCTTCACCTGGAAGCCGCTGGGGTGGGCCCAGGTGCCGAGGATGGTGGCGATCATGCCGTTTTTCAGGCGGATGTTGCTCTGGGAATAATCGATGCACAGGGGCTCGGTCTTCATCAGCGCCTGGCAGAAGATCCGCTCCGGCTCGCCGAAGACGTAGCGCACCCAGTCCATGTCGTGGATGGCGCAGTCAAAGGTGACGCCGCCGCTGCCCTTGTAGTCGGCAAACCAGCTCTTCGGTCCGCCGGGGAAAAGGCCGCCGCGATAGATCTTCACATAACCTGGCTCGCCTATGGCGCCAGCCTCTACCTGGGCCTTCATCGTCTCGAATTCGTGGAAATAGCGCACCACGTGGCCGACGAAGAGCTTCACCTTGGCTTTCTTCGCCGCAGCGATGGCCTTCTTGCAGTCGGCCGTGGTGCGGCAGAGGGGCTTCTCGCAGAAGATGTGCTTGCCCGCCGCTGCCGCCGCCTCGATAAACATGAGGTGGGTCGTGGTGGGCGTGGCGATCAGGACACAGTCGATTTCCTTGCTGGCGGCGGCTTTCAGGCCGTCGGTCATGACCTTCGCGCCATATTTTGCGGCGAGTTCTTCCGCCGCCTGCCTGGATTTATCGGCGCAGATAGCGATGTTGAGGCCGCAATTGGCAGCCATCTGGGCGTGTACGCGCCCCATGCCACTGCACCCGATGATGGCGACGTTCATCGACGCGCGTACACCGGTGGATGCTTGTTGTTGTCTGTTTGCAAACATAGGCCTGTGATTCTCCAGCCGTGTTGTGAGGGGAAATGCGAAACGAACGGCGGTAGGATAGCATAAGGAAGACTGGAGTCTGGAGTCTGGAGTCTGGAGTCTGGAGAAGTGGACAAAGGGTTTGAGGGACCGAAAAGACTTAAAGGACTTTGACGCCCCACGGACTCGCCTGTGCGACACTTTTTCAGCCTTCATCCTTCAGTCTTCAGTTCGCTCTCGCGCTTCCGCCTGTTTCATGCTACACTAAATCTGCTTCCGTTCACGGGGGTGGTCCCCGCGCGTGCAGGGGTTGAGCCTGCACGAGCTATCATCCCCGCCGGCGGCCCGCTCATCCCCCGTTCATACTGCGTCGCCGGTGGATCCACCCGGAAGCCCGCGTTCACGCGAATTTTGCCCCGCGCGGCGGGGTTGTGCCAAGATTTTTTCCGGCACGCCCCGCCTGCGGACAGGGCACAAACCCGATCATGCCACTACGACGAGAGAGGAAATCCCCCATGTTGACCCGCCTGTTGTTGCTCGGAGCCATCCTTGGCGCTGTTGTTGCCCCCGCCCTGGAAAGCGAGCTTATTTTTCCCATGGATCCCAAGCACAACCATGGGTCCAGCATCATTCAGACGCCCGAGGGCGATCTGATTGCGTGCTGGTTCCACGGTTCGGGCGAGCGCAATTCCGACGACGTGCTGGTGCAGGGCGCGCGGAAGCGGGCCGGCTCGGACACCTGGAGCGAGCCTTTCCTTATGGCGGACACGCCGGACCTGCCCGACTGCAACCCGGTCCTCTTCATGGATCCCCGGGGCACGCTGTGGCTCTTCTGGATCGCCGTGCAGGACAACGAGTGGGGCGGCTCGCTGTTGAAGTATCGCACCTCCACCAACTATCAGGGCGACGGCCCGCCGGTCTGGGGCTGGCAGGACGTGATCCACACGCGGCCGCTGAACCTGGAAACGAAAATGATCGCCACGCTGGACCAGATCAACACGGAGATGGGCGCGGTTATCGATGGTATTCCCCGGGTGAAGGAAATGCTCCAGCAACTTCGCGAGACGGCTCCCATCAAGATCCACCAGCGTCTCGGCTGGATGACCCGCATCCGCCCGATTATGACGAGCGAAAACCGGATCATGCTGGGGCTCTACTCGGACATCTGGAATTCGTCCATGGCGGTGTTCACGGAAGACTGGGGCCAGACCTGGACCAGCGGCGAGCCCATCATGACCATGCAACTGGGCAACATCCAGCCGGCCTTTGCAAAGCGGAAAAACGGCGAGATCGTGGCCTACATGCGCGACAACGGCCTGCCCAGGAAGATCCGCCAGGCGGTGTCCACGGACAGCGGCATGACCTGGGGGCCGGTCACCGAGATGGACATTCCCAATCCCGGGTCTTCGGTGGATGTGGTGGTGCTGGAAAACGGCCACTGGGTGCTGGTCTGCAACGATGCCCTGGAAGGGCGCCACATCGTGACGGTTTACCTGTCGGAAGACGAAGGCGCCACCTGGCCGGTGAAGCGCAAGCTCGAAGATTTTGCGCCCGACGCGGGTTCGGGCTCCTGCTTTTCCATCATGCAGGCGAAGGACGGCAAGATTCACTGCACCTACTCCTACAAAGACGAAAAGACGCCCGGCTCCACCATCAAGCACGTGGCCTTCGAGGAAGGCTGGATCAAAGGGGAATAGTCGCTATTTTCAGGCCGATCGGGCCGATCTGATCTCATTCTGATCGGTCCGATCCGTCCGATATCTCCCCCAGAAACTGCAACGTCCCTGCCATACTATAAGGAGGGCTTGCACTATGAAAATGACGATCCTCGCGCTGGGCGAGGCCTGGATGAGTGCCGACGAGGCGGAACTGAACCGCCAGTTTGTACGCGGAGTGGGGAAGTTGCTGGAGGAGCGGGGCGTGGTGGAGAATCCGCTGCTGGTCTTGCGGGTGAGCGACATTGTGGTGTCGTGGCTGCTGGCGCGGCGGATGGAGGCTGGGCTTGAGGGCGGGCCCGAGGGCGAGGCGGCCCGGACGACCTCGGCCCAGGCCGAGGCCATCGGCAAGAGCCGGGAACGGCTGCGCAAGGCCATCAAGGAGCTGGAAGAGTATTGCGAGCGCGCTGGAACCCCCATCGACCGGGGACTGGCGGATTTGATGAAGCCCGTCATTCAGCAGATTCAGGGGACGAGTCCCTTCTTCGCGGAGACGGGCTGAGGGGTGTCGGTGCTTGCAACGGTGCGGCGTGGTGTGACATATATTGGGGCATGAAACACCTCTCCGCCATCCTCATCCTTGTACTGCTGCTGGTCGGCTGCGCCTCCACCCCGAAGCCCAAGGGCGCGCCCGTGAACCGCGACATGCTCGTCACCGGTTACTGCAAATGCGGCAAATGCACCAACTGGAAACACACCATGTTTCTCCGCCGTACCGTCGTGAAAGACGGCGCGAACGAGGGCAAGAAGAAGGACGTGGGGAAAACCGCGAGCGGGAAAAAGGCCAAGGTGGGCACCATCGCGGCCGACACCAGCAAATACCCGATGGGCACGGTGATGTACATTCCAGGCTATGGCTATGGCACGGTGGAAGACCGGGGCGGCGCGATTAAGGGCGACCACATCGATCTCTACTTCAAGAGCCACAAGGCCGCGCTAAAATGGGGCAAGCAGCAGAAGCAGGTGCAGATCTGGATGAAGTGAAGGATGAAGTTTGAAGGCTGAAGTATGAAAACTCGGTGCAGACGGTTTCCTCCTTCAGATTTCATCCTTCATCCTTTTTTACGTGTTCCCCGAGAAAGGCCACCGTGAGTTCCGCCAGGGTCTGGCCTTCGAAGAGGCCCTCCCACGCGCCGTGGGCCTCGCCGGATATGGGGTAGTAGGCCACGGGGATGCCATTCTCCACGCAGGCATCGCGGATATCGAGCGCGGGGCCCAGGGCGAGACCCACGGTGAAATCCTGCGCGCCATGGAAGATCATCACCGGTGGATCGGTCGGGTCAAAAGCGTCGATCACCGGCGCGGCGCTGCCCCAGCAATCCACAATTGCTGAAACGCGGGCGCTGGTGCCGGGGTTGTTCTCCGGGGGCACCGTGAAGCCGGGACCGTCATTCGTAAAGAGTTCGTCGGTTGTGAGTCCGGCGGCCAGGGCTGCGAAGGCACCCGCCGATTCCCCCCAGATCGCGATGCGGTCCGGATCCACCCGCAGGGCGCTTGCGTTGGCGCGGATATAGCGCAGCGCCACTTTCGCATCCACGAAGGAAGCGTGCATGGCTTCGCGCAGGTTCAGGGCTTCGAAAAGGGGCGAGTTGCTGTCCGGCTCCCAATCCTGCGGCGCGGGGGGATTGTCACCCTTCAGGCGGTAGTCGATTAGGAAGCAGGCATAACCCGCCAGGGCCAGGGCGTCCGCCTGGCGAATGAGCTTTTCGTCTTCCTTGCTGCCTTCCTCGAAGCTGCCACCGTGGATCATGAGGACGGCGGGACGATTTTCCTCGGTGCCTTCCTTTTCGATCAGGTCGTAGCGCAGATCGGCCAGTGTGTAAATGCCGGCCTCGTCGCTCTCCACGTTGCCCTTGCCATAGACCAGATCGGGCGTGCGGATGACCCCGGGGGAAAGGAGGGGCGGACAGCCGCTCAATACGGCGGCGGCGAACAGGGTGGCCGCGAGCGGCAGACAATGAGAGATACGCATGGTGATACTCCTGAAGACAATTCCTTCATGGATTATACGGTACGGAAGCGCGCCGGGGCGAACGACGTTGTAGTCGAAAAGAGTTAGCCGAAAAAGAACGCAGAGAGCGCAAGGGAAAAAACTTCTTTGTGCTCTTTGCGTTCTCTTGCGGCGAAAGACAAACAGGCATTATGAACCTGCCAGGAGCACACTATGCATTCCCTTCCCAGTATCGACACCCTCGTCCAGCGCGGGATTTCGCCCGAGGCCGCGCGGAACTGGCTATTCCTGCAGAATCGCGCCGCCTTTGCGGAGCACCTCTTCCATGATCGCGCCGGCACGCCGTGGCGTGTGCGGGACTACCAGCGGGGCTCCCTCAACTCCCAGGCGGCGCGCAAGGTCCATTGCGACGGGCGCGACGTGGGCAAGACCACCGAGATCGAGGCCATCGCGGCGTGGGCCATGGTGGCCTGTCCCGATTCGGAAATGCTCATCGCCACGCAGACGGAGAATCAGCTTTTTCCGCTGATGAACCGGCTGGTGAGGCGATTTCAGAGCACGCCCGAGCTGGCCCCCTCGCTCGTGGAAATGAAGCGTTCGCCCTCGTGGTTCTTCCGCTTCTCCAACGGCTTCGTGCTGTGGGGGCGCATCGCGGGGCCGCGCGGTACAAACTTCCAGGGCATGCACGTCGACTGGCAGATTGTGGACGAGGCTCAGGAGATGACCGACGCGTCGTGGGGTGAGCTGTATCAGGCACTGAACGGCGGGGGGCGGCGCTGGGTCTACGGCGTGCCCAATGGCCTGCGCAATTCTTTTTATCGCATGAGCCAGATGCCCGACGCCGAGCAGTACAACTGGCCCAGCTCTATGAATCCGAGCTTTGATGCGGCCAAGGACGCCGAGCTGGCCCTCCTCTACGGCGGACGCAACACGCCGGGCTATATCCACCGGGTATTGGGCCAGCATGGCGCGCCCATGCACGCCGTGTTCTCGCTCGACGAGTACCTGCAGTGCGTGGACAACGGCATCGACTTCGAGAACATCACCCTGAAGGAAGACGACCCCTTCGATGGTCCGGGCTATGTGCCGCGCGGGGATTACTACCTCGGCTGCGATCTGGGCTACGCGCGGGACCCCTCGGAATTCGTGGTGTATCGCAGCGAGCCGCCCTATTTCGTCAACGTGTTGCGGCTCCACCTGGAAGGCGTGAACTATGCCCGACAGCAGCAAATCATCCAGGCGCTGGACGCGGCCTACGGCTTTCGCGGCGTGGGGATCGACGCGGGCAACAGCGGCCGCGCCGTGGCGCACCAACTCATGGCCCTCGGCGAAGAATGGTGCGAGAAGATTCAGGCCTTCGAGTTCGGCGGCAGCATGGAACTGCAACCCATGCCCGATGGCAACCTCGTGCGCAGACGCGTGAAGGAGTTCATGACCGAACTGCTGCAACGACGGATGAACGAAGGGACGATTCGTTTTCCCCCGATTGCGGATCGGGAATCGCAATACGCGTCCCACACCTACGGCGTGGGAACCTCGGGCCAGATCGTGTACGAGAAGGGCAACGATCACATCATCGACGCGGATCGTTGCGCGATCTTGCGGCACTATCGGGATCAATTGGAAGAGAGTACGCCGGTGCGACTGGGGATTGGGGTGGTGGGGTTTTAGGGAGGATGAAGTGGCACCGAAGGCGTTCATGTAATTATGCATTTGGATTGCATAATTACATAGAACCCGAACGCTATAGTTCGCCGAAGGGCAGCGCGGCTACCCTTGGCGCAATCGGCAGGCGGATCTTCCCTGGGTGCACGACGTATCCCGGCTCCGAGCGTCCCTTGAAATCCTCCTGAAAGGAGAGAATTCCCTTGGCCATGTTCGGGTGGGGCGTTTCGGATAGTTTGACCTCTATCGGGACCAAATTCCCTTCGTTTTCCACTACGATATCCACCTCGGTGCCGTTGGACGTTCTCCAGAAGTAAACTTGCGGCTGTTCCCCCCGGTGAAGGATGGTCTTGTAGATTTCTGAAAGTACGGCCGTTTCAAAGATGGCTCCGGCGAGCGGACCCTGGCGAGCGTGATCGGGGTCTTTCAGTCCGGACAGATGGCACAAGGTGCCCACATCGGTAAAGTAGACCTTGGGTGTTTTGACGAGACGCTTTCCAATGTTCGCATGATAGGGCCGCAGGACAATGACCTGGTACGTGGCCTCCAATACCGAGAGCCAGCCCTTCGCCGTGTTGAGCGCGATGCCCAGATCACGCCCGACATCCGCGAGGCTGAGCAGTTGGCCGCTCCGGGCTGCGAGTACTCGGAGGAAACTCTGGAAGAGGGTCAAATCTCCCACCTGTCGGAGCGTGCGCACGTCGCGTTCGAGGTAGGTCTGGATATAGCTGGCATGCCACAACGACGCATCCCGCTTCGGATTGCGGGCCAATTCGGGAAAGTTCCCCCGAATGAATGCCTCCCAGAGATCAGTGCCTAAAAGCTGCGACGTGCCGGAAGAGGCGCCTTTTCCTTTAGGCCCCTCCCACGGCAGTTTGGACTTCGTGTGGCCCTGGACCTCCCGAAACGAGAGCGGCAACAGGCGCAGCATGGCGGCACGGCCCGCCAGCGACTCCGTGACCTGCTCCACCATCAGAAGATTCTGCGAACCCGTCAGCAGGTACTGGCCGGGCGTGTCGCGGCGCTCGTCAATGCGCTCCTTGATGTAAATCATGAGGTCGGGCGCATACTGGATCTCGTCGAATATCACCGGGGGCGGATACGCTTCCAGAAAAC
>JBIJDL010000706.1:0-2905 GCA_044344195.1 Candidatus Hydrogenedentales bacterium
GGGGTGTGTCCTCAAATCGCTCCATCCCGTGAAAGGTGAGGGAGAATTTGTCATCAAGAAGCATGCCAGTTATCACCGTAACGAAAGAGGCAGGAAAGAGCCGGGAGGTCAGGAGTTTCTTGAAGTAGCACCGTTCGGCTTGGTTCTGAAGATCCCGCTCCCGATACCACAGCTCATCGACGGAACTGGTGCTGTCATGGTGCGCGGCCAGAAGTTTCGCCGTGGTCAGGGCCCGGTTTGCCTGTCTGAGGATTACGCGGTGGAGATTGACCCAATACTTGAGGTGGGAATATAAAATACGCGCCCGGCCCTGTTGTGAAATTCGAGAGTCACGCTGGGCCTTGGAATAGTCCCGACGAATATTAATGATACAAACCGGACCTCCGTTTGTACTGCGAAAAAACTGGCTGTCGTGATGGCTCGGCCCAAACCGGGCACCTCCGTTCGCGAGAATGGCTTCTTCAATGCGCGTGGCTTCGTCATCACTGGAAACCAGTACGAACTCGGCGATGCTCTCCATTTCCGCCGGTCTCCAGGACTCGGTAGCCCAAAGGAGAATAGGGACAGGCGCAACGCCGAAAATCGCAGGCCCTGTTTCGTCGCGAATGATTGGTTTCCTCATACTCGGGTTGCTCCTGCCGGTTTTCCCATTCGGTATGCCCATCGCGTTGTGAGAATACAGCATAGGGAGTGGAATATTCATGGGGACGGGGGCGACGAGCGCTGCTACGCCCGTCGGGTACGTTGGAATCGCGTCGATGAGCGTGCGAGCAGGGGCCCTGGCGCGGGTCCGTCCCCCCAGGGACAATTTGAATACGCCCCGCCGAATTTCGTCCAATGGTCATGACAAGAAAGGTGTACGTGTCGTGGTCTGAACGTATTGGAAAGGACATGGTCATGGGCAAACGGTTCTATCTTATTCTGGCTGCGCTACTTACACCGGCGGTCGTTTCGGCGGATTCTATCCGGGTGGGGGATCAATTCTACCGGGATGTTTACATTCGCGAGGGGAAAGACTTCTACTACGTCTATCACCCTGATGCGGGCCGGATGGAGCGGGTGAGCAAGCGGATGACGACGGTGTCGGAGGTGGTGATCAGTGACGACGCTGCCCATCGGGAGGCACTGCTGGCTCGCTACAACGCGAACCCCGGCGTGGCTCGGGCGGAGGCTCCCGTCAGCAAGGCGGCCTCCAAATCGACGAACAAGGCCGAAGCTGCGCCCGCGAAGGTGGTGAAGATGTCGGGGACGGCGGTGTTAAGTGGCGACCTGCTCAAGCACCGGCGGCAGATGAAGGGCCTGGCGGAATTTGAGGCCCAGCTCGCCCACTGGAAGACCCTCCCCGAGGAACTCCGTGAAGATATTCAGGCGGGTCTCTATGAGACGCTGGCGCAGCGCACGGCGCGGCGCGCGGCGGATCGGGAGAAGGCGCTGGTGAAGCTCGATCATCTCGACGGCACAAAATCGGTTGTGCAGCAGCAACTGGCTTCGGCGGCCCAGGCCCGGGCCGCGGCGGTAGAGCAGGCCCGAGCGGACGACAGCTCCGACTTCTATCTCGATGCCTATGAGAATTCGAAGGGCTACTATCAGACCTATTCACTCTACTATGACGAGTGCGAAAGGCTTCGGTCCATCCCGTTTTGGTGGTACACGGAGGATGCGTCGCTCTATAACGCCGCCATGGAAGAGCGATCCAGGACGAAGAGCAAAATCGGCGCGGCCGAGCAGGCCTATGCCCGGCAGGCTTCGGCCTACGGTAGCCAGTTGAATTCCGTCGAGCGGGCCATGTCCCGACAGGAGCGCGCGGCGAACGCCGCCGTGGCCAAGAGCATCGACGAACAGCGCCGCTTCGGCGACCAGCAGATGCGCGCAGCGGCCCTGGCCGAGGCAGCGGCGACGAACTATGTGTCCAGCCTGCGCGCGCTGACCATCGACGCGTGGCAGGGACTGGCCGCAACCCAACTCCCCGAGTTCACCGTGGGTCCGGGACTCTGGCAGCTTGAGTGCCATCTGGTCGGATCCGGTTCGGAGGAAGGCTTCGCGGTAACGCTCTACGATGCGGAGACCGGAAAACCCTTCACGCGCCTCGCGAGTCCCGACTTCCTCGGCATGCGGACAAAGGTCTTCGACAAGCCCGGGCGCTATTATCTCGTCGTGGAGCAGGGCCTCGTGCCCGTGGCCTATGAGATTGAGGCAAGCGCACTGGAACTGCGGTAGCGGAGAAGACGCTTCCGGCCGCATCGAATCGTCCTGGCCGCGAAAGATTGCATAGAGTAATATGCTGCGCATGGATTCGCAAAGCGGGCTTGTGGGGCAATCTTTTCGTGAAATTCCGTGGTCAAAAATGGATTGACCACGGAAGGGCACGGAACTTCACGGAAAGAAACATGGTCAATTTGTATTTGCAAATCCCTGTACACACCAAGCAAGGCCGACTGTTCGTGGCCTAAAAAAATAATTTGCGTGAATTTGCGGTTCAGTTCTTTTGGTTGCGGCCAAAGGCTGCTCCAAGTTCTATCGCGATCGAAGTGAAGATCAAATTCGAAAAAGTGGACGCAATACTTGCACCATCAGTCTTGTCGGTGCTTCAATGGCGGAAATCAAGAATCGACCGAGTTCACGACTAAGGATAGCGTTGATGCGTCATATGAATCATTTGCTTACACTGGTATTGTCCCTGGCGGCGATTTTGGCCTCCGCACCCTCTTTCGCGGCACCGTCCGCGCCGATTGCATTGCACCCGGAAAATCCCCACTACTTCCAGTGGCGTGGAAAGCCCACCGTGTTGATCACCTCCGGCGAGCACTACGGCGCGCTGCTTAACCTCGACTTCGACTATGCCCGCTACTTTAAGGCGCTTCAAAGGGACGGCCTGAACCTCACCCGGACTTTTTCCGGCAGCTAT
>JBIJDL010000602.1:0-3811 GCA_044344195.1 Candidatus Hydrogenedentales bacterium
GCATCACGGACAACACCCTATCGCCCGACGCATTGCGCTACATCACACCCTGGGCCCGGAGTGCCGAACCGGGCACGAATGATCGCGGTCCGAAGTTCGACCTGACCCAGTGGGATCCGGCCTACTTCGATCGCCTGAAAGACTATATGACGAAGGCTTCGGAAGCCGGCGTGGTCGTGGAGTTCACCCTCTTCTGCACGCTCTATGAAGATCCCCTCTGGGCCGCCTCCCCGATGAATGCAGCGAATAACATCAACGGCGTGGGGGATTGTCCTCGCCAGGAAGTGTTCAAGCTCAAGCACGACGATCTGACCGAAGTTCAGGTGGCCCTGACCCGCAAAATCGTGCAAGAGCTGAAAGACTTCGACAACCTGATCTATGAAGTGTGCAATGAGCCCTACATCGATGACACGGTGAACATGGAATTTCAGCACCGGATCGTGGACACGATTGTGGAAGAAGAAACGAAGCTTGGCGTGCGCCACCTGATCTCGCTGAACATGGCCAACCAGAAGTCTCGGGTGGAGAATCCTCACCCTGAGGTGAAGGTGCTCCAGTTCCATTACGCCCACCCTGAAGCCGTGACCATGAACTACGACCACAATCGTGTCATCGGCGACAACGAGACGGGATTCAGCGGCAAGGAGGATTTCCCCTACCGCAGCGAGGCGTGGGATTTCATCCTGGCGGGCGGCGCGGTCTTCAACCACTTGGATTATTCCTTCACGGCGAAGTACCCGGAGGGTGATTTCACGACATTCGAGTCCCCCGGCGGCGGCGGCCCCGCAATCCGCAAGCAGATCAGTGTGCTGAAGCAATTTGTTGAAGGCTTCGATTTCGTGAAAATGCAGCCGTCCCTGTCGATGGTGAGCGGCGTATCGAAGCCCACGCGCGCCCAGGCCCTGGCCGAGCCCGGTGTGGCCTATGCGATCTACCTGCGGATGAAAAAAGAGGCGCTGGAGGCCGGAAAGCCGATTTCGGCGGAATTTGATCTGGAATTGCCGGAGGGCAGCTACATGGTGGAGTGGTTGAACACGAAGACCGGGGAGAAAACGGTCGGCGAGGCGATCACGCACGCTGGAGGGAAGAGCCGGGTCGTGACGCCGGAGTTCGTTGAAGATATCGCGGTCGCGATTCGGGCGGAATAGTGAATTGTGAATTTAAAATAGGGAATTCAACCGCGACAAGAATCGCGCAATCCGACGCTCCCATTCACTTTTCGCAATTTACTATTCTCAATTCCGAATACGCGCTTGTGATTTGACGTGCTTTTGTGGGATCCTGCTGGCCCTCGACTGTCGGGAACCAGATTCAACGAAGGAATCATTTCATGAAATCCAGCCGCAGAACATTCCTCAAGCAGGCGTCCGCCCTCTCGGCGGTGCCCTTCCTTCTCCCCTCCAAGGTGTGGGCCGCGGAGGTGAAGCCCAGTGAACGCCTCACCATGGGCTTCATCGGAACGGGCAAGCAGAACAACCACCTGATGAACAGCTTCATCGAGCGCCCGAACGTGCGCATCGTGGCCGTTTGCGACGTGGACACCACGCGCCGTACGGCGGCCCAGCAGCGGGTGAACGAATTCTACACGGCCCGTCCGGAGCTCGGCTCGGCGGATTGCGCGGCCTACAATGATTTTCTTGAACTGATCGCGCGGGACGACATCGACGCCGTCTGTATCGCCACGCCGGACCACTGGCACGCCATCCAGACCATCGCCGCGCTGAAGGCGGGCAAGGACGTCTACTGCGAGAAGCCCCTCACGCACAATGTGCATGAGGCCGTCGAAATCATGAAGGCGGTAAAGAAATACAAGCGCGTGCTCCAGACCGGCTCGATGCAGCGCTCCATGGAAGAATTCCGCGTGGCCTGCGAGCTCGTGCGCAATGGCGCCATCGGCAAGATCAGCCACGTGGATTGCAGCTTCGGCGGCCCCGGCGTTCCCTGCGACCTGGCCGAAGAGCCCATGGAACCCGGTCTTGACTGGGAAGGCTGGGTGGGTCCCGGCCCGATGCGCCCCTACAATTCCGTGCTCAGCCCGCGCGGCAGACACGACCACTTCCCCATGTGGCGTCTGTATAAGGAATACGGCGGCGGCATGGTTTGCGACTGGGGTGCGCACCACCTCGACATCGCCCAGTGGGGCCTCGACATGGACGACAGCGGCCCGATCAAGGTCGAAGCCCCGGCCGATCCGGCGGCGGTGGAAGGCGGCATCCTTCACTATAAGGGCGGCGTGACGGTCCATCACAAGAGCGGCTTCGGCGCCCATTTCTATGGCGCCGACGGCGAAGTGAAGGTCAACCGCGGCCAGTTCGAATTTTGGCTCGGTGGCAAGAAGGTCACGGGCCACGCGCAGAAGGGTGAAGGCACCTCGCTCGAAGCCTCCATCATCCTCGTGCAGAAGGAATACCTGGCCAACGCCAAGGTGAAGCTCTATGAGAGCCGCGACCACATTGCGGACTTCCTGAACTGCGTCCAGACCCGCAAGAAACCCATCACCAACGAGATCGTCGGCGGCCGCACCGCCATCTGCTGCCACCTGCTCAACCAGGCCTACTACAACCACACCACCATCGGTTGGAAGCCGAAGCGGATGACGCTCGCCCGCAACGGCGGCAAGGCTGAATGGCTCACCCGCGAGTACCGCAAGCCCTGGACGGTGTAGCCCGCGTCTTATGTCTTGATGTATCATGCCCGTGGATCTGGTTTGGGTCCACGGGCTTCTTATTGCCCCCCCGGCGAAAAGGAATATTCTCCCATGGATTACGACGACGAGGAACTGGCGATCCTCAAGGCTCTCGAAAGCGGACTACTGGATCTCAGGATTCCTTCACCATCGGAGTTGGAAGAAATACGCGAGATTGGGGACAATACGCCGCTTTGATGCTGATGGGGTGCCCTTCGCATTCAGACTAATGCCGCCGCCCGAGACCGAAAATAGCCTCTATCGGGTTTTCCAAAAGGAGATTCCATGCGTCTGTCCCTGATCTTGCTCTGCCTTGGCATCTCCGTTTCTGCCTTCGGCGCCACGCTGGCCGACCTGCCGCCCGAGGCCGCCCTTCCCACGACCCGAGATTGGCTGGTCCAGGGGAGTGATATCCCAGCCGGGATTTATCGCTCCGCCGATGGTAAGTCACTGGTGCTTTCCAACGGCCTGATCCGGCGCGAATTTCGCCTCGCGCCCAATGCCGCCACGGTGGCTTTCGACAACCTCATGACCGGCGAGGCCATCCTGCGCGGGGTGAAGCCGGAGGCGCGAGTTACGTTGAATGGGCAGTCCGTTGATGTGGGCGGACTCGCGGGGCAGCCCAACTACGCTTTTCTCGCGCCGGAATGGCTCGATTCACTGGTGGCATCTCCCGGAGCGATGACCTTTACCGGCTTTGAGACGGGGCTTCCCCGGGAGCGCATGTCGTGGGCCCGGGTGCGGCACCACGCGCCCGGTTCGGCCTGGCCCCCGAAGGGCGTTTACTTGCGCTTGGACTACGCCATGCCGGCAGACGGCACCGACGTGACGGTCTCTGTGCACTATGAACTCTACGACGGTATTCCCGTGCTGTCCAAGTGGATTACGCTGCGGAACAACACCACCGCGCCTGTCCGGCTCGACAGCTTCACCAGCGAAGTACTGGCGGTCGTGGAATACGGGTCCGACGTTGACAACCGGGGAGTGGACTACATCACGCCCAACCTTCATGTGGAAACCGATTACGCTTTCGGCGGCATGGGCGCCCGCGACAGTTCACGCCACGCCGTCCACTGGGTTCCCGATCCACAGTATCAGACCCAGGTCAACTACGAGCGCCTCAAT
>JBIJDL010000048.1:0-21711 GCA_044344195.1 Candidatus Hydrogenedentales bacterium
ATCACCACCAGCCTACCGTCGGTTTTCAAACAGTTTATCGCCGCATCCACCCCCTGGCGCAGTCCGGAAAGCTCGTCGTTCACCGCTATCCTGATCGCCTGAAAGACGGTCCGGACCTCGTCGGGCGTTTCCGAAAGGAAGGGGAGCGCCGCCTTCACCGCCGCCACCAGGTCATGGGTCGTTTCAAGTCGGCCGCCGTGAGCAGCCTCCTTGATCGCGGTGGCAATGCGTCCCGCAGGGCCCACATCGCCATACTCGCGGAGGATGCTTTCGACTTGCTCGCGGGAGGAGCGCCGGAGCAGGGCCGCAGCAGTCTCGCCCGCCTGCGGGTTCATCCGCATGTCGAGGGGGCCGTTTTCCTGAAAAGAGAAGCCTCGTTCCGCCGTGTCGATCTGCATGCTGGAACAGCCCGCGTCAATGAGCACGCCGTCCACACCCGCAATCCCCGCCGCCGCCAGCACGTCGGCCAGATCGGCGTAGTTCGCGTGGTGCACCGTGGCACAGGAGAATTCACGAAGCCGTTCGCACGACAACACCACCGCCGAGGGATCCCGATCCAGCGCCAGAAGCCGGCCGCCGGAAAGGCGCTCGGCAATCAGCGAGGCGTGACCACCGGCACCCGCCGTTCCGTCCACGTACACACCTTCGGGACGAATCGACAACCAGTCTAAAGCCTCTTCGGCCATGACGGGAACATGAAGCACCAGGCCATCCTCTCGGGATTACAACGCCACATCCGTGTGGAATACGCTCCTCCCTGGAAAAGCGTTGCGGAGGACCGTATCAGGCCGCTTCCGCGTAGGACTGAACCGCCTGGGCCTCGGTCGCGAAGGTCTCAAACACATTCGTGATTCCGACCATGCGGAAAAGACGCTCCGTGTAGAGATTCACGCCCGTCAGCTTCAGATCGCCCTTCACCGCGCGCAACTGGCGCAGGCGCTCCACGAGCACACCAACGCCCATGTAGCTGACGAACTTCACCTGGGAAAGATTCACCACCACCTGGCAGCGCTGGGCCTGAATGCATTCCATCAGGCTCAGGCGCAGCACATTCATGCCGTCCTCGTCGATATCGCCATCGAGGCGCAATACCGTGACCAGACCGTTCTCAAATTTATCAATGGTCAACATCCCGCTCCGCTCCTTCTGTTTTTCCGTTCCCGGACTTCGCCGCGGCGAACAATTCCGCAGCCATTTGCTTATAACTCGCCATCTGCTGCTGCTGGAAGGCACACCAACCTTCTTTACTCCAGAGCTCCAGGTGGTCTTCTACGCCGAGTAAAACGCTGTCCTTTTGCAGGCCCGCGTATTCCCGCAGGAGAGCCGGCACCGCAAGACGCCCAGCCCGATCCAGCTTCACCTTCGCGGCACTGCCCAGGAACATCCGCCGGAAATCGAGCATCCGCGGGTCGAGGGGGCTGTGGCCGCTTCCCAAATCCTTCAACTTCTCCCACTGCTCCTTATGGAACAGGAATATCGCACCGTCAAAGCCGCGGGTCATGAACCACGTGTCATGATCATGAACTTCCATCACCTGACGAAACTGCTGGGGCACGGTAATCCGTCCCTTGTCGTCGATGGCTGTCTGTGATTCACCGTAATACACGTTTGGCCTTTCCCACGATTTAACCCTCACCACCCACAATTTACCACTATAGACCCACCAAGTCAACACAAAAACACAATGGAACTTGCCAAAATGAGCCGATGTGTTAGGTGTTTACCACAACCCCACTACATATAGTGGCTTCCATGCCAAACACCACAAGAGCGGAGGGGGTGTCTTGTGTGGGAGAGCGTGGGTAGCCGGGGGGCTGAAGGGCGCGCAGAGGGGGAAGAATGGGTCTTATAGGTCTTATGAGACCAATGGGTCGTACGAAGGGGCCCGCCTCATGCCCATAAGACCCATAAGACCCATCGCCCCGCGCGACCACGATGCAACTTTAATCACCCACTGGGTATCATGCTAAGTATCGTGCTGTCGTCCCCCCCTCAAGACCAAGGAGTACCCATGCACCTCGCCCTGATTTTGGCCTGCCTCATAGCGACGCTGTCGCCCAAAGCCTTTCCCGAGCCCCTCCCCGTCGGCAATCAGAAGCAGCTTTTTTTCGATGACCGCTTCATCGAAGCGTCGGAGAACACCTACCGCCGCCTGAACCAGGGCCAGAAGTTTGGCCCGTTGCTGGATCAGAACGGCAACCGCATCAACGGTCATGTGAACCAGGTGATCGAGGACGGGGGTAAAATCCGGCTTTACATTGGCGCGGACTCCCTGACCATCTACGAGAGCGACGACGGCCTTCACTTCACCCACACGGGCAAGACCATCGGGCGAGGGGTATTCCCCACCTTGCTGCTGGATACCCACGAGACCGACCCCGCCAAACGCTACAAGATGTTCTACCTGACGCTGGACACGCCCTTTGATACGGCGGTTCATGGGGTGCAGGCGGCGTACTCGGCGGATGGCATAAACTTTACGGAGGCGGGTCAGGTGCTGCCGTTCTATTGCGACAACCCGCCCATCGTGCTGTGGGACGCGCGCATCAATTCCTACGTGATCTACACGCGCGTGCTGGAGCGGGACGCGGAGAACGAGCGTCGCATCACGCGGATGGTAACGGACGACCCGCTGAAGCCGTGGCCCTACACGAAAACGGACAAGGACGACTGGCTCTTTGCCCCCGCAAATTCACCCGCCATCGTGGAGACGGATGCCGAAGACGACCCCTATTCGGATTTCTACTATAACTCGGCGACGATCTATCCGTGGGCGCAGGATACCTATCTCATGGCCCTGGCCCCTTTCCGCCACTTCATGCCCAATCGCCAGCCCTTCCTCCGCCCTAAGGCACCGGGCCAGTGGGAAGACTTCGGCGTGCTCGAAATCCAGCTTGCGGTCAGCCGCGACGGCATTAAGTGGGACCGCCCTTCCCGCGAGCCGTACTTCCCCACCGGTCTCGCCGATGAATGGGACCGCTGGTACGCCACCATGGCCCAGGGCATCGCGCGGCGCGGAAACTACTTGTACCAGTACTACACTTCCAGCGGGCGCACCCATGACGGGTTGGTGATCCGTGCCGAATATGATGCTGTGAAAGAGCTTGGCGGTATTGGCGCCATCAAGCAGCGCCTGGACGGCTACTACTCCATCGACGCGGACCACAAGGGCGGCTGGCTGGAAACGCCGGTGATCACCTTCAGCGGAAAAAAACTGCGGCTCAACATCGACACCGGTGCCATGGGCACGGCCTTCGTGGAATTGCGCGATGAAAACAATCAACCAATCCCCGGATTCACCTTGGAAGACTGCGAGGAGGTCGGCGGCAACTTTATTGATCAGGTGATCTACTGGAAGGGCAATTCGGATGTGTCGTCGCTGGCCGCCAAGCCGGTAAAGATGCACATCAAGCTGACACGCGGGAAGTTGTACGCGTTTCAGTTTGCGGAGGAGTGAGGGGGACGTACCGCCGCAGAGGCCCGTCGCTTGATACCGTCATTTAGTACCACCGCAACCACTCAATTGGGCAAGGCCCACACGGAGGCGGCGGCATGTCCCTGTTACAGCGGATTCACCGCCGCCCACTCGGGGTTCAAGCGGCTCTGAACCTCCCAGGCGTCCAGGATCACCAGGGCAGCCATGGCCTCAATCACCGGCACGGCACGGGGCACGATGCACGGGTCGTGGCGACCGAGGACTTCGATCTCCACGTTGTTGCCGTGTTCATCGGTGGTGGTTTGCTGCTTCGCAATCGATGCAGTCGGCTTCACGGCAACCCGGAGGATGACCGGATCGCCCGTGGAGATGCCGCCGAGGAGGCCGCCGGAATAGTTGGTCACGAAGTGGCCATCTTTCATGGCGTCGTTGGCCTCGCTGCCGCGCAGCTTGCACAGGGCGAAGCCCCCCCCCACTTCGACGCCCTTGATCGCGCCGATGGTCATGATGGCGGTGCAGAGGCGCGCGTCGAGCTTGCCGAAGATAGGATCGCCGAGACCCACGGGCAGCCCGTGGATCTCCAACTGGATCACGCCGCCCACGGAGTCTTTGTCGCTCCGCGCATCGAGAATCGCCTGCTCCATGGCCTTCGCGGCCTCGGGATCTGCGCAGCGCACCGGGTTCTGCTCGATGAAATCGTAGTCCACCGTCTTGGCTTCGATACCCGCGACTTCCGTGGCGTGAGCGACGATGCGCACGCCCTTCTCCTTGAGCATTTTCAGCGGCACGGCACCGGCGGCAACGCGGCATGCCGTCTCGCGGCCAGACTGACGACCGCCACCGCGATAATCACGGAAGCCATATTTTTTGTAAAACGTGAAGTCGCCGTGGCCCGGGCGGAACACGTCCTTCACGTTGTCGTAGTTTTTGGAGCGCTGATCCTGATTGTAGATCACCATGGCGATGGGCGCGCCCGTGGTCTTCCCTTCGAAGACGCCGGACAGGATTTCGACCGTGTCCGGCTCTTTCCGCTGGGTTACCACCTTGCTCTGGCCCGGACGGCGACGATCGAGTTGCTCTTGGAGGATTTCCTCGCTGAACTCGATGCCAGGGCGCATGCCTTCGAGCACCGTGCCGATGGCGCGGCCGTGGCTCTCACCGAATCCGGTCATGCGGATCACGTCGCCGTAGGTATTCGCCGAGGTCTGGCGCACGGCGAGCTCTTCGCCGATAAAATCCGCCAGCCGCTCGGCCTGCTCTTCTGGACTACCCTCGGTGGTATCAAACACGATATTGGCGAAGGGGCGCAGCACTTCGGTGCGGTGGGCGGCTTGCTCTTCGAACTTGACGCGGCCCTCCGGGCCCGTGAGCCAGGGCGGGAGTCCCTTTTCCGTGGCGCGCGCCCAGAGCACGTCTGGGGCAGCGGTGAGAAAGACCAGAATGGCATCACGGCGCAGGGCGCGGCGGGCATCGGGATCCATCATCATGCCGCCGCCGGTAATAATCAGCTTGTAGGAGGCTTCCGCGGATTCCAGCGCCACGGCCCGCTCCAGGGCCCGAAAACCCGCCTCACCGGCGGCCTTAAAGATCTCGCGGCAGGTCGCGGCCTGCCCCTGAGTCTCCTGGTAGCGCGTCTCAATGCGGCGGTCGGTATCAATGGCGTCCATGCCGGTGAGGGCGGCCAGCGCGGCACCGAGCGTGCTCTTGCCAGCGCCCTTGGAGCCCATAAGTACGATATTCATCGGAAATTCTTTCTTTGGATGCGCGGCGAAGAGAGAAAGGGCCGCTCGACTCGGGAACCCTTGATCTTTTCATACTGGAGGCTGCGGGATCCAGTTTTGAACGACTTGGGGACGTACCGCCGCAACAGGAACTACGGGGTAGCGGCGTAGACGTTGCTCACCATCACCCACTTGCCCTCGCAAAGCCCTCTGCAGTGCGGCGGCATGTCCCAGAGGATGCTGGAATCGCGACGTGGATTGGTCCGAGTCCCCACACCCATCCACTGGGACAGGCACGCGCGTTAACGATCACTGTCGTACTCAACGGATGCGAATTGACACAACGTGGCAACCGCTCGCCGTAGTTGCGGGCGCGTGTCCGTCCCTTTAGAACTGCCAATCGGTGATTGGTGAAGGCAGACGGAGGGTTTCATCCAATTGCTGGAGTAAATCTGGTGGACCGGAGAGGTCGTCGGTCACCGCCAGGCCGCTCGCGGGGCGTACGCCGAGCCACAGCCGCGTGAAGGCACCAATGGAAGCCTTCAACGTGGGAAGGCGATCATCGAAGCCCGCTTCCACGTGGCTTTCTCGCCCAAAAGAAACTCGATAATCGCCCGTTATTCCGCGCCATTCGACTCCGTCGAATAGGCTGGCGTGCCGTTGCTGGTATTCCTCCATGGGATCGCGCAAATCCAGGTTAAAGATCACATCCGGCCCTGTTAGATGGGTCGCGGCGATGCAGGCCGCAAGATCGAGGATGCGATACTGGAACCAGGCCCGGCCCTGGCAGCCACTGGGAAAATTACCGCCCGCCGTGCTGTTAAAGTGCTGCGTGGGCCGGTCCATGAGATCCTGGAGCTGAACTCCGGAAGGCTCGGCTATCCACACCAGGCGCACCTGGTCGCCCCACTGTTTGATCAGGCCCAGCAATTCCAGGAGCTGATCGCCCGTTTCCCAGAACATGATTTCAACGATATAGGGTCCGCTCATCATCTGCTGGACGCTGCACCAGAGGCCGTGGGAGGGCGTTTCGCTGGGGCCGTCGTAGTAGCCCAGTCCAAATCCACCGGGCGAGCGCAGCATGGTGGATTCGGTCATCCGAGGATCGATCACCGATACACTGCCGTGGAATCGCTTTCGGCTCAGCCGCGCGTCATGGATCGCTTCGAAGTCCGACGGGCGGAGATGGTGCGGCGCGCGGACTTTGTCCGAGACGGTAAGCCGGACGGGGTCGAAACGCCAGAGGTGCTCGTAGGCCGCGTTGCCGAAGCCGATGCGGTCGTAGAAGCCCTGTTCGAAGGTGCTCAGTCCGGCCAACGCGAATCCGTCGCGGGCCGCCTCGGCCACGGCACGGGCGGTGAGGCCAAGTGCCAAGCCCTGCTTGCGCCCGTTGCGGCTGGTTGCCACGCCGGTGACGGCGCAGAGGCTGAGTTCGGCGTCGAGGTGGCGGATGTTGGCCGGGGCGGTGAACACAAGACACTCGGGCGCGCCGTGGACCAGCCCCGCGTAACCCTTCGCGGAGGCGGTGTAGGCGGCCATGCCCTTGCAGGCCTGGGGATCGGGGCGGTTGAGCCACCCGGCTTCGTGCCAGAGGCGCTCCGCCGCGTCTTGATCCTGTTGGGGATCGAAATAGCGCCAGTCCATGGGAACTCCTTTCGCCTGAAGAGCAGTTTAAAGCCACCGTCCACGACTCAGATTGCAGGGACATCAGCGACAGCAGGGACGGCAGAAACGCCACAGCCTGCCGTCCCTGCTGTCGCTGATGTCCCTGAACGGGAGTTACACGACGCGGTACTGAATTCTCGATCGAAAAGGTGACGGGCGCGTGTCCGTCCCTACGCAGTTACCCGTGCTTTTCCGCCGAGAACCACGAGGGCTTCGCAGAAGGTCGGGAAGGTAATATTCATCGCCTCACAGCCGTTGATCGTCGTGGTGCCCGTGAGCATGGACCCCGCAATCGCCAGGGACATGACCACGCGGTGATCGTCGTGGCCTTCCACTTCGGCGGGCCGGAGATCGCTCTGCTCGATGATCAGGCCGTCGGGCAATTCGGTAATCTTCGCGCCCATCTTCGACAGCTCCTGATGCATCACCGCAATGCGATCCGTCTCCTTCAGGCGCGCCTGGGGCACGTTGACCAACCGGGTCGTGCCTTTCGCGAAACAGCCCAGCACGGCCATCATGGGCAGGGCGTCGGGGGTCGCGTTCATATCGATCTCGCAACCGACGAGATCCTTCGCGCGCACGTTGATGCCCTCCGCTTCAATGCGCACCTCGGCGCCCATCTGCTTCAGGTAATCCACCACGGCCTTGTCGCCCTGAGTATCGCCCATGTCGAGGCCCGAAGAGTAGACCTCGTTGTCGCCCATGGCACCCGCCGCGAGGAAGAAGGTCGCAGACGAGAAGTCGCCGGGAATGCGCCGGTCCACGGGAAGATAGGTCTGCCCGCCAGGGATGTGGAATTCGCTCCAGTCGTCGGCGGCCTCCACCGTGATGCCCTGGCGACGAACCCAATCGAGGGTAATGCCCACATAGGGCCGCTCGTTGAGGAGAGGCACGAGAATGTGACTGTCTTTCTCCGCCAGCGGCGTGTTGATCAGCAGCGAAGTGACATATTGGCTCGTCACGGCCTCGATGGAGGTCTGGCCACCGCGCAGGGTGCCTTCCACCACGAAGGGCGGGGTCGTGCCTCCGCGCGTGGAGCGAACGTTGGCTCCGAGGTCATTGAGGGACTTCGCCAGAGGCCCGCAGGGGCGGCTGCACACCTGCTTGTCGCCCGTGAGCACCGTGATGCCGTCGGGATTCAATGTGGCGCTGCCCAGGGCGATGCGCATGGTGGTGCCGGAATTGGCCACGTCGATAACGCAGTCGGGCGTTTGGGGTTTGCCGCCGAAGCCCTGAACGCGCCAGCAATCACCCTCGTCCACGATGGTCGCGCCGAAGGCCTTGTAGGCGCGGAAGGCGGCGCGGGCATCCTCGGAGTCCAGAGGCTGGCGGATGACACTCTCACCCGGCGCCAGGGACGCGATGGCCACGGCACGGATGCAGTGGGATTTGGAGCCGGGGATTTCCGCGGTGCCGCGCAGAGGGGCACCTTCGACGAGCAATTTCATGGGTCAGACTTTCCGATGCAATCGAGATAGGGGAAGCCCGGTGCGGGCGCAAGGGATTCCGTGATTATACGGACTATGCATACGGGGGTCAAAATCAAGGATGAAGGATGAAGGCCTCGGGCTTCTGGGGATCAGGCCATTCGGACAGATCTGATCGGTCTGATCGGGCCGATCGGTCCGATCAGTCTGATCTCCCGCTACGGCTAGTTTCCTCCGGCCTGCCCAAAGCCGTATACTGGACCTGGCCCCCCCGGCGGCGGCCCTGGCAAAGGTAGAGGCAGTACACCCATGAACATGCACCATGACGATGACCATCGCGACCCCCATGACCACAAGGAGCCCTCGCTGAAGGATGCGCTGATGCCCGAAAGGCCGGGCAAGCCTCCCCTTCCAGCAAAAAAGAACCGCCCAACACCCAAGAAGAACCGCCGCGAACACCGGGATTCGTCCAGCGAGGCGCCGTCGCTGAAGGATGCCCTGCTGCCCGAAGGTCACCGGCCGAACCCCGTCCTCACGAATGCCTCCGCCCGCAGTGATGCGGACGAGACCCTCGTACCCGATTGGCGGCAAAAGCCTGAGGTCCCGGAAAGTAATCGCGTCATTCCCACGATTGTCGGTGTCGCTATCGTCCTGGGCTGTGCGGTTGTGTTTTTCGTTGGTCGCATGAGTGGCGCCCCGCAGGCCGAAACGCCCACTGCGAGCAAGGCGGAAGTGGTGGCTATGACTCCGGAGGTGTCCTCGACTTCGAAACCGGCACCCGCCGAACCCGTGGTAACCCACGGCGCACCCCTCACGGACTGGGTCGATCCCGGCCCCATGAGTCTGGCGGAAATGAAGGAGAAACGGCTCATCATCGATGTGCACGAGCACATTGAGAGTCTGGCGGAGGCACCGCTATTTCTCAAAGCCATGGACCAGTTCGGCATTCAATCGATGTGCCTCATGGGCAGCTCCAAGTTTACGCTAACACTGAGCGAGCCAGTGGGCTTTACGGGCTACGACGAGAACAACGAGGAACTGCTGAAAATCGTGGCGGCCTACCCCGGCCGCTTCGAAGCCTGGCCCACGCTGAGCCCGGAAGATCCGGACAAGCTGAAGAAAATCCAGGATCTGGTGAAGCGTGGCGCCACCGGAGTAAAGCTCTATACGGGACACGGCTATGTCACCAAGAAGCACGACTACATGTTTCACCCCGTGGCGATGGACGATCCGGCCATGCTGCCCTTCTACGCCTGGTGTCAGGAAAACTTCATCCCCATTGTCCTGCATGTGAATCCCTTCGGCGAGAAGAAAGGCTTTGCCGAAGAATTCGTCGCGGTGCTCACCCAGTTTCCCGACATGAAGGTGGTCGCGCCCCATTTTATCCTTTCGACCGTGAAGAGCAATCGCCTTCAGGAACTGCTGGATACCTTCCCCAATCTCTATACCGATGTGAGCTTTGGCGACTATTTCATGAAGGAGCGCCTGCTCTATATCTCCAAAGAGCCGGACAAGTTCAAGCGGATCTTCAAGAAATATCCCGACCGCTTCATGTTCGCCACGGACCTGGTCATGATCAAGGGCCGCAAAGACGACTGGGCGCCGGTGCAGTTTCAGGCCTATATCGACATGCTCACGAAAGAGACCTACACCTCCCCCGCCATTCCCGGCGTGACCCTCAACGGCCTGAATCTGCCCGACGAACTGCTCTCGAAAATCCTATTCCGAAACTACCACGCCTTCCGGAAATACCGTCCCGTCAATACGAAGCCTTTGGGGGAAATTGACTGGAAGCGCATGAGCGTGGATCCGGTAGAGCGAAAACCCGGCGAATCCTTCCCGCCCGTGCCAAAGGTTGACGGCAACGCCCCCAGTGGCGGAGCGTAGCGGGCGATGGCCTGTCCGTGCGCACAACAAGGTCTCCCAAGGGCTTTAGGAATTGCAGGCATCAAGCGCGTCCCCTACACGGGACCATTCAGGAAGGGGGCCAGCAATTCCAGGATGCTGGCGATGCTCCGCTGGACAAAGTATTGGATCTCGCCGGGCAATCCGGGGCGGAAATAACCCGCCACCACAGCCACGATAAACAGGATGGCGAGGCCGCGGACGAAGCGGGAGGTGCCCCCGCTCAGGGTGCCCACCCACCAGGCGGCCGCCCAGAGCCTGCGCGCCAGCACGCGCAACGACCACACCACGTCGTTCTCGACGGGAAGTCCCCGGCTTCTGCGCGCCAACCCGTCGGGCGCACAGCGGAGATAGAATTCCGTGTTGCCCACGGTTAGCACGCCACCTTCGCGGAGCACACGTGATCGGATGACCCCGGTGGACTTGCCATTGACCGCGAGATTGCCCCCATGAATTTTCCGCACGCGGTACCCATCGCCCACGGCGGTGAGCCGGGCATGATAGCGCTGTACCGCTTCGTCAAGACGGACATTTACTTCACAGCTCATATCGCTGCCTATAATGAGCGGGGCGCGGTTGATGGGAAACTCGGTGCCGTCTTCCGGGCCGTTGATGATTTCCAGCATGTCGGGCTGGATCATGGCGCGATCCTCGGCATGCCGTGGGCCGGCTTGCCCTTGCGGTAAATCAGGGTGTCATCGTCCTCGAGCAGGATATCGATCATGTCGCCGCTTTCGAAGCGACCGTCGATCAGCCCGTCGCTGATGGGTGTGGTCACGAAGCGATCCACGGCACGGCGAAGTTCCCGTGCGCCGTATTCACGACTGTAACCCTCGCGGGCGATGTATTCGTAAGCACGCTGATACATGCGAATGCCAATCTGCTTTTCCTGAAGCCGGTTCCGGATCGCGTTGACCTCGAGGCGCAATATGTTGCGCACATCCTCCGAAAGGAGCGGGTAGAAGGGCACCACCTGATCGAGGCGGTTCACAAACTCGGGCCGGAAGTGATCGCGCAGTGCCTGAATCAATGCCTCCTGGGCAACCGCCGCCTCGGCCTGCAACAGCAGCTCGGAGCCGATGTTGGAGGTGATGATGATGATACAGTTCTTGAAGCTCACCTCGCGCCCGCGCGAATCGCGCAGGCGACCTTCGTCAAACATGGGCAGGAAAAGGTCGAAGATCCGGGAATGGGCCTTTTCGATTTCATCGAAGAGCAGGATGGAGAAGGGTGCATTCTTCACAGCCCCCGTGAGGACGCCCTCTTCTTCGTGCCCCACATAGCCGGGCGGCGCGCCAATTAGTTTGGCGATGGAATGCTCCTCGCTGTATTCGGACATATCGAAGACGATGAGGTGGCTGGACGAGCCGAAGAGGTGCTGGGCCAGCAGCTTGGCCAACTGGGTCTTCCCCACGCCCGTCGGGCCAAGAAAGAGCATGATGGAATCGGGGCGGTTCGGATCGGAAAGGCCCGTGCGGGATTTTTTTACCGCGGAAACCGCCCGGTTTACCGCCTCATCCTGGCCGATCAGTTGCTTTTTCAACACCTGATCGAGGTTGTTGAGGTACATCCGTTCGTCGGCCGTGAGCTGTTCGAGCGGGATCGCGGTGATCTGGCTGACCACTTTGCGGATGGAATGGGGTGTCACGCTGCGCTCGCCATCGGTATCGGGATTGTCCGATTCCCGCAGGTCCTTCTTACGCATCATGAGACTGCGCAGCCGGTGCCGCGCGCAGGCTTGATCGAGCACGTCGATGGCCTTGTCGGGCAGGTTCCGATTGGGCATGTAGCGAACGGTCAGATCGATGGCCGCTTTCAGGGTGCGCCGGTGAATATGGACGCCGTGGTGCTTTTCCAAGGTCGGCCGCACGCGCTTGAGCACTTCATAGGAGGCCTCGGCGGACAACTGATCCACGCGCACCATCTGGAAGCGTCGCTCCACCGCTGGATCTTTCTCGACAAACTTGCGGTATTCCTGGAGCGTAGTGGCGCCGATACATCGGAATTCGCCTCGGGAGAGTTCAGGCTTCAAGAGGTTGGCCAGGTCCATGCCGTCGCCGTCGGTGGCCCCCGCCCCCATGATGAGGTGGACTTCATCGATAAACAGTACGGCATGATCGGAGCGCTTGACCTGCTCAATCAGCGCGAGCACTTTTTCTTCGAAGGCGCCTCGATATTGGGTGCCGGTCATCAGCGCGGCGATATTCAATTCCAGAATGCGGAATGGCGGCATACCGCCGCCCTTTCCCTCTTTCGCGATCCGGAGCGCAAGCCCCTCGACGATCTGGGTCTTCCCCACGCCCGCCTCGCCCACCAGCATCACATTGTTCTTGGTCTTGCGGGAAAGAATCTGGAGCACCTCGAACATCTCGTCGTCTCGCCCCGTGGCCTCCTGCAAGGCACCCCGGTGGGCCGCCTCGGTCAGATCGCGGGTCAAGGGCCCCGACTGGTTGGGCAGGGGCACGACCTCCTCTCGGGGCGCTGGAGGGGACGGAGAAGCCCCCACGGCGGCGCTGGCCGAACGAGCCCCCCTGACTGCGGGGATGTTCTGCAATTGCACTTCGGAATAGTCCGGCAGCGGCGTGACCTTGTGGTAGGCCTGGGGCGACACGAAACCGAGCTCCGCCTGAAGCTGCTGGTTGCAGGCGGCCCGATCGAGGCCGAGGCGGTCCATGGCGCGAGCGGGCGCGGAGAGGTCATCGCGCAGTAGCGCCAGGAGCAGGTGGCCCGCCAGGGGCTTTCCGTGCCCGATGCGCGTTGCCAGCTTCGAGGCCTGTGAAATGAGTTGGATGCATCGGGGCGTATAGAACGTCTCACCCGAGGGCGTGCTCGCGTTCCCGGTCCAAGCCATCCGGTTTACCTCGCGCTGAACAGAGAAGATCTCGCTCAGGTGGCGCTCACGAACGCCTTCCGGAAGCTGACCAGCGCACTCCAGCAGCGCGGTCAACACATGGTTGACGCCAACGAAGTAACTCCCCTGATTGGCACTGATCGCGGCGGCCTTCTCAAGAACGTCGCCTATCTCCGGTGAAACATTCAGTTGCACCCCACTTCTCCCTTGCGCCCAAGTTCAGGCCCAGCCTGTCGAATGACTTTGCAGCATTATTACGATCTTGCGGGGATTGTGCAACAAGTTTCTGGCGGCGCGGAGCGAGGGGAGCGAAAGGATGTATAGGGAAGGCACGACAATTCGGCAACCGGGGCATTCAGGGAAGGGTAATCAGAGGGGGGAGCGCAACTCAGCCGAGGCAGTTGCTGTTGTACCAGGCCCGCCACTGGGCGGCATATTTCAGAACCCAATCCAGGGCGGCATCCCGGCCCAGATCACGATTGGCTTTTTCGGATTCAATCCATTTGTGCCGCGCGATTTCCTCGCGCTGCATATCGAGCATTCGGGCCTGCTCGCGCTGTCGAAACGTGATCGCGTGGTAAGTCAACCAGTCTTCGCAAGCCGCCTCATAGCCGACGTCATAGCCGCAGGCTTCCGACATAAAGTACTTATGCCGTTTGACTTCCTCGAGCTCTTTCCTCGTCAACGATTCCATCACGGTGCGCTACCTCATTGTGCCGGGCTAGGGATTGACCGAAACCCAAGGCACATTGTCCCTGTGTATTCCCGGTCTCGCTGCCCAGCAACACTCGATTCAAACGAATATGTAACATAGATTCGCGAATAAATCAAGGGGGCCGAATAATAAAATCAATTATTACTTGACAAGCACCTTCGCTTCAATGGTGGAGACGACCCGATTAACCACTATACTCACGGTGCTTCGTTCCGTTACAGCCCCTGAGATTCCAGTACCCCATTCCCATTCCCATTCTCATTCTGGGACGCTACGGGTGCCGCATTCGAAAGCGCGCGAGAAGTTGATGGAAATATTGGTCTTCACGGGGGTCGGTCTCGGATATGCCACACGGTTGCAGTCCGTCGACCGACGGAGAGGCTACGGAAGCAGTTCCGGGGTATCTACTTGAGAAGGATGACGCGATCGCTTCCTTCCGGTCGACCGAGGACACCACGGCAAAATGTTCCACGACCAAAAGGCCTACCCGGGTTAGAGACTTGTGCAGCGTACGAAGAAACGCAAAAAGTCCCGATGGTTGCCACCCGGTGAGCAGACAGCAAAGATGCGTTTCGGAGGACGCTGACCTGCATAAAACAACGAAATTGCCCCGATCACCCAGTTCTCGCGCCACATACTCCCATGGAATAGGCACTTGGCGCACGGTGCTGCCGAGCCGGAAGTCCCGTCGCCACGAGACGGCGAGGGGGATGATTTCGATATCATTTCGTACCTCGAGCAGGGTCCTGCTGAACGCGGGATCGGTGTGGTAGTCCGGCATGAACCAGCGAACCTCTCCCGAATGGATGACAAAAAGGACCGCCGTCCGGACGCCGTTTTTCGATAGGGCCGCAAGCTCCTCCAGGTGGCGGCGGCCCCGAGCGGTTACGGCATCGGGAAACATGGCGACGCGGTTGCCAAAAAGGGTGCAGGACTTCACCTCAAGATAGACCGGCTTCCCATCCGCTTCCAGGAGGAAGTCGAAGCGGCTGTGGCCCAATGGGACCTCGGCGCGGACGATTCGGGCATGCTCCAGGCCGGGCACGAGCCCACGCTCCAGGAGGTGTCGCGCCACGTCATTATTCACATGGGTGTGAAGAAAGATCGGACGCTCTTTTCCTGCCACGCCGACCATCGTATAGGGCGTCTTCCGCGCAACCGTGAGGGTGGCCGGAACGACAAAAACCTCCGCGCCGGGCAGCAGCAATTCCTGGAGACGCCCGGGATTGGGCAGGAAAGCGCGCACGCGTTCCCCGGTTGCGAGGCGGCACAGGACGAGGAAACGATTGGGGCGCGACTCGAATGTGGCACGCAGGATAGTCGCGAAGGGCGGACGATAGGTGGCGGACATGGCGGGAAGCATAACACAAAAAGGGCGGCTGGCTGGTGTACAATGCATCGTAACCGCGCCCTGCGCGTCGCACTCAACTTGTACGAGGAGAATCCAATGCCAGCGAAAAAGATCCTGATGATAGTTGGGGATTTTGTGGAAGACTATGAAGTAATGGTGCCATTCCAAGCCTTGTTGATGACCGGTCACACGGTACACGCGGTCTGCCCCGATCGCAAGGCCGGCGACAAGGTGCGTACCGCCATCCATGATTTCGAAGGGGACCAGACCTACAGCGAGAAGCCGGGACACAACTTTGTCCTTAACGCCGACTTCGCGAGCGTAATACCGGCGGACTACGATGCCCTGGTATTACCGGGTGGCCGCGCGCCGGAATATCTCCGATTGAACAGTCAGATCCTGGACATCTGCCGCCATTTCTTCGAGACAAATAAGCCCGTAGCCGCGATTTGTCATGGCCTCCAGATTTTGACCGCGGCGGGTGTGCTGAAAGGCCGGGCCTGTAGCTGCTATCCTGCGGTCGGCCCCGAAGTAACCGCAGCGGGCGGCACTTTCCAGGACATTCCCGTGGACGCCGCCCACACGGAGGGAAATCTCGTTTCGGCACCGGCCTGGCCCGCGCACCCTGCCTGGCTCGCCCAGTTCCTGGTGCTGCTGGGAACGAAAATAAGCCACAGTTAGTAGGGGGATTATCATTTTGGAGTTGTGCCACACGATCTTGCCAAAGGTGGGTTCGAGTGCGTTGAAGGACGATTCGACGGACATGAAGTCGATAGGGAGCCGATCCTCTTGTACTTGAACTCTCCAACGCGGGGAGTAAAAGGGCACGGCGAGGGTGGGTCTTGCAGTCCACCGAGAACGAGGCTCAGCGCACTCGAACTCGCCTTCTGCGAGATCGTGTGGCACGAGCCAAAATCCTTGCATCCCGGATGCAGTCCCAACGAAAAGCCCCTTCCCACCGGAAAGGGGCCTGCTTTATTTTATCGCTCGATCAGCCCTGGAGATTCAACACGGCGGCACCATGCTGATTGATCCGGGGTGCCTCGGGGGGACGCTCCTCCGCCGCCTTGCGGAAGGCTTCCTGCCAGGTGTCCCGCATGTCCGTCATCAGTTTGATGCATTCGATGAGCGGAGCCTCGGTCTTTTTCACGTTGGCCGTGATCAGCAGATGCTGGAAATACTCGTAGAGCCGGTCCAGATTCCTGGCAACCTCACCGTGGCGCATGTCGAGGGAACCGCGCAATTCCGCCACAATCTCTTGAGAGCGGATGAGGTTGTTGTGGACGCTCTCGAATTTCTTCTTTTCCAACTGGCGCCTGGCTTCTTCCGCGCGCTTGATGGCGCCGTTGAACAGCATGACGACCAGCTTTCCCTGAGACGCAGTCTCAACATCCACCGTCGTATACGTGTTCAGCTTGGAAGAAGCGGGCATAGCGGTACTCCTTGCGTGTTGTGTTCCCACGTGCAATCGTAATCATAGCGCCTTTCCGGTACGCCGGCAAGGCTTGAATAAGGACCTAGAAGGAGCCCAATCTGGAAAGGGCCGCAGCTTGATTCTGATAGATGGCGGAAATCTGCTCCAGCGACGTGAACTGCCGGCGCAACCGGTTCTCCCGCTGAAGGAGACGGTCCTCCAACCGGTCTATCTGGTCGTTGGAACTCTGGATCTGTTGGTCGATGGTACCATTGTCCTTGGAACGCTCGTTCAGGAAACCCGTTGTCTTCGTAGCGTCATCGAGAAAGGAGAAAAGCTGGTCCGCAATGCCGTTTTTTGCAGTGTTGGAGAAAACACTGATTACCCCGGACCGGTCGTCCTTGAGCGCCTCCCGAAACTTTTCCTCATCGAGCGTAACATTGAGTGGCAGATCGCTGTTGAAATCCTCGCCACTCGATATGCCGAGGTCGATCATACTCTGAAAATCGCCGCTCAACCCCGAAATCTGGGAAAACATGGTGCCCACAAGGTAAGTCTCAATCGACCGTATCCCGCCATCGCCCCGCAATACCCCTTCGGGCCCCACGAGACTCCGCACTTCATTGAGCGCGGCGTTGAACTCTTCCACGAACTTCTGGATGTCCTCAACGATCGCGTCTTCGTCGCTGGATATCGTTACTGTGCTGGCGCCCACGCTCAGCAACTCAACCGTTACACCGCCGATGGCATCGGAAACGGAATTGGTATTGCGTGTCTGAACGGCACCGCCATTGACGGTAAACTGGGAGTCCACACCCGCCGTCTGCACCGCCGTATCCAGGTTGACCAGATCCAGGAAGTTACTCGTGTCCCCCACACTGCCAAAGCGGATGGTGGGACTACCCAAGGTACTGGACACCACGCGGATGGTGTCCGTCGCTGTGTCATAGCTCGCGGTAACGCCCGCTTCGGATTCGTTGATCGCCCCGATGACGTCGAGGATGGTATCGGAGGAAGGATCGATGCTGATCGCGACCCCGTTCACCGAGAAGGTGCCCGAGGTCACCGTGCCGCCCACGTTGGCGGAATTCAATGCTTCTGTGGTGGAAACGGCACCCAGATTGCGCGTGCTGGAAACGGTTGTAGAACCGCCCATACCGGCCGCCTGGGTGGCGCCCCGCACATTGATGATGTCGAGAAAATTGCTTGTGTTCGAATCCGTGCCGCCGAAATTGATAAAACTCGCGTCGCCCGGAGTCGTATTGGCGATGGTGACCTTGTCCGTCAGCACGTCGTAGCTCGCCGTGACGCCTGCGGCGCTCCCGTTAATATCCGCCAGGATCGAAGCCAGGGTATCCGTCGTGGGGTCAACGGTGAAGGCCACTCCGTTAATGGAGAAGTCGCCCGCTGTCACGTCCGTGGTAATCCCGCTGGAATTCAGGGCAACGCCGGTATTGATCGGGGTGCCGATGTGTCCGCTGCTCACCGCCTCGGTGGCGGTGGCCAGTTGGGTCACGTTGATGGCAAAGGAACCTGTGACGGGGGCAGAGCCGGTCACCGATGAGGTCAGAACTTCCGGCTTGCTTGAAGTGGACTGGAAGGCATTGAAGATATTATTGAAACGGAAATCCTGCGCTGTGTTGCGCAGGGTCTGGAGGGTGGTGCGGAGGGTGCGGACCGCCGTCTGCTGCGCTTCGAGGGCGGTGATCCGGTCTTCCATGCGGAGAACGGGACGGCGCTCGATCTGCATCAACTGCGCGATCAAGGTCCCGCTGTCGATACCGGTGATCAATCCACCTGAGCTGAAGGTACCACTCATCCGAAATCTCCTCGTCCGGAGCGGCATTTACCCATCCCATGATGGAGCTCCGGTGTATCCGTACGTTCCTATTATCGGCAGGAAAGCGCGGGGCTTTAGCGCGGAGCACGGGATTGGGGTAAATTTTCAGAGGGGGGTTCGGCGGGGCGCGCCCAACACAAAAACCACCAGATACCCGCTAACTGATGGAGCGCTTGTTGGCTTCCTTGAGGCGGTGGCTCAGGGTCTTGATGATGTTGAAGAGGACCCGAATAGCGACGCGCTTCGACATCAACCGCTCAAAAGTCGTCTCAGTCAACACAAACAGGCGGCTGTCATTTACCGCGCGTACCGTTGCGCTGCGGGGCTCTTTGTTGACCAGCGCCATCTCGCCGAACATGTCCCCCGTGCGCAACTCGGCGATGACTTTGTCGCCGTCGAAAACCCCGAGCTTGCCCCCAAGCACAACATACATCTGGCTCCCGACAGTGCCCTGGATGAAAATGTCCTGGCCCGCACTCACGTGCATGGTCATGCCTTTGGCGAAGATCTTGGCGACCTCTTCCCGATTGAGGCCGTGGAAGAGCTCAACATGCTTGATGTACTGGTCGACTGTATTCGGGTCCATCGGTTCCAACCTCCTGATTGCTTTCGCTTGGCCGCTGCCCGCGGTAACGACTGCAACTCCGAGGCAGACGCGCGGGACGTGCTAGACGATATAGATGAAACGGCTGCAGTTGTTGCAGGTGTGGATATGGTCGGTGTCCTGGCGAACACGCTGGGCGTACTGGGAAGGCAGCTTCATGAAACAGCCCTGGCAGGTATCGCCTTCGACGGGAACCAGCGCGGGCGCGCGGCCCTTGGCAAGGCGATCATAGTGCTTGAGAATGCGGGGGTCGATCATGGCGCGGATATTCTCGATGCGCTGCTTGATCTGCTTCTTGCCCGTGCGGGCGGCCTCATACATCTCCTGGCAGAGCTGGAGCCGGGCGAGCAACACGAGGTCGGCGTGGGCATCCTGGGCCGTCAAGAGTTCCGGATCGGCCTTGACCTGGTTCTCATAGGTTTCTTCCTGGGTGATGAGGGATTCCGAGAGCTTCTCCAGCAACTGGAAGATTTCGGCCTCGCCCGCCGCATCTAAAATCGCCTGCATGTGCTCTCCATCGCGGAGGAGCTTGGAAATGGTGGCGATGAAGTTGAGGTAGGTGGTCTGCTGGGACGGCGGATAGCAAATCAGGAAGATAAGGTGTACGGGATGCTTGTCGACGGCGAGGAATTCGAGGCCTGCGGGAATTCGTCCGACGGCGCAAATAAGGCTCTTGAGTCCGGAGACTCGCGCATGGGGGACGGCGATGCCATGGCCAATACCCGTGCTTTCCGTAGCTTCGCGCGCCATAATCTGGTCCAGCGCGGGTCCTGCGTTTTTCAGCTTCTTGCTCTCGAAGAGAAGATTGGTCAACTCCTTGAGGACGTCCGCTTTGGTGCCGGCTTTGAGCTTGGTGGCGATGCAATCTTCCGTGATGTACTTGGATATCAACATGTGGTCTTGTCCTCAGAGGCTCTGGGCCGGTACGGGACTGCCGCGCCGCGAGGCATGCGCCATTCGGTACCGCAAATCCGGGCCGTATACTATCACGCATCTCCACTTCCGCACAATGCGGCGCGGAAAATGGGCGGTATCACTCCGCTTCTTTATACCAGATGGATGTCACCACGATGGGGTCGGCGCTCTGGCCGTGATGCCGCTCCTGTCCGCAGCTCTGGTGCACGAAGGAGACCACCACCTTTTCCCGTTCGAGCCACGCATTGATCTGGCCGTCGCACTGGGACAGGCCGTCCAGATTGGACTTCGCAATAAATGTCTTAACCTTCATCTCGATTCCGCTTCCCGATCTAGCCGGGGCACTGGCCCGCGGCGGTTTCACACACTAACGTCTCCCAAAACAGTCAGGATGGTTCCGCATTAAGAATATCAAGCAGGGCGTTACGCATGATCCCGACCGGCGCTGCGACGCCGGTCCAGGTCTCGAACTGCTGCGCAGCCTGCTGAACCAGCATTTCAGAACCGAGGATGGCCGTGCAACCCGCCGCCTCGGCTTCCTCGATGAGGGTGGTTTTCAGCGGCCGGTACACCATATCGAAAACGATGTGGGACGGTCGCAGCATGCCCTCGGGGATGCACATCGCCCCTTCGTGGCGGGGATACATGCCCACCGGCGTGCCTTGAATGACAATATCATGCTCCGCCATCGTCCCTTCAATCTGGGTGGCGAGATCGCCACTTCCGACCGGGCACCCGCCCGCATTTTCCAAGTCGTGGGCGAGCTCGGCCGCTTTGGCGCTGTCGCGGGCGAGAATAGTCAGGCCCGCAACCCCCGGTTCCAGCGCCAGCGCGAAGGCCACGGCACGCACAGCGCCGCCTGCCCCGAGAAACAAAATCTTTCTGCCCTTCAGCTCAACGCCCGCCTCACGAAAGGCCCGCAGGGTCCCCGTGCCATCGGTCACGCTGCCAAGGAGTCGCCCATGCGCGTTGGTCACCGTATTGATGCAGCCGACCCGGCGCGCCATGGCATCCAGTTCGTCCACATGGGCCATCGCGGCCACCTTGTGCGGAATGGTTACACTGAGCCCCCGGAACCCGCCCATGGCCCGCATGCCCGCGAGACAGGCTCCCACGTCTTCAACGCGAAAGGCGCCATAGACAAAATTGAGCCCGGTCGCCGCGAAGGCGGCGTTGTGAATGGCCGGAGACAGGGAGTGGCCCACGGGGTTGCCGATGACGGCGCAAAACTGGGTGCTGGTGTCAATGATTCGGGGCACTGGCCGGGAAACCTCCTGCGGCGGACAAGGTAACGTAATACATTATCGATGAGCGCCGTGGCTCATCCGGGAGGCCACGCCAGCGGGCGGCCGCCGAGGATGTGGAGGTGGAGATGGAAAACCGTCTGGCCGCCATCTTCGTTGCAATTAACAACGAAGCGATACCCCGACTCCGCGATTCCTTCCGCCTGGGCAATCGCGCTGGCCCGAAGAAGCATGCGACCCAGCAGAGCCTCATCTTCGGGGCGGGCTTCATGGATACGGGCGATGTGCTTGCGCGGCACGATCAGACAGTGGGTTGGCGCGCCGGGATTAATATCCCGAAAGGCATAGAACTCCTCGTCGGAATAGACGGGCGTTGAGGGAATCTCCCCCGCCGCGATCTTGCAGAACAGGCAGTCTCCCGCCATGAGCCAGTTTCTCCTTACCCCATTGCAATGCCATTGTGGAAATCTGGGTGAATGGCACTTCTCCACATGGTCCATAACCATCAATGTCCATGGTAGCGTCGCGGGGAGCGAAAAACAAGCACCGGGACTTCAGGCTTCGTTCCCGCCCAACGCGCCCAGTTGTTGCTGAATCAGGGTCACCCCGACGCTGGCGGCGGT
>JBIJDL010000361.1:0-6716 GCA_044344195.1 Candidatus Hydrogenedentales bacterium
ACGCGGGCCATCTTCGTGGTGGACGGCGCGGGCAAGCTGGTGTATATCGAGTACGTGCCGGAAATGACCGATCACCCGAACTACGAGGCCGCCGTCGCCGCCGCGAAGTCCGCTTCCTGATTCATCGCCCCATCCGTTCCAGAGACGCGAGAGACGCACCCCATCGGGGCGCGTCTCTTTTTTTGTGGGCGAGCGGGGGGGGCGCGGTGCTCGTGAAATAGGGCCTCGAAATGACCAGGAAGGATCGTAAATACTTGCGAAACCAGCACCAAACCTGTCCAAACATGCAAAGTTGTTGACGGGACCCCGGTGAACAAGGCATTATAAGGCCATCATCTGGAGTAATATTAACCAATGAATAATGCGAATCATGGTGGAGAATTTCACGTCGACAAGCTGGACGCGGACGCCGTGTGTGCCCAGTGCAATACGGTCAATACCGAGGGTACCCTCCTCTGCAAAGTCTGTGGAAACAACCTTCGCGATCAGCGTAATCGCCGCATGCAGGCCGATCAGGCCATGGATCTCGAACACACGGGCCAGCGCCGACGCGCCTGGCTTTCTGGAGTATTTTTTGTCCTTGCGCTGGTGCTCATCGCCTCAACCCTTATGAACCAGGAACTGATCGTGGAATGGCTGATCGAGGAAGAGGTGCCGCCGACGGGACTGCTGTGGACCGGCCAGTATGACGCCTACTTCCGCCCCATGTTCGAGGAAATTGAGGCCGCGGGATTGACACCCGAGTCCGCCGCCGCCCTTCAGGTTGCCACGCCTTCCGATACGCTGGAAGGGGTTTACGCCCTTTTCGATGGAGATACTTTTCTGGGAACGGCCAGTTTTCGACTCGAAGGGGAAGACGCCTACTTCGCCGCGATGCTGGAAAACGAACGAGAGGTGCGGGGAATTGCCCGCCTTGAGGCGAACAACTATATAGCCCTGCCCGACTTTTCGGGCATTGACTACCGCGGCAAAGTCACGCCAATTTCCGGTGTGGGCATCCCCCAGGAAGACGGGGCCGTGGAGTGCATGGGCGACGACGGCCAGGAGCGTTCCAGCTTTATGGCCTATCGCCTGCCGGACCAGTGAGCGTTCCTACCGCTCCCCAGAATGAAACCCTCCGGTGCAGCGGCCCGGAGTGTTGCCGGCCCGAGGCAGGTTTACTGCCCCAGAGGCAGCCCACCTTTGCCTGAGCCCGCCGGCTCGTTGGAGTATCCCGCAGCAATGACCACTTCAGGATTTATGAACCGGCTTCGCGAGAAGCTGGAAAAGACCCGTACCAATCTCGTTGGAAACGTCAAGCGGGTACTCGGCCGCCCCCTTATTGATGACGAAGTCTTCGATCAACTCGAAGAAATCCTGATCGGAGCCGATGTCGGCGTGGATTCGACGCTGAAGATCATTGCCGATATGCGGCAGGCCGTGCAGGCGCAGGGCATCCAGGAATCCGAGGCGCTGTACGCGCTGCTGAAATCCGAGCTTAAGGCCCTTTTATCCGAAGGCAATCACGCCATCAACTGGGACTGCACCACCGGGCCCCACGTCACCCTCGTCGCGGGAGTCAACGGCTCGGGCAAGACTACGACCGCCGGGAAACTCGCGGCCAAGCTGCGCGACAGCGGAAAGAGTGTGATGCTGGGCGCGGCCGATACCTTCCGGGCGGCGGCGAGCGAACAACTCGCGGTCTGGAGCGAGCGGACGGGTGCCTCGCTGATCCGCCATGCGGAGGGTTCCGATCCGGCCTCCGTGGCCTACGATGCGACCGATGCGGCGGTGGCCCGGTCGGTGGATAATCTCCTTATTGATACGGCCGGTCGCCTCCACAACAAAGTGAATCTGATGGAGGAGTTGAGAAAGATCCAGCGGGTTGTTCGGAAGCGTATTCCCGATGCCCCCCACGAGGTTCTGCTGGTGCTCGACGCCACCACGGGACAGAATGGTTTGGAGCAGGCGCGACAATTTACACAAGCACTTACGGTAACTGGTATAATACTGACAAAGTTAGATGGTACCGCCAAAGGAGGAATGGCGGTCGCTATCCAGCGAGAGTTGGGCATTCCCATCAAGATGATCGGAATCGGTGAGGGTGTCGAGGATCTCGAAATTTTCGATGCCGAGCAGTTTGTGGAAGCGCTTTTTTCGTAGCTTTCCAGCCCCTTGGATTACCCAATATAGATCGCGTCCCGCCTCGGGCAGTAGGGACGTAAACATTTCCGCCAGTAGAGGTTAGTTACCCATGATATCCCCTCGTCCCGCCGACGCGCGACACTCCGCTATCGGTGACGCGCTCGTTAAAGCCGGTGCCATTACGCCGGAACAATTGACGCGCGCCCTGCGTGTGCAGGCCCTGCTCGAAGACCCAAAACAACTCGTCGAAGTGCTGGTCGAGCTCGGCTACGGAACGCGCCAGTCGCTGAATGAAACCATCGCGAGTCAGGGTTCCAGTCTGCGCCTGGGGGATTTGCTCGTCGAACAGGGCATCATCACCACCGAGACCCTCGAGATGGCGCTGCAGACCCAGAAGGAGCAGGGCGTCCGCCTGGGCGAGGCGCTCCTGAATCTGGGCGCCATTAACGAGCGGACGCTGCTGCGCAATGTGGCCCATCAGTGCAGCGTACCCTACATCGATCCGAACTTCAACATGATCGAGCCCGACGTACTTCGGGGCGTCTCTCCCGAGTTTCTGCTCAAGAACCAGTTCGTACCCTTCATGCGTGGAGACGACGGCATCGTGACCGTGGTCGTGTCCGATCTGGAAAACAAAGATACCGTCCAGGCCATACATGAGCTCTATCGAAAAGGCGTCAAGCTCGCCCTCGGGCCGCAGGACGCCATCCGGCAGTGCATCCACGACATTCAGAATCTGCGGCTACGGGGTGACCAGGGCGGTGCCCCGACCGGCCGTAATCAGGACGACACCATTGTCCCGATTCTGAATCACATTATCCACGAAGCCATCGAAGAGGGCGCGAGCGATATCCATATCGAGCCCATGGAATCCGTGGTGCGCATTCGCTACCGCATTGATGGTGTTCTCGTCTACAAGACCGACCTGCCCAAAGAGCTGCTCGTCAAATTAATTTCGCGGCTGAAAATCATGGCTGAATTGAATATCGCCGAGCACCACCGCCACCAGGGCGGTCGCTTCCAGCACGAGTTCAAGGGCCGCGAGGTGGACTTGCGCCTCTCGCTCTATGTCACCGTCTTCGGCGAATCCGCGGTCATGCGCATCCTGAACAAGGAAATGGCCTTGGTCACGCTGGACCAGCTCGGCATGGCGCCCAACATGCTCGCCCGCTACCGGGAAGACGTGCTCCACTCGCCCACCGGCGTCGTGCTTTACACCGGCCCCACGGGCTCGGGAAAAACGACCACGCTGTACAGCAGCATCGCCTACTGCAATAACATCAGCACCAAGATTATCACGGCGGAGGATCCGGTCGAATTCACGATCGAGGGGATCATCCAGTGCAGTATCAACGAGAAAATGGGACGTTCCTTTGCCTCGACCCTTCGGGAGATCGTGCGCCAGGATCCAGATATCATCGTGATGGGCGAAATTCGGGATAAGGAATCGGCCGAAGTCGCCATCCAGGCCGCCCTGACGGGCCACAAGGTCTACTCCACTTTTCACACCGAGGACACTATCGGCGGCCTGCTGCGCCTGATTGATATGGATATCGAGACTTTCCTCATTTCCTCCACGGTGGTGTCCGTGGTCGCCCAGCGCCTGCTGCGCCGGATCTGCGAAGAATGCAAATCGCCCTATGTCCCCGCGGCGAAAGAAGCCCAATCCGTCGGGCTTGGCCTCGACGAGCTCCGCCAGTACGAGTACAAGCGGGGGCGCGGGTGCAACCATTGCGCCTACACGGGCTACCGGGGCCGTATCGGCGCCTATGAACTCCTGGTGCTCAATGATCCCGTGAAGGAAGCAATCCTGGCGAAAAAGCCCGCCCATATCATCCGCGAGTTGAGCGTGGAGACGACCGGCCTTATCAGCATGAGGGAAGACGCCTGTGCCAAGGTTGTGCGAGGCCAGACAACATTTGATGAGGTGCTCCGGCACACACCCCGCACGTTCAGTGTTCGCCCCCTGCGGCAAATCCTCTCGCTGTCGGAATAGCGCCATGTTTGTATCAGGCCCTTTACGGAGAAGCTCATGAACCCGTGTCCGATTTGTCAGGCCCCCCTGTCCGAAGTTGCCACGGCGGGAGGAACGGCCAGTCTCGGTGCATGCACCAACTGCTTCAACCCCCTGCTTGTCGAGTGGCGCGGTTCCTCCATTTTCGCTCAGCCACTGCCCAACGCACCAGATATCCGCCACATTGCGCCGTCCGGCTCCATCGGAGCGGAGCTGCTGGCCCAATCGGTAGCGGGGCTGGAGGACCTGCCCGTCCTCCCGGAAATGTCGCAGCGGATCCTGCGTCTCCTGAAAGATCCTGAATTTAATATCTCCCAGCTCGCCGCGATGATTAAGGAAGACCCGGTCATCGCCCTCGCCATTATGAAGCAGGCCAACAGCGCGGCTTTCGGTGGGCTCCACGAGATCCGGGACATCAACGCGGCGTGCTCCCGCCTCGGCATGCGAACGATCGCCAATACCGTGCAACTGGTGGCCAACCGTAACCTGTTCATCACCGGCAATGCCGTGCTGAAAAGGAGCATGGAACGGCTCTGGCGCCACTCGGCGGCCACGGCACACTGCGCCAACGAAATCGCCCGCCTCACTATGGTGCCCAACCTGGAATCCATTTTTCTGGCCGGCCTGATCCACGACGTGGGCAAGGTGATGCTGCTCGAACTGGTGGCCACCCCCCGCTCTAACGTGGTGCGCGGCCTGCAGGGCAATCCCCAGCTCCTGGGCGAGGTGCTCGAAAACCTCCACCCCCTGATCGGGCTGTTGATCTGCCAGGCTTGGAACCTGCCCCCCTCCTTCCGCGCGGCGGTGTACTTCCACCATGACCCCGCACACTGCCCCGTCAAGGATTGGATGCAGCCCATCCACATTACTGCGCTGGCCAATACCCTGGCCAAAGTGGAAGGCTATGGCATGCTGGAGGGGAGCACCGAGGCTTTCCTCGCCTCTCACCCTTCCTCCATGGCGCTTGGCCTCTCGGACATCAAGTTGGCAACGCTACGCGTTGACCTGCACGACGCCCTGGAAGCCCTGTTTGAAGTGACGGGATAGGCTGAGGGCTGAGGGCTGAAAATGCGTCCTATGAGTCGTATGGGTCGATATGAGACGCCATGCGACCCATACGACCCATACGACCCATGCGACCCATGCGACCCATAAGACCCATTCCCCGCCAGACTCCAGACGACTCCAAACTAAACTCCTCCCCGCCCGCCCGCGTGATCCCACGGGCACCAATGCGCTAAACTACCCGCCGCGCCGTCGCCCCGTACCCCAAGTCCCAAGGAGAGCCTCAATGGCCCTGTGTTTCCACAACACCCTTACCCGAACGAAGGAACCCTTTACCCCGCTGGTTCCGGGAAAGGTCGGCCTGTACACCTGCGGCCCCACCATCTATAACTACGCCCACATCGGTAACTTGCGGGCCTACATGTTCGAGGATCTGCTCAGCCGCTACCTCAGCTTCCGCGGCTACGCCGTCCGCCACATCATGAATCTGACCGACGTGGAAGACAAGCTGATCCGTACCTGTCGCGAGACCGGCGAGCCCCTCAAGACGGTCACGGCGCGCTATGCCGCAGCCTTCTTTGAGGACCTTAAGACCCTGGGCATCCGGCCGGCCGAGGCCTACCCCGCCGCCACGGATCACATCCCCGAAATGGTGGAGATGATCAAACAGTTGCGCGAAAAAGGCCATACCTACGAGGCCGAGGGCAGCATCTATTTCCGCCTTTCCAGCTTCAAGGACTACGGCAAGCTGAGCCATATGGATCTGGATCAGCTCCAGGACGGCGCCAGCGGCCGCGTGGACAATGACGAGTACGAGGCGGAAGACGCCCGGGACTTCGTGCTCTGGAAGGCCTATGTGCCGGAAGATGGCGAGGTGTTCTGGGAGACTGAGCTGGGTAAGGGGCGGCCGGGATGGCACATCGAGTGCTCCGCCATGAGCATGAAATTCCTCGGCGAGCATTTTGATATCCATTGTGGTGGCGTGGACAACATCTTCCCCCACCACGAAAACGAAATTGCCCAATCCTGCTGCGCCACGGGCGCGCGCTTCGTGAATTACTGGCTCCATTGCGCCCACCTGATGGTGGACGGACGGAAAATGTCCAAGTCTCTGGGCAATTTCTACACCCTCCGCGACCTTCTTGACAAGGAAATCGACCCGGTCGCCATCCGCTGGACCCTGCTGGCCATTCACTACCGCCAGCCAAACAATTTCACCCTCAAGACGGTGGAAGACGCCCGCAACGCCCTGCAGCGTATCCGGGACTTCCGCCAGCGTCTGGAGGAGCTCAAGGGCCCCGGAGAAGATCTGTCCGCCCTGTGCCAGGAATGTGAAAGCCGCTTCATCGAAGCGCTGGATGACGATCTCAACATTTCCGGCGGCCTCGGCGCGGTCTTTGACTTCGTCCGCGCGGCCAACAAACAACTCGACGAAGGCGGCACGGGCGAGCAGGGCGCGAAAAATGCCCTGACCCTCCTGGACCGGCTCAATGAAGTCACGGGCCTTTTTGCCGGCCCGGCCTCAGACGAAGTGCCCGCCGAGGTCCTGGATCTGGTAAGTCAGCGCCAGCAG
>JBIJDL010000055.1:0-20468 GCA_044344195.1 Candidatus Hydrogenedentales bacterium
CGCCAGTAATGGCTTTCGATTCGCAGGTTTTCCGTCTGCCACGTGACCGTTCCCGCCTGGGCCTCCTGGGAAATGAGGGGCGAGAGGGCTTTGATGGGGGGCTTGAACTCGTAACGGAGGATATTGCCCTGCCCGGAGACGCGATCGAAGTCGAAGGCGACAATTCTGGAGTCGCCGGAGTCACCAAGGTCCAGTGTAATCGGCTCCGTACTGTCGCCAGCGAAGAGCTGGAAATGGGGCAGAAGGCTTCCCGAAGGCATGTCGTGGGAGACCGAGACCAAGAGCCGGTCGGTGGAGTCATCGAGGCGGGTCCATTCAAACTTGCCCAGTTTGAAGGGGGCGGGCGCGTCGAGTTTCAGCGTAATCGGGGAGGAGGTCTGAAATTGCCCCGTGGCGTCGGTCAGGCCCTCGGAAAGCTTGGCCGTAAAGGGCGGCATCGATGTGCTCGGGACGACGGCGATGAACTGTGTCGTTGGGGTGCGAAGTGGGGCGTTGTATTCAACCGGCTTGCCATTCTTGTCCGTGATGGTCAAGTGTTGCTGGAGCTGCTCCCAGCGAACGGGCATCGTGAAGTCCAGTTGCAGGTTGGTGGATACGGGGCCGGTCATGCCGAAACCGAACCTGGACATGGAGAGTATGGCGTTCGCAAAGAGGAGGGGTTGGGCCGGTGGCGCGGGCATCTTCCCGGAGGCGTTGGTCAGAGTGGGCTGAAACGACGCGCGATAGATCCCCGGGGCGATGTTTGTACCCGCCTGGAGTTCGAAGGCGACAATGTTGTCACGCTGCACCCAGGTACCGGCCAGTGGGGGCTGCAACTGGATCAGGGTGGAGGGATCTGCGACTTCCACCAGGGGCTGGTCGAAGTAAAACACAATGCTGCGGTAGAACGCCTCACCCGGCAGGGGATAAGTGCCGACCAGCGTTGGCGCGCCGGAAACCGCAGCGGCGACGGCGGGTGCCTGTTCCGGCGGGGCCTCCTGGGCCTGGGCGAGCGCGCCCAGCGCCAGGAGAATCAAAGAGAGGAAGAAGGGGCGCAAGACCGGATGGGTGCTCATGGTAACAGGGTGCTCCATTTGTAGGGGGGGCGAATATAACCGCGAGTACAATTAAACCACAAATGGCGCAACGTTACGTGGAATTTTTTTGTAGACTATCCGGCGAGGCGCGACGGACTTTCGGGAGGAAGTGCGAATGCCTGCAGCGCGCTTGGGTACGCATCGGATTTCGTCCGATCTGCAATCTAATTGCATATTAGACGGCCATGTTCTGGTGTCAATTTACAGCAAAAAAGCGCCCCCGGATTTCCGGGGGCGCTCGGAGGGAACCTGTTCAGCAGTGATTAACGATTGATCTTGATGGTGACGTAGCGCGATACGTCTTTATCCCGGACGCGCAGGAGGACCGCCCGCTCGCTGGTGTTTTCCTCCAGCGCGGCGTTGAATTCTTCCACGTTCTTCACGGGTTTGCGGTTCACTTCCTGGACCAGCATGCCTTCCATGAGGCCGGTCAGCGATGCGGGGGAGTTCTGGGTGACTTCCGTAATCAGCACGCCTTCCATACCCTCGAAACCGAAACGCTCCAGTAGTTCCGGGGTCAGGTCCTGCACGGAAATACCCAGGGCGTCGCTCTTGCTGACACCCTTTTCCACAGGGGTGGTGCCCCCTTCGAGATTATCGGGGCGCGCCGCGACGGTGACGCTTTTGATAAGCTTTTCCCCGTTGCGCATGATGGTCAATTCGGCGACGCCGCCGGGGGGGATAATGGACACCCGGCTCTTGAAATTGTCCGCCGATTTGACCGGCTGGCCATTCAGCGAGATGATGACATCTTCGCGCATGACTTCTGCGGCGGCGGCTGGCGTTCCGTCGATGACATCGCCGACGAGAACACCCTGATCCACGCCCTTGAAGAAGTTGGACATTTCAGCGTCGAAATCCTGGATCTGGACGCCCAGGAAGCCGCGGACCACCTTGCCGTTGGCGATCAACTGCTCGGAGACATACTTGACCATGTTAATGGGAATGGCGAAACCGATGCCCATGTAGCCGCCGCTGCGGCTCAGGATGGCGGTGTTCAGCCCGACCACCTGGCCGTCCAGGTTGAGTAGCGGACCGCCCGAGTTGCCGGGGTTGATCGCGGCGTCGGTCTGGATGAAGTCGGCGAGGAGCCCGCCCTCGCGGAGGCCCTCGGCCGCCCGGCCCCGCGCGCTTACGATACCGGCGGTGACACTGTGGCTCAGGCCGAAGGGGTTCCCGATGGCCAGCACCCACTCGCCCACGCGGAGGGTGTCCGAGTTGCCCAGGCTGATGGTGGGAAGGCCGGTCGCTTCGATTTTGATAACCGCGATTTCGGTTTCCGCGTCCGAGCCGATGATGGTGGCGTCGAACTCGCGCCCGTCATCCAGTTGCACGGCAATGTTGTCGGCACCGTCCACCACGTGGTGGTTGGTGATGATGTGGCCTTCGGGGCTGATGATGAAGCCGCTACCCTGGCCCACGGGCACGGGCGGAGAATTTTCGGGATCGGCAGGCGGCGGATTGAACTCTTCCTGCCTCGGTTGGCCTGGCTGGCCGGGAATGCCGAAGAAGCGTTCGAAGAAGTCGTCGGGGATCTGGCCGTTGGGTCCGCCCTGGCCGAAGCCCATGGCCTGACCGTTCAGGCGCTTTTCATAGCGGATAAACACCACGGCGGGCGAGGTCTTGTCAGTGATGTCGGCAAAGGCATTGCCGAGGTTCTTCAGTGCGGCAATGGGGTCCTGGGCCGGAGCCACGGCTGGGGCGTCCTGGGCACTGGCCATATGGGGCTGGGCCAGCAACGCGCTCGCCGCGAGGGCCAACGCGGCACCACGGGCGAAACCGGTTTTCCTGGTCCAGAATGGGGCAATCAACATGTAAGTCTCCTTTGAAGTCACGCATGCCTTCGGTGGCCGGGGCCGACCACCTGCTTCGTTATATCACACCGGGCAGGGTTTTTGATATGCCTCGGATGACGGCGGGACCGCCTCCGGCTGCCCCAGTGTAGTCTATATAGATTCTCAGGATAACGTCTTTCATACCAGGGAGGGATGACAGGGCCAGCTGATAGATGACAGTTGACAGTTGACCGAGAACATCTGCCGACTTGCGAACAGGACCGATAGGACCGATCTGATCAATCCGACCTATCGGTCGTATCCGTCCAATCCACCGTCCACCGTCGACTATCAACTATCAACTATCAACTGCCTCCGCCCTCGCACGATGAGGTAATACTGGAGCATGAGGCCCAGGGCGATGACCACGGGCATATAGACAAAGGGCGCGCTGAGGCCGTGGCGCTCGGCGAGGTAACCGAAGGCCAGGGGGCCCACGAAGCTGCCAAAGCCCACGAAGAACTCGTTGACGGAGGAGCGCTGCCGGCGGAGGGCGAAGTTGGCCATGCTGTAGTAGCTGCTGGAGAAGAAGGCCGCGCCGCTGAAGGCACCGATGATCATGAAGGCCACGCTCATGGCCGCGAGGCTGTAGGTGTATCCGAGAACCCAGAAGGCGGCGGCGGAGGCCACCTGGAGCCCCACCAGGTAGCGGAATCGATGTTGCCAGTGACGGGTACGCCCCATGATTCCGAAAACCGCCGCGCTCGTGGCGGCGAGGAGAAAGGCGATTGTGGCGTAAATACTGGCGGGATTGTGCGTCAAGAAAGTCGGGGGCACGGCTTCGGCGAAGAGGCGCAGGGTGCCATCGTCCACGAGGGTCTCCACCCGCTTGGTGAAGATGAGCCGGGTTACCGCGACCAGCGCCCAGGACATGCCGTTGGCAATCCAGGCGCTCTTCAGAATCTGTTCGCTGCGCAGGGCGTGGTCGCCCCATTCCGGTTCGTGCTCATCGGCCAGGGTCGTGTAGTAGTCTTCCTCCTGGGGCACGCTCCACAGGAGCAGGAAACAGGCCACGCCCAGAACGGCCGAGACCGCGAAGGGGGCCATGGGCGCGGTGTCGTAGAGGAATCCGCCGACTAGGGGGCCGATGGCCAGGCCACCGCTCCAGGAGACATTGAATCGACTCATGCTCCGGGCGCGGGTGTTGGGATCGGGGTCCGCGCCCAGCCAGCCGTGGAGGCTCGGCCATACGATGGACATGCCGATGATGGAGAGCACGCTGGCCGTGCCATAGCCCCAGACGCCGGGCAGGAGTACGGCGGCGGCGGAGCCCATGCAGAAATAGCAGGAGCCGATGGCCGCAATCCGAATGCTGTGCTTGTTGCGGTTCATCCAGCGGCTGATGACCATGCAGGTGACGGCGTAGAGCATGGATTGGAGCCCACCGATATAGCCTGGCGTGGCCACGTCGCCCTGAAGGTGATCATAAATGTAGAAGGGCATGGCCGTAAGGACGACCATGAGGGCACCGTCGAGGAGAAAAGCGGCCAGGCAGATGCGGAAATGGTATTTGTCCATGCGGGGTCTCGCGGAGGTTGCGGAGGGGTGACAGGGCCGAATTATAGCGCACGGCGAACGAGAATAGTGAATGGCGATTGGGCAGATTGGTCTGATCAGACGGATCTGACCAATCAGATCGGTCCGATCAGTTTCGTTTCCTCACGAGCCCGCTGCGCGGTCGGTGGCGTATTCGCGGATGCGGGTTACCACGATCGCCACGCCCAGCAGGGTGGCGGTGATGCAGAGCAGCACGAGCACGGCTTTGGGGGCGGCGACGAGGAATTCCTTCTTGGTGATTTCCGTTAGGACTTCCTGGGCTTTGGCGGTCTTGGCCACCATGGTCGTGGGCAGGAGGGCGTTGGTGTACTTCATGATGGTCATGAAGTCGATAATGCCGGGCACGACCATGGCCAGGCGTTGCCAGCCGTAAAGCACAAGGACGCCGATGATGATGGGACGGCGGGTGAGGGCGCCCAGGAGTAGGGCCAGGGATCCGTTGGCCATGAGGGCCATGAACATGGCGAACTCGTGGGTTGCGAGCCGCCACAAGCCGTCGCGGTTGAAAGTCAGATCGGCCAGGGCTGTGGACGCCGCGAAGGTCAGCAACATGGAGGTGCCCAGAATGAGGGAGGTGACACCCATGTAGGCGGTGAAGCGGCCGAGCACCCAGGCGGAGCGGGGCATGGGGCGGGTCAGCATGAGGGGGATGGTGCGGCTTTCCACGTCTTCGCCCACGATCATGGTGGCGAAGAAGAGGGCGAGCAGGGGGGCGAGGACGTTGATGTGGGCTTCCTTCGCCATCTTGGTGAACACATCGAAACCCGACTCCGCAAACTGAGCGGTGGAGAGCAGCGCCATGGCCAGGGGAATGATCACCGGCAGCATGGAAATGACGACGGCCAGGATCAGCCGCTGCCGGCGCAGCATCAGCATGAGGCTGTGTCCGAAGGAGGCCCGGAAACAGAAACTGTAGTGGGCCAGCGCACCCGAGGCTCCGATGGGCTTGGGGAGGATGCTGGTCTTGATTGTGGCGTGAGCGGCTTGTTCCATCATTTCACCAGATATTCGAAAACGGCTTGGAGGCTGTCGTCGGCGCATTGAATGCGCACGATGCCGATGTCGGGGGTCAGGGCGGCGGCGTTCAGTCGTTCATAGCACCCATTGGGATCTTTGGTCTTGATGACCAAACGGTCGCCCTCGAAATCGAGGTGAAGCACGGCCGGGTCATCAACGAAGCGCGCGGCCAGAAGGCGTGGCGCGGCGCAGTCCACGTGAATTGTGTGGGGATGCTTGTCGATAAGGGAACGGATTTCCCGCACCTTGCCGTGGGCCATGAGGCTGCCTTGAAAGAGGAGGACCACGTTGTCGGTCACGCGTTCGACTTCATAGAGGATGTGGCTGGAGACGACCACGGAATAGCCGTTGTCGCCCAGTTCGCGGATGAGGGCGAACATCTCCTCGCGCCCCTGGGGGTCGAGGCCCGCCATGGGCTCGTCCAGGAAGAGGAGGTCGGGGTCCGTCGCAAGGGCCTGGGCGATCTTGATGCGCTGGCGCATGCCCTTGCTGTATTCCTCGATAGGGTCGTCCATCCGATCCGTCATGCGGACCCGTTCGCAGGCCTGCTCGGCGGCTTTCTGGGCGTTCTTCGCGCTCATGCCCCAGTAGCGGCTGAGCCAGTAGACGTATTCATAGCCCGTCATGTTGTCGTAGAAGGTGTCTGTTTCGGGGCAATAGCCGATGCGCCGCAGGACGGCCAGATTGTTCTTCGGGGCCTGGCCAAAGACGGTCACACTGCCCCGGGAGGGCCGGTAGAGGCCCAGAGCGAGCTTGATGAAGGTGCTCTTGCCCGCGCCGTTGGCCCCGAGGAGGCCGGTGACGCCGGTGGTGATTTCGAGGTTCAGATCGTTGAGGGCCATGACCTCGCCGAACCACTTGGAGACGCCTCGCGCGTGGATGATGGTACTCACAGGGCGCACTCCGCGCGGCGCACGCGCCGGAAAATGATGGCTATGCAGGTCAGGGAGACGAGCACGATATACAGCATGGACCAGCCCCAGTGGAGGGTGAAGAGGAGGTACTGCTGGTTGAAAATGGTTTGGCCCACCCGGTTGATCGCCAGGGGGAAGGATAGTACGAGGTAGTTCTCGTCCCGGAGAAAGGCGGCCAGGAGTCCTCCCAGGACGCCATTGGCGACGGTGATCATGAAGACGGCGATGGCGGCGTAGTTCTGGCTTTGCAGCAGGGCGGAGCAGGCCAGCACACCCAGAGCGCAGGGCACCACGAGCACCAGGGAAAAGCCGGTGACTTCCAGAGGCCACCAGAAGGTCTCGCTGAAGGTTTCCCAACTGGGGGCCAGCATGTTGTGCAGCACGACCAGGGCCACGCCCGGCAGGGCCGTGAAGGCCAGGCCGATAAGAATGAGGCTGAGCACCTTGCCCAGAGCGTAGTCCCGCCAGGTGATGGGCTTGGAGAAGTAGATTTCCATGAGGTTATTCCGGAAATCATTGCAGATCATGCCGGAACCCGCGTAGAGGCAGGTCAGGAGGACCAGCGGGGCCTGGAAGCGCAGGAAATCGAAGAAACTCTCTTCCTTCACCACGATGAACTGGGCCTGTTGCAGCAGGGCGGCCGCGGGATGGTTCGGGTCCTGCATGATGATGTCGTAGGACACCACCTGGAGGAGCCGCACGAGAAAATGTAGGAAGGCGCACATGCACAGGAACATGAAGATCTTGGTCTTGGCCAGGATGCGCAGTTCCTGCTCCACGATGAGGGCCCACCGGGCGTGACGTCGAAACTCGCCGTCGTAGTGGCGGTAGGTGCGGGTGTAGACGGGCATCTAGGCGGCGTCCTTGTCGGTCGGCGCGGGCGCGCTCATGGCTTTCATGAAGACTTCCGCCAGGCTGCTCTTGGCGGGTTCCAGGCGTCGGATTTGGGTGTTTGCGTCCCGCGCCGCCAGGAAGAGTAATTCGTTGCCATTGCCCGCAGGGACTTCAAGGAGCATCAGGTCGTCCTTCTGGCGGATGCACTGCCCGCCGCGGCGGGCCAGGGCCTCCAGAAAGGTCTCCATGCCGCCGTGCACCTGCACTTCAAACTGGTTGTCCCGGGGCGCGGTCAGATCTTTGATGGTTCCATCTTCCACGATGCGCCCGTGCTGCACCATGATGACCCGCTCGCACACATGCTGCACGTCGGGCATCAGGTGGGAAGAGAGCACCACGGTGACTTTGCGGTTCCGGCCGATGTCCGCGATAAGGTCCAGCATCTCTTGCCGTCCCTCGGGGTCGAGGCCGTTGGTGGGCTCGTCCAGCAGGAGGAGTCGCGGGTCGTGGATGAGGGCCTGGGCCAGTTTCACGCGCTGGAGCATGCCGGTGGAATAGGTCTCCATTTTTCGATAGCGGTTTTCGCCGAGGCCCACATAGTTGAGCACTTCATGGGTGCGCTCCATGGCGTCCACGCGGATCATGCCAAAGAGTCGGCCCACGTAGGTCAGGAAGGATACCGCGCTCACCTTGGGGCTCACCACCTCGCGTTCGGGCATATAGCCCAGCTCCTGGCGCACCAGCAGGGCGCTCTGGGGCATTTCGTGTCCCAGAATTTTCACCGTGCCGGCCGAGGCGCGATTGAAGCCCAGAAGGGTCTTCATCAGCGTGCTCTTGCCCGCGCCGTTGGGCCCGAGAAGCCCGACGGCTGCGCCCTCTTCAATGGCGCAGGTCACGCCATTGAGGGCTTGGAAATCACCGTAGCGAACTTCCACATTTTCGAGTTCTATCAGTGCCATGGTTTCCCCCGCGCTGGGCGGTGTTTGGTTCAGGGACTATTGTGGCCCTAAGGGGACCGTTCGATCACCGGGGCAATCGAGGATAAGCTTACGGGTCTTATGGCCTGGGTTCATATCGACCCATAGGACCTATACGACCTATACGACCCATTCCTTTGCGGTGATAGACGACTTCGTCACATTTTGCGAGAAATGTTTCGTCAATAGACCGTCACTCTATAAATATCATTACATCGATTTCCGGCTCTTCGCCGGTCACCTCCACGTCCTGGGTGCCCCGCCACCGGTAGGTGCCGTCCTGGGCCAGACTGTAGTAGTCCACGCGCCACGAACCGATGGTGACATCCGGGATGGAAATGGTTCCGCCGATGACGGTGTAGTGGTCGCCGGGAATCATGCCGGCGTCGAGGCCCGCGCCCACGGCCGGGATAACCGTGGCCGGGTTCAGCACGACGCGTCCGCCGAAGTTGTCAAAATTGGTGGGCAGCGTAGCGCCGGTGGAGCCGCTCGCCACAGTGACGTTCACCGTGATTCCATTGAACTCGCCGAAGTTGTGGAAGGTAGCCGAACCGCTGAAGATGGTGACCGGGTAGCCCTGGCCGTTCAGCGCATCCAGGCTGATGCCCGCGCCGGGATTGTTCACAAAGGCCTGCCAGGTGCCCGCCGGGATGTTGCGTACCTCGTAGGCGCCATTTGCCGCGGAGGATCCCGTGTAGGGCTGGCCGTCGGCGATCACGGTAACCATGCGTCCTTCCACCGGCTTGCCCTGCTCATAGACAAAGCCTTCCAGGGAGCCGCCGGGTCCCATGACGATTTCCACGCCGCTCTGCGTGCCCTGGGCCTCCAGCAGGATCGACGGGCTCATGGCCTGGGGATAGGTGGGGTGGCGGGCCACGGCGTAGTAAGTGCCTTCGCCGAGGCGTTCGAAGGTGAAGGCGCCGTCTTCGCCCACCTGCATGCTTTCTGTGCCGCCGCCGTCCTGCGCGAACATGGTGAGGGCCTGGGAAGCGGTCGAGGCTTCGATCAGGAAGACCGTGGCGCCCTGGGGACTCTGGCCGTCCGTCGTTAAGACGACGCCCTCGATCGTTCCGCCATCGGCATCGAGGATAAGATCAATGTTTTCCAGCACCTCGCCCGGCTGCAAAGTGATCTGCTTCCGCGCGGGGGCCAGCGGGGAAGCGCTGCCTTCGAGTTGCCACGTGCCTGCGGAAAGGGCCATTTGATAGGCGCCCGTCGTGTCATTGAAACTCTCGCTCTTGTCGCCCGATTCCGCGTTTTCCAGGAAAGAGAGGAATCCGTTGCTGTCCTCTGCTTCTGCGGTCTCGCTCTGGATCAGGCTCGCGCTCACCGTATAGCCGGTTTCCGGGGCGGCATTGGTGGACTTTACCAGTACGCGACCCCGGACGTAGGAAGCGGCCTCGAGGACCACATCATTCTGCTTGTCGAGGAGCACCTTGCTCACGGACTTGCGCGCAAAGCCTTCCATATCGACCTTGAGCACGTAGGTTCCGATTTCAACGCCGTCAAAATTGAAGTCGCCGCCCGGACCGCTCTGGGTTTCCCGTTCCACGCCGTTGAGGCTTTCCGTGCCAATGCCGGATAGGGCGACTTTCGCACCCGAAAGGCCATTGCCCGTGGCGTCCGTAACGGTGCCAAAGACCTTGTAGTTGCCGGCCTCGATGGATTCAATCACCACGCGGACATTTTTGACCTCGTGGTAGCCATTGGAATAGAGGGGCGTGCCGTTCAGAGCGTGCTTGTAGCCTTCCTTGTGGGCCATGATCTGGTAGTTGCCCGCAGGCAGCTCCTTCAGCTCGAAATAGCCCTCATCATCGCTGCGGCCTTCCCGTGCCACCTGGGGCTTGTCCATGGGGCTCATGAGCTGGGTGTAGCTGGGGAAACAGGCGATCTGGGCGTCGGACACGGGCTTGCCCTTGCCGTCTACGACCTGACCGTAGACGTTGGAGCCCGTGAACATGGTGATGTCCACCCGGACTTCCTTCTCGCGCGGGGTCAGGACAAAAGCATCCGCCAATTGGGGTGCCGTGTCTTCCGCTGTCGCGTAGATGCGCCACTCTTCGTTCAGGGGCACCCCTGTCAATTCATAGTAGCCGTCTTCCTTGCTTGAATTGTCGTTGAGCGGCGGGGCTCGCTTCACCATGGCAGTCAGGGCCTGGGTCAGCACGCTGTCCGAGGTACACAGGACCACGTCGGCCGCCACGGGCTTCTCGTCGGGTGTGGTGACATAGCCCCATACCACACCGCCTTTGTCGAGCTTGAAATCGATGCCGCGAACGGCCTGATCCGCCGAGGCGATTGAAGTGCGCTTGAAAGGGAGAATCTTGGTGACGCGGTAGACGGTGTTTTCAATCTCGGCGACCACGCTGTAATTTCCGGGAGAGAGGCCGCCCACGGTGTAGTTGCCCTCTTCGTCGGTGGTGGCGTCATTCCGGTACTTGTCGGTTTCCTGAGTTGAATAGACCGTGATGCCGGGGATTCCCTTGCTGTCGAAGCTGTCCGTGATACGGCCCGAAATGGTGGCGCCGCTCTCCAGCGTCAAGTCAACCTTCCATTCCGGGCGGCTTTCCCCGACAAATTCCTTGTCCATCACTTTGCGCAGATGGTTTCTTGGCACGACCGTGATCTTGTAGTCGCCCTCGTGCTCGATGGGAAGTTTGTAGTTTCCCGCAGCGTCCGTGTGCGACGAAGCGTCCGCCCAGAGCCGCTGTTTTTCACTGATGATGGCGTCGATATCTTCGGAGTCCTTCTCCTCGATGGCGAGCCGGTCTTTTTCGCGGTAGGCGCTTTCCTCCGCCTCAGAGGGTACCCGGCTCGCGACTACGGCGACATCTCGTACGGGTTCGCCGGTTTTTCCGTCGGTAATCGTTCCGGAAATGGAAAAGCGTCCTTCGGGGGCCACCTCGGCTGGGACTTCCGCATTCGACACCGCCACGGCTTCGGGGGCTTCGCCCTGTTTCGCGATTTCTGCCCGGTCCCGGTCAAAGCGGCGCAGGCGGAGGTCATCGTGCTGGCGGCCTTCTGGGCGGGGCTCATAGCTCATGGTGGAAACGGGGGGCGCTTCCTCCTTCTGAGGGGTGAGGAAGATGGCCATCACGACCACGACCCCGAGGAGAAAGAGGATCATCAACACCGACTGGAGGGTGGAAAAACTGCCTTTGCCCCGGCGATGCTTCATGAACGGACTGCCTTTCTTGCTGATATTATTCCGCCCGGTCGGGTGAATGCGCCAGACCTGGCAACGAGGTCCCGGGGCTCAACCGAGACCCTCACAAAGCCTCCGCCCGGCTGCTAGGGCGTCTGCAAGGGACCCTGCACCACCGGTTTCGCGGAGCGTGGCCCTTGGCCATGTACGCCGTCAATCCATCGCCGCGGCATCAGTCCGGCCCAAAGGGTTGCGCCGCCCAGGCCGAGAACGAGGGCGAGGGCGAAGACTTCCAGATAGTAGGGCCAGGACAGGGCGAAGGTCGCCGCGTAGGAGTCCATCAGACCCTGTCCGCCGGAGATACCATGTTTCAGGAGTACATCAAATTTCGTAAACAGCACGAGCGCCGCCAGCGTCGCCAAGACGCCCACGGAGGCCGCGAAGCCCGAGAGGAGGGCATTCCGGAACCGGGCAAGCTCACGCTGCTGCAGGGCGGCCAACTGGACCCGCTCGCAGACGCGGGCGTGCAGATTGCGCGGCACGGGGAGGAGCACATCCTCCGCGAGGGCGGCTTCGATCAGCGCGTCCATCTCCGCATCGCTCGGCAGCCGTTCAACCATTGTTGAAGAGCTCCTTCTCCACGATCCGGCGCAACTGCTTGCGGGCACGGAACATCCACGTTTTCAGGGTGCCCATGGGTATATCCAGGGTCTCCGCGATCTCGTCGTAAGAAATACCCTTCAGGTAATAAAGTGTCACAATTTCCGCATACCGATCAGACAACTTGGTCACGCAGCGGCGGATGTGCTCGGGAAGGTCCCGGCCATCGGAAGGATGGTGGGCGGCGGTGTTGTAGTGCACCGGCTTCAGCTCCACCTCGCCCCGGCGCTTGCGCCGGCCCAGTTCCGTGAGGCATACGCTGCAGGTGACGCGATACAGCCAGGTGCTGAAGCTGCTGTCGCCCCGGAAGCCCGCCAGCAGCCGGAAGGCCTTGAGAAAGGCCTCCTGGGCCATGTCTTCCGCCAGGGCGGGGTCGCGCATGAATCGATAGGCAAGGTTATAGGTCATCTGCTGATGGCGGCGCACCAGTTCGGAAAAGGCCTCCGTGTGCCCCTGCTTGGTCAGCTCGACGAGTTCCAGGTCGCTGGTCTCCACGCCGTCCGCGGTTGCGGTGCCTGCGTAGTGCGCCGGTATCGCCAGTCGGGCTGCTGGTATCATGGTTCGGTCCTCGCGATGTTGATGTCGCCATTTCGGGAATAGAGGGTGGCGCGGGTCCGGCCGCCACCCTGGGTGCCGATGATCTTTCGGCGCCGGGGGTAGCCCTCCGCATACTCCAGCGGCAGCGTGGTATTCACGGTGCCGCTGTCGGTGGTGGCTTCCAGGGCCAATTCGCAGGAATCCACCGCGCAAAGTGTAATGCCTCCATTCAGGGACGTCAAGTCGCACGAGGTCGTTTCTCCGTCGGACAAATCCACCTGGACCGTGCCATTGGTGGTCTCCGCCGTCAGATGCCCGCCGCGCATGCGGGCGTAAATGTTGCCATTAATGGTCTTAAGCTCGGTTTCGCCAGGGGCGTTCTCCACTTTGATCCGCCCATTGTTGCTTTCGGCCCGGACAGCCGCCCCGGGGCTGATGATTTTTATGTCCGTGTTATTTCCGTCGATGTAGATGGCACCGCAGCCTTCGTGGACGAGGACATTGCCGTTCACGCCCTCCACAGAGAGGTTGGTGCCTCGTGGAACCGTAAGCACGTAGTCCGTGCGCAGATCCAGCGGCTCCGGGCGCTGGCCCGACTCGGTCTGGATGCGGATTCCGCCTCCATCTTTGACGCCCGTGACCATGGTGTCAATATAGGCGGCAGCCTCGTCACGGAGCTTGTCCCGGCCGTAGGCGCGAATCTCGGCCTGGACCAGGAACTCGGGCTGGTCGTGGGTAAAGACTTCGACCGAGCCGTCGCTGTGGGCGAGGCGAAGAAAATTCCCCGCCTCGAACTGAAGGGAGCGGCTCGCCTGGACCAGCGGCGGGCTGGCCTCGCGGGGCAGCACGTCGCACAACAGCCCCATCGTGAAGGCGTGGACGCCGATGGCAATGCCAAGGGCGATGAGGATGCTGCGTTGAAAGGTGTTCATGGTGGCCGGGCTCGTGTGACAGATTGGACCGAAGCGTGCGCCGTGAGGTTTCCCAACGCTACAATGCCCGGTTTGCGCCGAGCGGATTATCGAAACCCGGGCGGCTACGCACCCTGTCCAACGTGCGGGGACTGACGACAATTACCAACGGGAGCGAATGGCTTGGAAACCTTCCTGATACTGGCCCCCCTGCTGGCGGGTATTATAGCACTGGCCTATGTCATTGCCGCGAATCTGCTGCGTGTGTGGCTCAAGCATCGCCTCAAACTGGCGCTGCTGGAAAAGCTTCAGCACGATCCCGCCCACCGGGAATCGCTGGATGAGCTGCAGGCCCTGCTGGACGAAACCCCCTCGGCAACCGAAGGAGCTGTTCGTGTGGACTACCGGGTGCTCGGCGTGACGCTTGCTGCATTGGGCATGCTCAGCCTGCTTGCCGCCTGGCTCTTCGGAGAGCCGGAGTGGATGACGGGGCTTTACTTCGGTGGAGTTATCTGTCTTGCCGTGGGCTTTATCCTGGCCCTGCTCGGCCTGGTGGTTCGTTATGTGGAGCGCCTGGTGGGCGAACCCCTGCACAAGGTTTGAGCGGGGGGTAGCACCTCCGCTGGTACGCGGGCAGCGGCGGAAGACTTGCGCCTCAGGGGGAGCAGTGCAGTTGACAATTGGCGATTAACAAGTGCCCCTTGCGCTGGGTTGATCGCGGATTACAAAACTTCCAGCCCAGCGCATGACAGAATCTCCCCCTTCATCAGCATGCTTAAGTAATCCGGAGCGACTTTCCAATACACCGACGGACAGGACCAAACTTATTGGGCCTGTCCGTCGGGCTTTTCTGAAAGTTTCGTTGTCAATGGTCAATTGTCAACTGTCAATTTCCTTACGGCCATTCAACGCGGCGGAATTTCTCCACCATCTTGCCGTCTTCTTCGCTGAGCTTTGTCATCCAGCCCTTCACCGCGTTGAAGGCTTCTTCGCTCATCTCGGGCGTGTACTTGTCCACCGAGGGCTCGAACTGGCTGGTGTGGGCGGCCGAAGCCTTCACCTTGTACTCGAAGACTTTCGTGATATCGATAGTCACATTGGCGTCTGTCGTGTAGTAGAAGTAGGCCAGCGGCACGTGGTAGGGCTTGAGGTCCTCGTCGAGCAGGTGCTGGGGATAGTAGAGGTGCCACTCGGCGGCGATGAAAGCGTCCTGAGTGATGAAGGCGGCCATGCGGTGGTCGGTCTTATGCCAGCGCTCGTGTTCGCTGCCGGGATCGACGCTGAAGACGGCATCGGGCCGGTGCATCTTCATCTGGCGCGCGATCTCGCCGCGAAGGCGCTGGGGATCGGCATACTCCAGATTGCCATCCTCATAGCCCAGCCAGGTGATGTTCTTCTTCGGCACGCCCAGTATCTCGCAGGCTTTTTCCTCTTCCGCGCGGCGGATTCGGGCCAGTTGCTCGCTGGTCATTTCCAGATCCCGCGATCCTTTGTCGTCGTTCGTGAGGACCAGGATTTGTACGTTGTTACCGTTATCCACCAGAATCTTGATGATCCCGCCGCATTGGAAGGTTTCATCATCCGGGTGAGGTGTGACGAAGAGAACGGTCTTGCCCTTCCACGTTTCTATCGGGGTACTCTCGGGGGCGGGTTCGGCGGCGGTGGCGCTGAGCGTAATGAAGATTGCAATCAGGGGCAGAAGTATTCTGGTCATGTGTCGGGCCTTTCCTGTAGAGGTTTTCATTACTATACGACATCCCGATTCCCGTTTGGAAACGGGAAGTCGGAGTGTTGGGAGGCCTCGGAAACCCGTGGGGCCAACGCCGGGTTACCGGTATTAAATGAAATCGCCCCCACGTCAACGCCACAGCCCCCGGAGACGTCTGCGCGCTTTCTGACTGTCTCTGTGGCTCTGCCTTGTTAACATCCGCGCTATCCGTGTAAGCCGTGGTCATGAAATGAATGATGAAGTTGACCACGGATTGCACGGATAACACGGATGCAAGAATGGTTGTTCGAAACTTCCAGGGGCGTCGATTTTGCAGGGTTGGTATGGTAGGCTGTAGTTGGCATCGGCGGCGTGCGGGGGGGGCTGTGAACCCTTGTGTCGCGGCGGAATCAATTGGGAAAGGGTAGGCACATGATTGTGATCAAGCGCGTTGGGGTGCTCCAGTTGGCGAAAATATTGGGGGTGCTCTATCTCCTGATGACGGCGATATTCTGTCTTCCCGCAGGAGTGTTCATGATGCTCATTGGCGGCTTTCAGGGGCAGGAGCAGGGCTTCATGGGTACGATAGGTATGTTTTTTCTTCCGGTGCTCTATGGGGTGGGTAGTTTTATCGGCGGCGCGATCACGGCGGCCCTCTACAATGTGGTGGCGGGCCTTGTCGGAGGCATTGAATTGGAACTGCAACAATAGGCGGAACGACGCCGGGAGTGGATTCGCATGCTGAGAAAGATAGTAGCCGGTACGGCGTGTTTCGTGTTGGGCATGGCGGTGCTGGCGCTCGCCCAGAATCAGGCCGACCTAAATCAGGAGGCCAAGACCGCCTACGACAAGGCCGACGCCGAGCTCAACAAGGTGTACAAGGAACTCCGGGAGACGCTGACGGAGGAGGAGCAGGGGCGGTTGAAGGAAGTGCAGAAACTCTGGATCGGCTTTCGCGACAAGGAGGCGGAGTTCGCCGCTTCGCTTTATGAAGGCGGCAGCATCGCGGGCATGGTTAAAGTCAACACCATGACCACGGCGACAGAGGCCCGCGTGCAGGGTTTGAAGAATCTATTTCTCGAAGGCTATCCGGAAGGGCAGTAGTCGTGCCGCCGCTCGACCGTAGGTCAAGAGAAAGGGTCTGGACCACGGAAGAGCACGGAACTTCACGGAATCAAATGGAAATTAACTATCCCAGATGGGAGCCCTCTAGATGCGCCGTCGCACGTTCTTGAAAGCAGGCCTCGTTTCCGCCACGGCGGCGGCAACCTCCCCGAAACTCCGCGCCCAGGAAGCACCCCTCAAGCCGCCCAACATCCTGTGGCTGAGCGCGGAAGACCTGAGTCCGGATCTTGGCTGCTATGGCGATGCCTATGCGACCACGCCGAATCTGGACGCCTTTGCACAGCGGGCGATTCGCTATGATCGCGCTTTTTCTCATGCGGGCGTGTGCGCGCCGAGCCGCTCCGGCCTCATCACCGGGATGTATCCAACGACCATCGGGACCCAGCACATGCGTTGCTCGGGTATTCCACCGGCGGGCGTGAAGTGCTTTCCCGAATACCTGCGGGCGTCGGGCTATTACTGTACGAACAACAGCAAGACGGACTATCAGTTCGAGCCGCCGCTGAGCGCGTGGGACGAGAGCAGCAAGAAGGCGCACTGGAAGAATCGGCCGGAGGGCGTGCCTTTCTTCTCCGTATTCAATTTCGTGACGACCCATGAAGGACAGGTGCGGAGCCGCGATCCCGAGCGCCTGGCGCAGATCGAGTCGCTGGGCGACCTGCGGCACGATCCGGCGGGTGTAACTCTGCCGCCCTACCACGCCGACACCCCGGCGACCCGGAAGGACTGGGCCCAGTATCACGATCTGATCACTCTCATGGATCGGGAGGTGGGGGAGGCCCTGGCCGAGCTGGAAGCGGCGGGGCTGGCGGAAGACACCATCGTGTGGTTCTGGGGCGATCACGGCCGAGGCCTCACGCGGTGCAAACGCTGGCTCTACGAATCCGGTACGCGCGTTCCGCTGCTGGTTCATGTGCCGGAGAAATACCGCGCCTGGGTGTGTCCGGATGCGCCGGATTCGCTGGCCCCCGGCAACACGGACCGGCTCGTGAGCTTCATTGATTTCGCCCCGACCATACTTTCGATGGCAGGGGTTGCGCTACCGGAGCATTTCCAGGGCCAGGCCTTTCTCGGCAAAGACGTGGCACCGCCCCGCGAATATGTCTTCGGGGCGCGGGATCGGATGGACGAGGCCTATGACTGCATCCGCACGGTGCGGGACAAGCGCTTCCGCTATTTCCGGAATTACATGCCCTGGCTGACCTACGCCCAGCGCATCGAATACATGGACCAGATGCCCATGGCGCAGGATCTGCGCCGCCTGCATGGGGAGGGGAAGCTGGACGCCGCCCAGTCGCTTTGGTTTGCCGCGAGGAAGCCGGACGAGGAGCTGTATGACCTCGACGCCGATCCCCACGAGGTCAACAATCTTGCCGGAGATCCCGCTTTTGTGGGAGAACTCGAGCGCCTGCGCAAGGTCCACCTCGAATGGACCTCGGCGACGAAAGATCTGGGGTATCTGCCCGAGCCCGAAATGGACGCCTTGAAATGGCCGGGGGGCAGGGTGCCGCGATGCGCCCGGCCCGCATTGTGGGAGACTCCAACGGGCCTCGCTTTGGCTTCCGGCACACCGGGATCCTCCGTGGTGTATCGATTGAAGGGCGAATTCAATGGCTGGCGGCTCTACACCACGCCACTTGATCCAGCGCTCGGCGATGGCCTTCGCGCGGTCGTCTGCCGGATTGGCTTTGAGGACAGCGAAGAGGTGGTCTTTACTACCCAGGCTATCGGCGTGTTCGGGCCGCCGGTGCTGGGCATCGACGACTGGACTGAGTCGCTAGAAAGCGGTCTTCAATCCTGCCCTCTGCTCAACCCATGGCGGTGCGAACAATCGCGCAAGCCGCTTGCAGACGTTGCGCGCCAATTTCTGAAGTCTCCTGCCGTCGCCGACCGGTATTGGGCCGTCGTCAGCCTGCATAGGCGGGGATGGTTGAGGAGCGAGGATCATTCGGAACTGCTCCGCCTTCTTGAGGACCCCAGTCCCGTGGTTCGTATTGCGGCGGCCCAGGCGGTGCATGACGGGGAAAAGAGTGACCTCGCCTTACCCGTGCTGATCGCCGGACTCGCCGATCCCAGCCAGAGTGTTCGGCTCCATGCGGCCATTGCACTCCGCGCGCTGGGCGAATCGGCCCGGTCGGCGCTGGAATCCCTGAAGGGGGCCACGAAGGACCCCTGGACCTACGTGGCGCGCGTGACCCTCGATGCCGTCGCGGAGCTTGAGCCGGAATGGAAGTCTGAAGTCGCGGAATAAAAACACCCTCCACCGGAAGCGGAAACTTCGCGGTGGAGGGGGCAAGTGTGAAGTTGAGAGCTTATTGCGTAGGCTGGAGCAGCGCGAGGGTGGCCTCGTCCAGGCCCGCGAATCGCCCCTTGTCCGCAGGATACTCTCCCTCGTCATTCTGGACCGAGGGAATAGCCCCTTTGTCCAGCAGCAACTTGACCATGGCGGCGTTCCCGGAAGCCGCCGCCACGTGGAGGGGATACTGCGTGCCCACTGGATGGGGCTCGTTGAGCAGCAGGGGCTCCGTGTTCAGCAACTCATTTACTTTCGCCTCGTCGCCCGCCGTAATGGCGCGGGCGAAGTCATCGCGTAGATCGCCGACACCCTCGGGCGGCGGCGGAAGGCTCTTGTCCATGCACCCCGCGAGGAGCGCCGTGACGGCGAGAACATACATCAATATCGCAGAACGACCCAGACTCATGTTGGATACTCCGGAAAATATGTTGAACGGATAAAGGCACGCGAACCCGATGTAACAATTGGGAGGGCTTTGCAGCCCTCCCAATGTAATTGAGGTGATCAGATCAGGACTTTGGCGCTTTCACGCTTTTCCACGTATCACGGTCCGAGCGAGTTGCCGTCCTTGTGCGCTTCCTGGGTCATCATCCAGGCTTTGCTTCCAATGGGCTGCGGGAATTTCGCGAACTCGACGTGGCCATCCATGAAGAGGATGTTCGCGCCGCCGGGGACGTGGTTGAAGCTGTTCATGTCCGTCAGGGCACCTTCGTTCGTGTAGGAGTTATCCCACATGACCGCGGCATCGCTCTGGGCGGACGCACTGGCACCGGCGTTGTTGATGTCGGTAATGACGAAGCGTTCAATACCTTCACGCAATGCATTGAGCGTTACGCTGCGTCCGCTGGACGGCATGGTGAAGGCGGCGGGCTGTTCGCGGTTGGCCACCCAGCCACGGCCCTGTGGGCAAGCCGCGTTCCGGCAGTCCAGCGACTGGGGCGCTGCGATGGCTGCGTTTGAACTGAAGACCCAAGTGAAGTCGGCGCCCGTGTTGAAGTACTTGCCTTCAATCATGTAGCCCCAGTAGTTATAGGACCAGTAACCGCCGTGGTAGTAGCAGTTCAGCCCCGGGTTGAATAACGCAGGATCGCAGAACTGGCTACCACCGCCTGCCGGGGAGACCTTCTTATTTACCAAGGCGTCGCTGGATGTGTTCCAGCCGGGTCCGACGGTCCGATGGAGCTTCATATTGACCGTTGGGCTCCAGGTATAGTCCTTCTCCTGGGACTTTGGATAGTCACCGTCCGAAGGGCAGAACTGAATCTGGAGGTCGGTAATGTATTCAGGATACAACTGTTCGAGCTCGTAGGCCCGCTCCAGCGAAGCGCCAAAGCCCACAGCGGCCGCGTTGTACGTGTTCCAGAAGCGGGTGCCGCGGCGGGGCCATGCCTCTCCCTTGCTCTCGTTCGCAAACATTTTGAAAACGACGCCGTGCTGCTTAAGGTTGTTCTGGCAGCTTGCCCGGCGCGCGGCTTCCCGCGCACGGGCGAGCGCCGGGAGCAGGATGGCCGCCAGGATACCGATGATTGCAATCACCACCAGCAATTCGATCAGGGTAAAGCCTCTGCGGTATTTATGGGGTACAGCTTTAGTCATAATAGCATTTCCTCAACGTTGTCGTAGATTGCCAATGAAAAACACGACCCGGGCATCACTCCCCGATGCCTCCTCGCACCTCCCTTCGTCCAGCGGACCTGGTTGCCTTACGACCGACCCTTGCCCGGAACGGACCCACTGCCCGTTGCCGACCATTTGCCCACCCAGCGAGATGAAAAATAAAACGCCGGAGCAAAAAACAAAATGGAACAAAACGAAAACTGCTCTGGAACTTCGACTACTCAGCCGGACCGACACCATTTCCACCTGCAACAGCCAC
>JBIJDL010000362.1:0-6683 GCA_044344195.1 Candidatus Hydrogenedentales bacterium
ACGCGTGACACGGAGTTCCGAAAGGGTCACCGATAGTTTTGTAGTTTGAATCTTATCATTCGTTGTCATCGAGATACTCTCGCAATATTTCCTGTCGTCCCTGCTGTCGCTGCCGTCCCTGCAACCTCGACAAGTGACCATCATTCGTTACGCAATATACATCTCGTGCAATTCCTGCTGCATGCGCACCAGCCGCGTATACACACCGTCCGGATTATCCAGCAGCTCCGCGTGGGTGCCCTCTTCCACGATCCGTCCCTCGTCCACGACAAACAGGCGGTTGGCCCGGCGCAGCGTAGAGAGACGGTGGGCGATGGCAAACACCGTTCGCCCTTCCACCAGCTTGTCCAACGCCTCCTGAATCTTGTGCTCCGTCTCCGTGTCCACGCTGCTCGTCGCTTCGTCGAGAATGAGGATGCGGGGGTTGCAAAGGATTGCCCGGGCAATGGACACGCGCTGGCGTTCACCGCCGGACAAAGTGTGTCCGCGCTCGCCGACCACCGTGTCGTAGCCCTGGGGCAACTGGCAGATGAAGTCGTGGGCATTCGCCGTCCGCGCCGCCGACACCACGGCGGCCAGATCGGCCTCCGGCATGCCATAGCGGATATTGTCCAGGATCGACCCATGAAACAGATGGGGATCCTGCAACACAATACCCAACTGCCGCCGGAAATGACCCAGATCGAGATCGCGCACATCCACGCCGTCAATGGCGATGCTGCCATGAGTTACATCGTAGAAACGGCTGATCAGATTCGTGATGGTCGACTTGCCGGCGCCCGACGGCCCCACCAGGCCGATCATCTCGCCCGGCTCCACCCGGAAGGAAACACCCTTGAGGATCGAACGAACCCCGTCATACCCGAAGCTCACCTGGTCGAATTCCACGCGGCCCAGCACCGGATCAAGCCGTACCGCATCCTCTTTGTCGCGGATTTCCGGCTCCGTATCGAGAATCTCGAAGACCCGGTGGGCCGAGCTTGTGGCGCGATTCAAGATGAAGGTCATCCGGCCCAGCACTTCAATCGGCTGCATGTACATGCCCATGTACAGCGCAAAAGACACAAACACGCCCACATTCAGCGGTGCGGCAGTGGGGGAGTAGCCCAGCAGCCGCGGCATGGCAAAGATCCACACCCCGAGGGTCATGCCCTGCACCGCCAGCCAGAGAAAGGGCCAGAAGCTGGTCCACGTGTGATGGATCTGGTTAAAGCTCTCGCAGGCGGCATCGTTGCGAAGGTCGAAGCGGCTCCGCTCCCGCCCCTCCTGATTGAAGGCCTTCACCACGCGGACGCCCGGAATGGCGTCCGCCAGCACCGCCGTCACCATGCTCCACCGTCGCCATGCCCGGATGAACAACCCCTGCATGATGTTTCCATAGTAGTAGAGCAGCAGCAGGATAAAGGGAAGGGGCAGGGTCATCACGAGGCCCAGCTTCCAATCGAGGGAGATGAGCACGGCGCTCAGCCCGCAGAGCGTGAGCAGGGCGATGACGAAGTCGATGCTGCCCCAGGCCAGGAACTCCCACAGCCGGTCCGTGTCGGAGCTGATGCGGCTGATGAGGCTGCCGGTCTGTTTGGACGAGTAAAAGCCCAGGCTCAACTTCTGCAGGTGGCTGTAGGCCTCTCGCCGCAGATCCCGGGCGATGAATTCCCCGAGCATGGCCATCGTCCGCATCCGCACCCAGAAGCCGAACTGGATACCGCAATAGGTCAGCGCCAGCAGCACAATCGTCCAGATCGCCTCGGGCTTCATCTCAATCGCGGTGCGTTCCCCGGCCTGAACCGGTCGCACAATCGAGTCCAGCAGGTGACCCGTCAAATAGGGGGGGACCAGGAGCAGCGCCGTGATCGCGAGCGCCGAAAGGATACCCGCCGACACCCGCAGCTTGTAGGGGCGCATATAGCCCAGCAGTCGCCACAGCACCGAGGTGCTGTCTTCCGAAATCGAGGCCTGCGCCGCTTCAACGGGTTGAAGAAGCCCGCGCTGATAAAGCGACTCTGCCGAGCTCTCCGGCACCGCCCCCTCCGGGTGCTCCAGAAGATACTTGATGCCCTCCATCGCGTGGCGCTGACGATGGCTGTAGTGCAGATGGGCCAGCGCCTCGCCCCCTTCACGCCCAAGCAGAAACAACTGGCTGCAGCTCAAGCCCGTTACCGACTGCACCTCACCAATCGCATCTCGCGCGATGCGGACCGAAATGGAAAGCGAGTCCCCATCCGCCAGGTAGAGCCATTTCCGCGTAAGCACCGCCCACGTATGTCGTTGTGCCAGCGCCCCATCCAAATCGGCAAGACCATACAACAAGACGGGATCGCCGGGCGATACCGTGGTGATTTCGCGCAAAAGGGCATCGGGCAGCGCCGCAGGCTGCTGCGTATAATGCCGGATGCGTTCTGAACTGGTGGATTGCTTGAACATGCGATAGTGCCCGTGATGCTGGATATGGCTCTTCCTCACCTGAACGGCCAGTATGCATACATTTTCGACACCAACGCAATGGGCCAAGTCTGGAGTCTGGAGTCTGGGTCTGGAGATGCGCAACTATCAACTATCAACTATCAACTCATAAGACCCATAATCATTCCGCCCCCATCCCCCCCCAGACAAAAAAGAAAGCCGGAAGGACTCAAGAGTCCTCCCGGCTTTCGGGTAATCAGTGTTTCTCGCCAGCCGGGGCTGGTAGTAATTCGCCGGAGCTCGGCGTCTTCAAGTGCTCAGAACTGCAACACTTTCGTTCGCAATGAGGTCCTTCCGAATGCTCCGGACGGCTGGGTCGACTTCCACCAGTCGTTGCCAATCATCCGAGAACGGGGCGGAGCCTCATTTTGTTTCGACGATGTGTATTGCCAGGGTATTCAAACAGCAGGTTTTACGTATGCGTAATCAGAATGCCTGATGTCCCACAAGATACACGGATTAAACTGATGCGTTAAGGCTGGCGCTATTACGCGGAGCGGACGGCGCGGGCTTCGTCGCCCTTGCGTCCCTGGCCGATTTCGTAGTAGACCTTCTGGCCTTCCGTCAGCGTACCTTCGGAGGGTTCGATGTTCGAGATGTGAATGAACAGGTCATCCCCGCCGTTGTCCGGGTGGATGAAGCCAAAGCCTTTGCTCTCATTGAAGAATTTTACGGTACCGATGGGCATTGTGTTTCCTTTGATTCTGTGTTTTTTTGGAGGCATTGTGTAACGCACACAGGAGGCACTGGTGGAAAAGCGCCTCCGCGCCATTTAGGAGAGTATATCAATATTCCACGCAAAATGCTACTAACTTAAATATTTGTTTATTTGGAGCACCGGCCCCCCTCGGAGACCCCTTCCGGCCCCTCCCGCTCCAGCGATCATTTCCTTCAAGTTCCGTCCGTACTTCAGGTCCCTTAGATCCCAAAGCCCCCGCAACCGTCCCCCCCCAAAAAAAATCAGGAGAACCACAGCGGTTCTCCTGATTTGATGTAATCGGTGTTTCTCGCCAGCGGGGGCTGATTGTAAGTCGCCGAGAGCTTGACGTATGAAAGTGCCCAGTACTGCTACACTCTTATTCGTTAACCCACATTACGCTCTCCGTATCCGGGAACTCCGAAGGCCTCCACCAGGCATATTCGGGGTCAATGTGCACTCGAGCATAGCGCGGTATTCTGTTTCGACGATGTGTACTTACCGATCCCGGGGGCCTTCACCGGAGCGAAGGGACCGTCCGTTCACCGCAGTCCACAAGATACACAGATTAAACTGGTAGGCAAGCGTTCCAGAATTACGCGGAGCGCACTTCGCGGGCTTCCGGTCCCTTGCGTCCCTGACCGACTTCGTAAGAGACCTTCTGGCCTTCGCGAAGCAGTCCTTCGGACGGGGAAACGTTCGATACGTGGATGAACAGATCATCTCCGCCGTCGTCCGGATTGATGAAACCAAAACCCTTTTGCTCATTGAAGAATTTTACGGTACCTGTGGGCATTTTCTTTTCCTTTAGATTCTAGTGTTATTTACTTTGCGTAACAGAAAACCAACAGTGGCGGTGGAGGCGCACTGCTGATCCAGGGAAAAAGTCTAGCAGGTTTTTTCCACAATTGCTACAACTTTTATCGCCCACAGGGGGGCACCCGAAATCCCATCAAGTGGTCCCGTTCAGCGCTCGGAGATCGCCGGAACCGGACGCTCCGGGTGGCCCGTATAAATGCTGATCGGCCGGTAGATCCGGTTGTGGCGCGCCTGCTCCATGATGTGGGCGATCCATCCCGTCACGCGCGCAGCGGCAAACAGCGGCGTGTAGACATCGATGGGAAGATCCAGCAGGTAGTACACCAGCCCGCATGGATAGTCCACATTCGGATAAATCTTCTTCTGCTCCACCATGGGCGTCTTTATCGCATCATAGATCGCCATCCAGTTTTCCTGGCCCTTCTTCACCGCGAGCTTGCGCAGCTTCTCCTCCAGTATCACCGCCCGGACGTCCCCGTCCCGGTAGACCCGGTGGCCGAAGCCCATCACCAGCTTCTTCTGCGCCAGCGCTTCCGTAACCCAGGCCGACGCCTCCTCCGGAGTCTTGAACTGCTTCAGCATCTCCATCGCGGCCTCGTTTGCGCCGCCGTGGAGCGATCCCTTCAGCGCGCCGATCGCGCCTGTGATGGCGGAAACCATGTCCGACTTCGTGGAAATGATCACCCGGCCCGCAAAGGTACTCGCGTTGAAATCGTGCTCCGCATACAAGACCAGCGTGAGATCTACCAATTCCGCCGACAGCTCGTCCGGCACCTCGCCGTGGCACTGATAAAGCAGTTGCGCCGCGTGGCTCAGCCCCGGCTTCGGTGCAATCGGCTCCTTGCCGTTCAGCAGCCGGAAACGCGCCGCGATAATCCCCGCGATTTGCGCCGTCAGCCACAGGCCCCGCTGCCGGTCCGCCGCTTCGTCATCACCCGAGATCGGGTCAAAATGGCCCGTAAACGACACCATGCTGCGGAGCACATCCATCATGGAGTGTTCCGCCGGTATATCGCGCAGCGCCCGCAGCACCGGCTCGGGCAGCGGGCGATAGTGGTCCAGGGAACTCTTCAAGACCTCCAGTTCAGGCGTCGTGGGCAGCTCGCCGAATAGAAGCAGGTGCGCCGTCTCTTCGAAGCAGACCTTTTCAGCCAGTTCCTGGATCGTGTAACCCCGATAGAGCAGTTTCCCGTTGGTCACAACGCCAATCGTGGTCTCGCCGGCAATAACCCCGGCCAGTCCCGGGCTGTATTCCACTTCACTCATGCATGCTCTCCTTCCGCTGCTGCGGTTCGTTCCGCTACCTTGGACAGGGGCTGGCGGCAATCAGTTTCGACGTGAGCCAAAACCGAAAAGGCGACGGGCCCTGACCTCCCAAGGCTACAGGCTGCCTTTTTTGAATAGGCAGTGTCAATGATTAATCCATTAAGAATTTCAATAGTCAATATGCATCAGGGATGGGGTAACCCCACGAAAACAGGGGCGGAAGCGCGGGAAAGGGCGCAATGCTGAGCTTCGCCGACAATTCCGTCCCACCGAAATGGGCCCGGGCAACTTCCAGCAGCACCGCGAAGTCCTCCGTCAGTTGATCGTGACCGCCCGCGCGAACGTGTATCAGATTACGCTCCGGAACGCCAAGGTACGCATAAACCGGCTGCGCCGCCATCCAGCCAAGTTGCGTGCCCTCCGGATTGGCCCATTGATCGCCGTAGGCGTCGGTGGACAGCACTACGCGGGGCGCAATGATCGCCCGCAGAAAATGCTGATCAAACGGCAGCCGCTCCAAGGCATCGCCAAACTGGCCGAAGTCCGCCTGAAACCAGCTCTTGAAGCGAGCGGACTCGGTGATGAGCTTGAGCGTCTCAACGCCTTTCGGCGCGTGGCGGAACACCGCCGCGCCACCGGCCCCCGAGCCATTGGGCACCACAAACGCGAAGCGCTCATCCAGCGCGCCCGCCAGTAGCGCCGCCTTGCCCGTCCGCGAATGCCCCGTGATCACCGTCTGTTTCGTGTTGATCTCCGGTAGCGTGACCAGATAATCCAGCGCGCGCGATGCCCCCCAGGCCCACACGGCGACGCTGCCCCAGTCGCACTCGGGATACGCCAATTGCGCCGGACCCGCTTCGTCGTAGCCTTCCGTGTCGGGGTCGAGACTGGTCTGGTCGAGGCAGGCAAAGGCAAAGCCCGCCGCGTTCGCCGCCGGGGCATGCTCACCGCCGAGACCGAAGCGCAGAATCAGCGGTAGCGGCCCCGAAGCCGTCGTGGGAAGATGCAGATGCAGCGTCGTGCTCAGGGACTGCTCGGGGCCGAATTTAATCCGCAAGGACTGAAACGTGGAAGCCCCTTCAAAGCGCGTACCCGTCTCCAGCACCGCGTCCAGCGTCACATTCCCTGGTGCAGGGGGCACGTGGCCATACTCGTATGTCAAAAGCAGCCCCAACATCTCCCCACGACGTGCGGGCCACTCTTCCGGCGATGTAACACGCCGCCCATCAACAAATCGGAAGGGATCAGGAAGCTCCGCAATTGCGGGGAGGGCTTCGGGGCCGCCGATGAGGGCGAGTAGGCAGATGACTAGGTTCACGAGTAATTGGCTCCGGGAGTTGAACAGTGACAAATAATCAGAGTGCCATTTTTGGCCACCTTGTCGCCACATCGTCCTAGGAGTCTGACTCCGAATCTCGTTTGCGGTGAAAAATATGTTGAC